>JAFAMM010000282.1 GCA_019233375.1 Acidobacteriaceae bacterium
GGCCCGATCCGAACGTGAATCGATCATTCAATACGGAACCGGCCTCATTTATCAACGCGACGCAATGGAAAGAGCCGGCACCCGGCGTGCCGAAGCGCAGATCCGTCAGCTCGTACCGCCGTCCCGTCCCGGTCCGTAACACGGCCGGCTGCTCGGACCAGACTGGAAATCTGGCGAAGTACGAGAAATACCGGAACGGCGGGGTGGCCTTTACCTTCAGGAGCCCCGCGGTGATTTGCGGCTTATAGAAAGCATGCGCGGCCTCCACGTTGAGCGGCGCAATGACGTCAAGCTCCAGTAATGAGTAAGCCCGCGCCGTCTCCACGACGCCGAGCCATCGTAACGGGTTGCTCGAATTTGGCAGCGCAGCCACTTGCACCGCCGGCGCGTCCTCGTAAAGCCTCGCATTCAGTTGCTCCACTGCTCTCGCATGGAACATGAACCGGGCGCCATCGAAGAGGACAAAAAAAACGAGCGCGGCAATGGCAGTTCCCCGCCCTGAAGCCGGCCGCTCTCCAATTTCGCTGCTCACCAGCTTGGCAAACAGAGGCCACACCGCTGCAAACGCGAGAACAGCAAGAATCCAGTCATCATAGAGACCGTTCAAATCTAGGTGTAGCCAGCGGGACGAGAAGGGCAACCATAGCCTTACTCCATAGCTGTTAGTCCAGTCAAGCAGGAGGTGGCTTGCGACACCCACGCAGCAGAGCGCGTATGCGCGGCCAAGCCGGAGCACTTTGTGCCGCAGGAATGGAGCGGCCAGCAAGATACACAGACCGGCCATGATGGGTAACGCGAGCAGCGAGTGAGTATAGCCGCGGTGCAGTTCCAGGTAGCACAGTTGTCCCCGGAGGAGGCCGGTGATGTCTATATCGGGAATGTTGGCGGATAACAAGAGCAGCAGAACGGCTCCGCAGGAAACGCGATTCAGACCGGCGCGTGCAAGGGCAAGACCCGTCAGCGAATGGGTGACATTGTCCATTCGCGGCAGTCAGGCGCAGGCGGGAACAGCCACGAATGACTGTTCTCGCGCGATGAACTGCGGCGGAACGAGGAGAGTGAGAGCATCGGGCACTATGTCGACAGACATGGGAAGATGGCCGGCAAGCTCACCATCGACCTGAACGTAGACATTGGGTCCGCCGGGGGGTGTACGACACGCGATAGATCGTCCTCGAAGGACGCTGACACCGCTCATCCGGTGCACTTGTCCGAGCGCAACGCCGACAAAGTAAGGCAGGTATTGATAACTGTGACGGCCACGAAACAGAACTATCTCAAAATCGTTGCGGAGCAGCGAAGCGCCGCGCGCTATCTCCAGGTCTCCGCCGTAATTCCGCACTCTGCTGACCAAAGCGAAACTTGCCAGGTAGCGCTGATCATCGACAGCGACCTCGAATTCGGGAAGCGGTCGCAACACGTGCGCAAACCCGGCGGCATAGTAAGCCAATTTACCCGCAATCGCCTTCAGGTCGATATCTAAGTGAGACACAATGCTCGCGTCCAGACCCGCTCCCGCCATGCAGAGAAACGGACGCGGCGTTCCGTCTTTTAGCCGCAAGCGTCCGATAGCGATCTTTTGGGGCTTCAGCTTCGATACCATCGAAGCGGCTGCCGTCATCTGCATCGGCAAACGGATCTCGCGAGCAAGCACATTGGCAGTGCCTCCGGGCAGCACGGCCAAGGGAACATTCGTGTGGAGCATTCCAGCGGCGACTTCATTAATGGTCCCGTCGCCCCCGGCAACGATAATCAAATCAGAGCCTGCTTCAATTTGTTTGCGCGCCTGACAGCCGGCTGTACCGGGTGCAGTGGTGCCCACCAGGGTAGTGTGAATCCCCTGCTCTGCCAAAATTCGGGTGGTACGGTGAAGCAAGTGCCGGCTGCGCGACAGCCTTCTTGCGATTGGATTGAAGATGACGGCGGCGCGCTTTGCGTGGAACGATTCCAAGTTCACCATTATAGGTTCACGGATGAGCGAATCACTCATAAAGCGCGCGGAAGAGTTGCGTAGGCAATTGGAACATCACGAGTACCTCTATTACGTATTGGACCAGCCGGAGATCTCCGACGCCGCATTCGACGCGTTGATGCGCGAGCTTCGCGAGCTGGAGGAGGCTCATCCTGAGCTTCGCACTCCCGACTCGCCGACGCAACGTGTAGGCGGCCAGCCGCGTGAGGGTTTTCTCAAGGTTCCCCACAGCTCGCCGATGCTGAGTTTGGATAACGCCCTGAATGAAGAAGAGCTCCGTGATTTCGACGCTCGCGTGCGCGGACTGCTTAAGTCGGAAGAGTACCAGTACATCGCAGAGCTCAAGCTTGATGGATTGTCGATGGCTGCGTACTACAACGCCGGACGCCTCCAGCAGGCGCTGACACGCGGCGATGGACGAGTAGGAGAGGACGTTACCGAGAACAGCCGGACGATCCGTTCACTGCCGCTGCGGCTGCGGCAATCGCCCGAGTCAGGCGGCTTCGAGGTTCGCGGTGAAGTGGTCATGCAACGGCGCTCGTTTGAACGGTTGAACGAAGAACGCGCGAACGCAGGGTTGTCTCGTTTTGCCAACCCGAGGAACGCGGCTGCGGGGGCGCTGCGCGCGCTCGATCCGACAATCACGGCCGCTCGCCAGCTCGACTATTTCGCCTACTTTCTGCTCAAGGATGGCCGGCCGTTACTCGAATCGCATTGGGACAGCCTCGAGGCGTTGGTGGAGGCCGGCTTCAAAGTAAATCCGCATCGTCGTAGGTGTGCCAATCTGGATGAGCTTTTAGAGTTCATTCGCGAGTGGGAGCCTAAGCGCGATGATCTGCCGTACGAAATAGACGGAGTTGTGGCGAAGATAGACTCGATTGCGCAGCAGGAGGCGTTGGGCTGGACAGCAAAGGCCCCACGGTGGGCGATTGCCTTCAAGTACCCTGCACGGCAAGCAACCACTGTGCTCGAGAGCATCGAGGTTCAGGTCGGCAGGACAGGCACGCTTACTCCGGTTGCGCATCTCAAGGCCGTTACTCTAAGCGGCGTGACGGTTTCACGCGCGACGCTTCATAACGAGGATGAGATAGCTCGCCTGGGCGTGGAAATCGGCGACACGGTTCTGGTAGAACGCAGCGGCGATGTGATCCCGAAGATTGTCCGCGTGGTGGAGCAAGGCCTCCACCGCCGACCGTTTCGCATTCCCCGCGCCTGCCCGGTGTGTGGGGGCCACATCGTGCGGGAGGAAGGCGAGGCGGCAAGCCGCTGCGTGAACACCAACTGCCCGGCGCGCCTGCGCGAATCGCTGCTTCATTTTGCCTCGCGAGGAGTGATGGACATCGATGGAATGGGCGAGGCACTGGTGGACCAGCTACTGAACCGAGGCTTGGTGCGGAATATTGCCGATCTGTACAGCCTCACTGCCGATCATTTGACGGCGCTGGACCGGATGGGCGCCAAATCCGCCTCAAAAGTCATTCACAACATAGACGCATCCCGCGCCCAGCCTCTCTGGCGAGTGCTGAACGGCTTGGGCATTCCGTTCGTTGGTGAGCGTACGGCGCAGCTGCTGGCCAATCATTTCGGTGAGCTGGATGCAATTGCAGCGGCTTCAAATGAGAGTCTGCAGGAGGTGAACGAGGTCGGGCCGAAGGTCGCGCAATCGATCAACCAGTTCTTCGCCGAGCAACGGAACCGCGAGCTGCTGGAGCGGCTTCGAGAGGCAGGGCTTCGCTTTGCAGCCCCGAAGCAAAAGCCCACAAGAGGCCCGCTGAGCGGTTTAACATTTGTGATCACCGGCACACTGCCGCGGCTGACACGCGAGCAGGCGAAAGAAAAGATTGAAGCGGCGGGCGGGAAGGTCAGCGGATCTGTAAGCGCGAAGACGAGTTATCTGCTGGCCGGCGACGAAGCAGGTTCAAAGCTTGACAAAGCCCGGGTTTTGAACGTTCCGGTCTTGAACGAAGAAGGCCTTATCGCCATGCTGGGGTCGCAGGACGAAATCGGCCGGCAGCGGAGTTCCTCCTGAAAACGCTGTTTCATCATCTTTCGACATTCTGGCGTAATTCGGCCGGTTTTCTGCTTGCGTGGGGTCCGCTGGGGCTACTTGTGCTTGCGGTTTTTGATTCCGCGGGTTTGCCCATTGTGGGCGGGGTAGATGCCTTGCTGATCGCATTTTCGAGCACGCATCCGCAGCGTGCCTATATCGCGGCCGCCGGTGCGGTTGTGGGATCGCTGGCGGGGAGTTTGGTTCTGTTTTACATTGCGAGAAAAGGGGGCGAGGTGCTACTGGCGCGGCACACAGGTAGCCGTTTGGGGGCGCGGTTGCATCGCTGGTTTTATCGCTACGGCCTGGTGACCGTCTTCATCCCAGCTCTGTCTCCCATTCCGCTTCCAATGAAGGTGCCCGTCTTCTGCGCGGGAGCGTTGCGCGTGCGCGTCGGATACTTCGCCACCGTCGTGGTGGCGGCACGCATGATACGTTACTTCGCTTTGGCATACTTTGGCGCAAAGTACGGCCAGGAAACATTCACGTACATCACATCCCACGGCAAGCTGTTCGGAGTCATAGCTGCAGTCTTGGCGCTGGCCGCCGCCATTGGCATCCGGCTCGCGCAGAAGCTGCAGGCCCGGAGCTACACAGTTACCCGATAACATATCAGGCAGGTGCGCGCCGTGAGGTTATTCAATTTGTTGTTATTGGCCGCAATGGCCTGTGCCGGTGCGGAAGATCCTGAGGAGATCCTCCGGCAGGTCAAGAAGAACGTATCAGAGCAGATCGCGAAATCGGCTAATTATGCCTGCACCGAAACACTCATCCGATCTTATTTCCGGCCGATAACCGCCCTGAGTGCGGCGTGCGGACCCGCCTCGCCGCCGCCCCAGCGCAAACAATTCGCGCGCGACCAGCTACGTCTCGATGTTGCCGTATCGAAAGACGCCGAGTTATACTCCTGGCACGGCGAGAATCAGTTCTCCTCCAATCGAATTTCCGATATTGTAGAAACAGGCCCGATCTCTTCCGGCGGTTTCGTCGGCTATTTGCAGAACATCTTCCTGGGAAAAGGAATCGAGTTCACCTATACAGGCACTTCATCTCTCAACAGCAAACAGCTGTTCAACTTTGATTTTGTAGTATCGAAGGAAGCCTCAGCATATACGATCCTGGTAGGAACCGAGTATCAGGTTGTGCCCTTTCACGGATCTTTCGGGGCGAGCGGCGGGAACTTCGAGCTGGTAACACTGAAGGTGGTTCCGGATGAGATACCTTTCGGTTCGAACATGTGTTCCGCAGAAACCGAAATCCACTACCAATTGGCCCCCATTTCGGGCCGCGACGCGCTGATCCCCGAGTCGTTCCAGTTCACGGTAGATGATGACCAGCACGTGGACATCGTGAGTCGCGGCCAATATCAGCAGTGTCACGAGTTTCGCTCCGAATCGACACTTCGGTTCGATTATTCCGATGCGGAATCGCACTCCGGCGTTCTTCCGGCGGGCATCACGGAACGAGTGCCGGCGGGGGTAACGTTGCATCTCGCCCTTACTACGCCGGTGAACAATGATAATTCCTACGCAGGCGATCCGGTGGATGCCGTATTGCTCGCTCCAGTGAAGCTCCCGGGCGCGTCGGGTGAAATTCCGCGCGGCGCACGAGTGCACGGCGTCATCACCCAGTTCGACTCGCGCCTGGAGCCGTCTGAGCACTTTTTTCTGAAGATTGTTTTCGAACGCATCACGGCGGCGAACAAGTCTTATACGCTGCTTGCAGTGCACAAGCCCAGCGGTAAGGAACTGGACAAAATCACACCTCTGTTTGGCGGAATCGTTCCTAAGCCGGTCATGATCAAGCTGAACGAGGGGATGATGATCATTCCGGGGAAGCGTCTGGATTTGGATCAGCGCTTCAAGGGAGAGTGGAGGACTGTGGCCCTCGCCTCGGCCGCGCAGGTCGACACGGAGGCGCAGAAGAATAACTGAACGCCACCGCTCCTCGCCGGCATACAACAATGAGCGCAACAAAACCCACGGCTCTGGTGCTGCTAACGAGGAATCTATCATGGAATCCGAAATCGTGTTTTCACGCACGCAACACCTTGGTGTCGCGTACGGCGAAATTACCTTGAATCGTCCCGATAAGGGGAACGCACTCACGATTCGAATGCTCGAGCGGCTGAGATCCGTGGTTTCTGAGATTGAAGCGGACCACGAGCTTCGAGCGGTTGTTATCCGTGGACGCGGGCGCTTCTTCTGTACCGGCGGCGACGTCGACGCCTGGGGTTCTCTTTCGCCTTACGAGATGAGCCGCGATTGGATTCTCTACGGCATCAGCGTATTTGAACGCCTCGCCGCCTTGCCCCAGCCGGTCATAGCTGCCGTTTCGGGTCACGCGCTCGGCGGCGGACTCGAGCTGGCGCTCGCAGCCGATCTGCGAATCGCGGTCAAATTCGCGAAGTTTGGATCGCCCGAAGTCACCCTCGGCATGATCTCAGGCTGGATGGGAATTCGCCGCCTGGCCGAGCTTATCGGTCCCGGGAGGGCGCGTCATCTGACATTGCTGGGTACGCCGATTACGGCAGAGGTGGCGTTGAACTGGGGTTTAATCACGGCCTTAGCCGAGGATGCGGATGATTTGGACAGGCAAGTAAACGGCTGGCTGGAAAGGCTGTCGGCGAACGGGCCCGCGGCAATGGCGCTCACAAAGGGTATTCTTTCGACTATGCACGCCGATTTGCGCCAGCATCATGCCAGTGCTGCCGCTGAAGCGCTGTCCACCGAAGATTGCAAAGAAGGCGTGCAAGCCTTTCGTGAAAAGCGCAAGCCTGTCTACCGGAACCGGTGAAACCACAATGAGCGCAGCCACATTCATAAGCGCGCGAGAAGCGGCGGACCTGATTTGTGATGGTGATACCGTCGCGATCAGCGGCAACGGCGCTGGAATGGTTTCGGCAGAAGCCATCTTTGCAGCGTTGGAGCAGCGGTTCCTCGACACGGGTCATCCGCGCGACATGACTTTGGTACATTCACTCGGACTGGGCGATCGCGATGCGCTCGGAACGAACCGGTTTGCTCACGAAGGGATGTTGCGCAAAGTGATCGCCGGACATTTCACCTGGTCTCCTAAAATCCAGCAACTCATTCGTGAAGAGAAGATCGAAGCGTACTGCTTTCCTGGCGGCGTTGTGCAGCAACTTCTGCGGGAGATCGGCGCCGGCCGCCCAGGATTATTCACCCACTCCGGACTCGGAACCTTTGTCGATCCGCGATACGATGGCGGCCGCTGCAATCAGCGCAGTCGTGAGGAACTGGTGGAGCTGATGCATATCGATCGCCGTGAGGTCTTGCGTTACAAACCATTCAGAGTGGACGTCGGCATTATCCGTGGAACCTACGCCGATACGCGCGGCAATATCAGTCCGGAAGAAGAACCTATCGACATGGATATTCACACCATCGCGCTTGCGGCCCACAACAGTGGCGGCCGGGTTCTTGCGGAAGTGCGGCAAGTTGTCGAAGCCGGCGACTTAAACCCGCGCTGCGTGCGTGTTCCCGGAATCATGGTGGACGCCATCATTGAGGATCCTGAGCAGCAACAGTTCTATGGCCTCAACTACGATCCGAGCATCTCCGGCAGCCGTCGCGCACATGTGCGGCAGATGACCGCCGCAATCCCGGACAAGTTGGAACGGCGCATCATCGCCCGGCGCGCAGCCCTGGAATTGCGCAGTAACGCGTCCTTAAATTTCGGATTTGGAATTCCAGGAGGCATCTTCGGCGTCATTGCTGAACAAGGGACATCTGACGAGCTCTGGGTGAGCGTCGAGCAAGGCGTGCACAACGGGCGAATGCTTGATGACCGGCTCTTTGGAGCGGCCCGGAATCCGGAAGTGATCGTTTCATCGGTCGAACAGTTCGATTACTACAGCGGGGGAGGAATTGACATAACGTTTCTTGGGATGGGGGAGGCTGACCGCTTCGGAAACGTTAACGTCTCGCATCTTGCGGGAAACCTGATCGGCCCGGGTGGCTTCATGGAGATCGCTCAAAATGCAAAGAAGGTGGTATTTTGTGGAACTTTTGACGCGCAGAGCTCAAAACTATCCTGGACTCATGGGAGTTTGAAGGTGCTGCAGGCGGGCAAAGTCCGCAAATTTGTCGATCATGTCGAACGGATTACGTTTTCCGCCGATTTTGCACGGAAACACGGACAAGACGTTCTATACATCACCGAAAGGGCAGTATTTCGGCTCGCGTCGGAGGGACTGGAGCTGATAGAAATTGCGCCAGGAATCGAGATCGAACGGGACATTTTGCCGTTCATGGAATTCCGGCCTTCGATATCCGCGGTCGGGACAATGCCGGTTGGCGTGTTTGCATAGAGCAATATTGCGGCATAGGTGTAACATCCAGTGTCGATGCACTCGGTGTTACCCTGTTGGTTACCGTTCCCGAGTTCTCGGTTGATGGCGATTTCACCGCGAGTGCATCCAAGTAGCTCGATTAGGCAACGGCGTCTTACGGCGATTTCCTCGTGAGCCAGGCCGTTATTGAGCGCAGCGCGAACATGCATGCGGAACTCTTCTCCGCGATTCAGGGCAATCATCATCGCGAGTGTCAGCAGCCTCCGCGTGTGCCGCGGCAGGCCCGGACGCGTCCAGATCTGACATCTTCGCGGCGGGCAATTACTGCGGCTAATTGATTGCCGACGCTAGAACGCAGACCCTCGCCGGCATCCAGTTTTGTAAGGCGATTTATCTCCAGGTAACTGATTGGTAATTATGTGTGCGTTGCCTCTCCAGTCAAGATTTCTTCGAGTTCTTTAAGCGCACGTTCCAAGTCGTTTGCATGACCGATGGGTGCGTACACGTAGTGGTCCGGTCGCACCATCGCACCGATGGCCGAAAGCTCTCAAACGCCCGGGCTACCACGCTGCCGGTCAGGAACGGATCTTCACCGAAGCTTTCCGACGTTTTTTCCCAGCGCGGAGCACTTGGCGAAGGTCTTCGTGGTCAATCCGACAATCTGTACGCCTCCGATGCTGCATCGCAACGCTCTGGATGAAAGTGATCTGTCCATTCGCATCCGCATTCACTATGTAATCTTGCATGCCCACCGAAAACGCTGATGGTCACGATACTCCTCCTCGAAAAGCAGTACCAGCATTGCTGGGTCGGCAGTGCCTAAGAAATCGAGCCTGGAAGTCCCAACCTGTCCTTCGGTCAGTGCGAGGCGGGACCTCGGGCGAATACAAGCCTTTGTTGCGATTCACCGAACGCCATGCGCGAGGTATAAGCCCCTTCGGTTGAGCTGAAGCCACAACACTGCCGACGCAATTCCCCCAGCTTTGCCAAACCGTCCGATGATCCGTCATTTCTGGTATTGCTCGTCATCGACATGTTCCAGCCACTCAACAACCTTCCCGTTGAGCTTTTCCTGTATCGCGATATGCGTCATGCCTGTTGTGGATGTCGCTCCATGCCAGTGCTTTTCACCGGGCGGAAACCAGACGACATCTCCCGGGTGAATTTCCTCGACCGGACCGCCTTCCCGCTGAACCCACCCACACCCAGCAGTGACGACAAGCGTTTGTCCTAGCGGGTGTGTGTGCCACGCTGTGCGGGCGCCGGGTTCGAAGGTTACGCTCGCGCCTGAGACGAATGCCGGATCGGGCGCTTGAAACAGCGGATCGACTCGCACGCTGCCACTGAACCACTCCGCAGGTCCTCTACTTGACGGTTGGGAACCAGCTCTTTTGATTTCCATTTATCGTTTCTCCTACTTAGCGACGCTTATGCCTGGCGCGAGCAGCAGAAAGTTTTGCTGTATGGTGGTACGCCCGCAGATCCACCTATCACCTTTGAGTTGCGCTCCAGTGGTTCCGTACCCTCCTGGAACCCGTGGGCCGTGAAGTGATGTCCCGTCGATCTTGCAGTCTCTCGACGAAAGCATTTGACAGATGATGTGCGGCCTCATCGTCTTCAGTGTGCTCGCTTTTCGAAGACATCTTTCGCGACAGGAAGAGCTGAGAAAACGTTCGGCCAACCAACATAGAACGCCAAATGCGTGATCGCCTCTGCCGCTTCTGCTTGCGAGAGCCCGTTATCCATCGCCCGGTTCAGATGATAGGTAACCTGCGCAGCTTGGCCGTTGGCGATGAGTGCGGCGACAGTGACCAAGCTTCGATCGCGGGGGGCGAGGTCAGGACGGAGCCACAGATCGCGGAACAGAACATCGGTTGTGTACTGCACGACTCCGGGAGCGACTTTGCCGAACTGCTGATCAACGCTCGCCGCGCGCTTCGCCTCGGCCTCTTTGCTGCGCGGAAGCAGTGAGGGCGAAGCAGCGGGAAGCTGATCAGCTCCTATCTGACGGGCGACAAAAACGTCTTTGGCCATTGCCACCGCAGACATTGCATTTCCCCATCCGGAGTAGAAAGCCAGGTGTGTGATGATCTCAGAGATCTCGCGCGGCTTGAGGCCACTATCGAGCGCTAGATGCATGTAATGCGCCATCTGGATCGTCTGGTTTCGCGCAACCAGAGCTGCAAGCGTGATCAGGCTGCGATCCCGCGGCGAAAGCCCGGGACGTTTCCACACCTGCGCCACCGGTCCCTGCGCGTACTTTTCAAGTGCCGGAGCGACCACATTGGTCCCCTCTACTATCTGCATCATTGGTTTCGAATTCCTTTCCTGTTTTGCCGGCCGCTGTGGTGCCCATGATGTCGAGAACAAGAGCGAAACGGCAATCCCGACGGCAATGGTGATCATGTGCATCGTGTGCAATCTGAAAATGTCTCCATGGCGTCGACGTCCGCCGCGTGCACACTCGTTTGCAGGCTTTCTGGATGAGCTAGTTCCGGTGGTTTCACAGGCATGAACATTAGCCGTAACGCGACAACTGCCGCACAGAGTACAACGACCGTGCTCGCGAGAAAAACGGCACCCAATCCGGCCCATCCTGCTAGTAATCCGAGAGCCGGTCCTGTGACTCCGAGCGAGAGGTCGAGGAAGGCGGTGTAGGATCCCATGGCTAGGCCACGGCTCTGGCTCGGCGCGCGACGGATCGCTTCCACGCCGAACCCGGGATAAACGAGCGAGTAGCCGAGACCTGTGAGAATAACTCCAAACAGCGCAATCTGAGAGGTATGTGTTTGCCAGATAGTGCCTGTCCGATTGCTTCGACCACAATGCAAAACAGAGCAACTTCGGCACCGCCTATCCTGTCGGGAAAGTGACCGAAGACCCCGCGTCCGCCAATGAACGCGATGCTCAGGGCAGTGAACGGCAGCCACATAGGATTCCAGCCACGAGCCACGTACACCAAGACAATGAACGTCGAGATGGCTCCGAAGCCGACACCTGCCAGCGCTACACCCAGCCCCGGTAGCCAAACAGCACCAGCGACCTTCGTAAGTCCAGCGAAGCGCCTTCCTTGCGGCAGATGACGCACAAACGAGAGCAGGGGCAACCCGACAAGCCGGATCAGCATGGTGGCCAACGCGACCGCTTCGAAACCGTAGCCGGCATACAATGTTGTTCCCACGGGTGCGCCGATTGCGAACCCAGTGTAAAGCGCTGTCCCGATCCACGACATGACCTTACCCGTGTTCTGGGCACCGACGAGCGTCAATCCAAGCGTGAGCGCTCCCGTAATGACGAGGCTCTCACCTGCGCCGAGCACTGCACGCCCCAACAAGGGGATGCCTACGGACGTGCTTGGCCGGCCGGCGAAGTAAAAGGAAAGAACATACAAAAGGCCGGATGCAGCGGCAACCAGCAGTCCGGTCAGAAGCGCATGCTTCGGACCTTTGTTGTCGGCATGATGACCTGCCCAGAAACGCGAGAACATCGCCGCGGCAAATTGGCTTCCAGAGACTAGCCCGACAACGAATGGACCAAGGCCAAGACCCTGGTGAACATAAAGCGGCAACACCGGCATAGCAAGACCCATGACAATGTAAACGCCGAAAATCACCGCCATGATGGGCAGCAGCACTGCCGCGCTTGTGCCCCCACTCTTCGCAACCTCAGATGTCATTCAGGTCGTATCCTGGCTTCTTGTAGAGCTTCTCCGGATGGCGTTGAATATCCGGTTTGTAAACCTGGTCCGCCCAATTCTGAGAGTCAACTTCTCTATTGCAACTGAAACCGACTTTTCGCCGTAGTGCAGGATTTCCATCGCGCTCTTCGTAATTGCGTTAGCGAGATGCGTCTTCTGCTGCTCGGATTTGCCGGACCACAAGTTTACGGATACCTGGGGCATTCATATCTCCGTTGCGACGAGTCACTATTCTGTTTGTCGCGGGGTCACCTTCACGGTCGCGGAGCGCGCACGAGTACCGATCATTGATTTGAGATAGGGGCTACTCTTGTACTTCGCACGGTAGGCTTCGTCGATGCGATCGTTGACCTCTCCGTCCACCGGTTCGAAGGTAACGTCCCTTGTTATGCCTGCCGCAGTAATGCGACCGGCTTTCTGTCGCAACGCGGCCCGATACCAGCGGGAGGTCTGACCGTTATACGCACGTACGTAGAGAGCGTGGTCGACCACGACAGACCAAATCCATGTTAGAGTTCCATACGTTTTCCCGTCTTCCCGAAAAGGCGCAATGTGCAGATCATCCGTCTCAGCGATGCTCCGGAGCTCTTCTTCTGTCCACGTAGACATTTGCTTCCTGTTTGAAAATCTAGGTCTGCAGCAGCGTCTTGATTGCCCGCCGCTCGTCCATTGCGCGGTAGCCCTCGGCGACTTGATCAAGCGGCAGGGTCAGATCGAATACCTTGCCGGGGTTTATCTTCCCGTCTAAGACGAGGTTGATCAGATTAGGGAGATAACGGCGCACCGGCGCGGGGCCGCCGTGCAGGTGCACGTGCGCGAAGAATAGCCCTGCGCCGTCGAGTTCGACCCCGTGTGGAACGCCCACATAGCTCACATACCCACCGGGACGCGTGGATCGGATGGCCTGCGTCATCGATTCCTGGGTACCGACACACTCGAGTACGGAATCAGCCCCAATTCCCTTTGTCAGCTCCTTAATTCGCGCAATCCCTTCATCTCCCCGTTCCGTGACAATGTCAGTCGCCCCGAACTCTCGCGCAAGTTTCTGCCGCGACTCGTTTCGGCTCATCGCAATAATGCGCTCGGCTCCCATCTGCTTCGCCGAAAGCACAGCGAGTAGTCCTACTGCGCCATCGCCGACCACGACGGCTGTGGAACCCGGCTTCACATTGGCCGCGTCTGCTGCGAACCAACCTGTACCTAGAACATCAGAAGTCGCAAGCAGGCTCGGAATCAATTCCTTGGAAGGAGTATCGCTGGTTGCAACTAACGTTCCATCGGCAAGGGGAACGCGTAACAGGCTCGCCTGCGCGGCGGTCATGAACTCGCGATGCACGCATGAGGACTGGTAGCCGTCTCGGCAGATCACGCAGGTATTGTCAGAACTCGCAAACGAACCGACCACGAACTGGCCCGGCCTGACGTTCTTGACCTCCTTGCCGACCTCTTCCACGACTCCGCAGTATTCGTGACCCATTGGGGTCGGCTCTCGTACTTCCGCAATGCCGCGATAAGGCCAGAGATCCGAGCCGCAGATGCAGCTCGCCGAGAGGCGAAGGATGGCATCGGTCCGTTCAGTAATCCTGGGCTCTGGCCGGTCCTCGGAGCGGATGTCACGTGGACCGTACAGCACAGTTCCTCTCATTGCAATCTCCTTATGAAAAGCTCATTTACACGACCGTCATGCCGCCGTCCGCGGTGAGAGCGTGGCCGACTACGTAGCTCGCTCCCGGACTGCAAAGCCACAGCACCGCTGCGGCGATTTCCTCGGGTCGACCGGCGCGCGCGATCGGAACATTCTTTGCGATTTCGTTGTACGCCTGCTCATCCCCGCTGACGACGTCGCGGGCAACTTGCGTGTCGATCAGGCCGGGGTTAACCGCGTTCACGCGAATACCGTGCTTGATGTACTCCAGGGCGGCCGTTCGCGTCAGGCCAACCACGCCGTGCTTGGATGCGATGTAGGACCCGATACCAGGGTTACCAGTGAGCGCGCCCACTGATGCGTTGTTGACGATCGCGCCACTGCCCTGACGTTGCATCTGCTGCAGCTCGTACTTCATGCAGCTCCAGACTCCGCGCAAGTTGATTCCGATCACGCGATCCCATTCCTCGCGGGTACTCTCGGCCGTTGGGGCGATATGGGCCATCACTCCCGCGTTGTTGAAGGCGGCGTCTAAGCGGCCAAACTCTCCAACCGTGCGCTCCACCATTGCCGCGACCTGAGTGTCGTCGCTGACGTCGCATCGAACGGAAATTGCCTTGTGACCGGCGGCTCGCAGCTTTTCAGCTTCCGCCTTGACGATGTCCTCTCTGAAGTCGGCTAACACAACGGCAGCACCCGCCTCGCCAAACGCACGCGCGGTCGCCAGCCCCATTCCTGATGCCGCTCCCGTTACGAGTGCAACCTTTCCGCTGAAATCCAAAACGTTGTGAATCATGATTCATGCCTTTTCTTGACCGGGAAAGTGCCGGCGGTGAGATGGATCACAGCGGCAACGGGCAATGAAGAATTGTGATGGTGCTCGTCCGTGTGCTCTAAGACCAAGGTAAACGCAAACACGAGGTTTGAGAAGGCCTCAAAAGGACAAACCGTTGTGAGTAAAATTCACAAATGGCCTTAACGGATTTCGGAGCGCTCTCTGTGTTTCTTACGGTGGCTGAAGAACGGAGCTTCACGAAAGCCGCTAAACGCCTGGATGTTTCCCCTTCGGCAATCAGCCATTCCATGCGGGAACTGGAAGAAAGAATTGGCGTTCGTCTACTCTCGCGAACTACGCGCAGCGTTGCGTTGACGGACGCTGGCGAGCACCTCCGCGGTCGATTGCACCCCGTGTTCACTGAGATTCGAGACGCAATAGGAGAGATCTCCGGGTTGCGGAACAAACCTGCAGGGCGTGTTCGGTTGCTAGCACCCCGGCTGGCTGTTAGCGGTGTTCTCGCGCCAAAGCTCGGTCCGTTCGCTCGTGATTATCCCGATGTCGTGCTCGACGTTACGACTGACGACAATCGTATGGACATTGTCGCCGGCGGATTTGATGCCGGTATTCACTTCGGTGAATACATCGCGAAGGACATGATCGCAGTCCGTGTGTCGCCGGACTTACAGCCTGTCATCGTGGGCTCGCCCTCTTATCTCAAATTGCACCCGCCACCGAAATCACCGCGCGACCTGGTTAGACATCGCTGTATCAACTTTCGCCACGGAGACGCTGGGCTGTATCGGTGGGAGTTTGAAAAAGGCAAGAAGTCGGTCTCTGTCGCGGTGAGCGGTCCGCTCATCGTGGATGATCTCAACTTAGTCATACGGGCGGCAATCGACGGCGTCGGTCTTGCATACATGTCCGAAGACAACGCAAGTTCGTACCTTGCCAAGAAGTCATTAGTTCGAGTGCTGGAGGACTGGTGCCAACCGTTTCCGGGATTCTTTCTCTACTACCCCAGCCGGCGGCACCAGCCGGCGGCTCTTTCTGCGCTGATTGGTGTTTTGCGGATCTCAAGGGACATTCCTTCGACCAAGCTTAACGACACCGGCAATGTCCACAAGAACAGGCGTGCCTAGTAGAATTTAATCGCAGTGCGCATCGTACTGGGACGATTTCTCAGCCCCGCGTATCATCCTCTGCAGTTGCAGAGCCGCTAGTCGATAGGGCTGCAGGATCTGCAGGCAATGGAAGGATGAGTCCGCCCACGGGATGAGGTGCGTACGGCTCTTCGACAGCCCGGATCTCTTCTTTGGAAAGATGGACGTTCAGTGCATCGACGGCATCTGCAAGGTGCTGCAGTTTCGTCGCACCGATGATCGGCGCAGTGATCTCGGGTTTGCACCCCGAAGCGTTTCGGTGTAGTTTGCCCGGATCCACGCGATGACCTTCGCCGTGCGGTAACTCTGGTCACCTGCCGTAACGATTGCGCGCAGCCGTTCCCCTGCGTCGCTTGTGACGATACGGCAAGTAATTTCTCGTTGAACCAGGGAACTGATAAACGGAATGTCCTGTGGGGCGTTTAGCAAGTCGAGCAACCGATCGAATGCACCGAGCAACTCAACACTCGTCTCAGCTGTGCTCATAGCAGGAGCATCCGCGCGACTGTTTGAAAGGGGAAGTCTTCCAGGCTCAGGATCTCCCGAACAGTCGGCATTTCGAGCTTCAGCCGTAGGCAGAGATACGGCACTTCTGGACTTGCCTCAACCACCTTACTGACCACGGGCAGATCGAGAGACGTCAGCAGATATCTCGATGAGTCGTACAAGAAAGTATTCGGGCCAAGTTCCACTTGCTTCCGGCCTTGAAGACCAGGGCCACACTCGGCTCGTACGTCACGGGGGCCGGAAGCGTCGGCGCTGTGTGCCGGTAGAGTGTCAGGCCAGGAACATCCGTAGCCCGACTCTCCGCCGAACCAATATATAAGGCAACCTTGCGGCCCAGCTCCGCTGCCGATTCGCTCAAGCGCGCGCTCGGCATGCGTTCTCGGTTGCTAGTAGTTTCCGCTGTGATCGTACGTATTCCCCTTTCCAGCATAGCGGCGGTAGCAGGCCTTAGAACAGAGTCCCAACCGACCTTCGCGAGGATTAGGCAATCAATTCGCAGGATTAGGATATCGCTTTGGGCGCGAGTGTCCTTAGCCTGAAGTAGAGGGATCACAGTCATGGAAAAACGCAAACTCGGAAGAGCCGGCCTGGAGGTTTCCGCCATCGGTCTGGGCTGTATGGGGATGAGTTGGTCTTATGGGCCGCCGAAGGACAAGGAAGAAATGACTGCGCTGCTCCATGCTGCTGTGGAGCGTGGCGTCACATTCTTCGACACCGCGGAGGTCTATGGACCGTTGACGAACGAGGAACTGGTCGGGGAAGCGCTCGCTCCGTTTCGGGCGGAGGTCGTGATTGCCACAAAGTTTGGATGGGAGCCGAATCCGGGAGACACGAACCGGTGGAGCGCCCTGAACAGCCGCCCCGAGCACATCAAGCAGGCTGCCGAAGGATCGCTCAAGCGTTTGCGAATTGAGGCGATCGACTTGTTTTACCAGCACCGGGTTGATCCGAACGTGCCCATCGAGGATGTCGCAGCTGCGGTCAAAGAACTGATCCAACAGGGTAAGGTAAAGCACTTTGGCCTTTCAGAAGCTGGCGCGCAGACCATCCGCCGAGCAAACGCGGTTCAGCCCGTAGCTGCGCTGCAAAGCGAGTACTCTCTCTTCTGGCGAGAGCCCGAGCGGGAGATCATCCCCACACTCGAGGAACTCGGAATCGGATTCGTTCCGTTCAGCCCGCTGGGTAAAGGCTTTCTGACCGGAAAGATCACGCCCGACACGAAGTTCGACAGCACGGATTTCCGCAGCACGGTTCCTCGTTTCCAAGAGGAAAACCGCGCAGCTAACCAACGACTGGTTGATCTCATTACTGTCTTTGCGAAACACAAGCACGCAACTCCCGCCCAGATCGCTCTGGCATGGCTGCTCAAGAAGAAGCCTTGGATTGTACCCATCCCGGGCACCACAAAGCTCGAGCGGTTGAATGAGAACCTCGGAGCACTAAACGTGGCCCTGAGTCCCGAAGATCTGAAGGCAATCGACACTGCTTCCTCGGAGATCAAGCTTGAAGGGGAGCGCTATCCGGCATTTCACCAGAAGCTGGTAGGCCGTTGAGCCCCACGAAGCGAGTCTGCATGACAAAAGCACACATCGCAGTTATCGCGGCGGTAATAAGCTCTGCGCTGGCGCAGAACTCCGGTCGCCCAGCAGGCTCGGATCGGGCACGATTAATCGGCGCGTGGCATCTAGTCTCGATCGCAGGACCTGACGGTAAGCCCGTCTCAGCGGTTCCAAAAGGAATGCTGATCTACACGGGCGACGGGCACATGTCCGTGCAGCTGATGTACCCCGCGAGCGCAAGTGCAGTGTCGAACAAGTACGTTCGGAACGGTTACGAGGCATCCTTCGGCAGCTACGATATCAATCAATCGAGACACATGGTAACGCATCACGTGGAGGGTGCGAACACAGGCGATTTACTGGTCGGAAAGGATCTTCCCCGTATCTATCAGTTCACTGAAAATGGCCGAATGACCATCAGATCGGCTCGTGCTGATGAACATTGGTCGGTGACTTGGGAGCACTACTAACAGTTCGTGTCGTGAAAATCAAGAGTTGGTCCTCGCTCGTCGGCGACTTGATCCACATGATTTTTCGCCTTTGCAGTAGCGCCGCAGCGCGCCAGGCTTCGAGCACTAACCTGCTAACCACGAATGCACACGCCTAGGCTCACCGAACCAGACCGGGGCGGTGGGACTCGATCCTCGTCAGAGAAAGGAAACTAGAAATGAATTCAAATCCTCCGCACTCAGCGCTGGCACCTGAAGGAGACGCTGCGGCGGCGAGGCGAGATCTGGCCCGGCACTGACCGCCGCGGCTCAGAGCAAGTTGCCTTTCGATTAGCGGTCGATCGTGGCGAGGTTCGCGGCACTGTAGCGATCACCGTGAATCTCAATCTGCGAAGACGCTTGCTCGATTTCGCGCAGGTCGTCAGGGGTAAGTTGAACGTTCACCGCCCCGAGATTCTCTTCCAGCCGGTGCAACTTCGTGGTGCCGGGAATTGGCACGATCCAAGGCTGGCGCGCGAGCAGCCATGCTAAGGCCACTTGTGCAGGTCTCACCTGCTTCTCTGTGGCGATACGCTTTACGAAATCAACCATCGCCATCTTGGCCTTCCGGTTCTCGGGCGAGAAGCGCGGGACTGTGTTGCGGAAATCGGTCCTTCCACCTAAGAGCCGGGCGTAACCGTAATCGCGCAAGGGCGCAAGGAAGTTAAGTTCGGATCGAAGACTTATATCTACGACCCGTAACACTATCTGGCTCACTTCCGTCGACTTACTGGGCATCCGCAGAGTGGTCCATGCAAACGGTGCTGTTCCTTGCCTCGCTTTTGCTTTGAGATCCATATCTGGATGGTGGGAGAGTTTCTGGGGCGGGAAGAATTCCATACGGCCGACGCATTGTCAGCCAACGCGGCCATGTGCACTGCTGAGACCACAGCAGAGTTCCTCACGCCTGCTGTCGGGTTGTGGAACTTCTCGATACTCCTGACGACATCCCTGGATCCAAGCAAACTACTCGCAGCCGCTTCGAATGGAGGAATTAGCGCAAGTGGCGGGTATGGCCGTATGTACCCCGATTGTGCTGTGAATTAACCTGCCGGCGTGCGAATCGCGACGAGAAAACTCGAAGAATGGTGCGGTCGAGAGGACTTGAACCTCCACACCTTTTGGGTACATGCACCTCAAGCATGCGCGTCTGCCAATTCCGCCACGACCGCTTATCTTCAACCGTCAAGAACACACGTACTAGTTTTTTGCTCGAACCTCAAGCTAGTGCGTCTGCCAATTCCGCCATCTCCGCTTGCCGCGATCACTTTTTCGGAGCCGTATTTTTGGGTGTTGCTGGTGCTTTTGGCTGAACCGCGGCAGGACGACGTCCTTCAAGCACGCTATTCACGCCCGGAGCCCGGTTATTCGCCATGATGACCAGGACCAAGGATGTCACCATGAAGAGGGCCGCAGCGACGGTCGTTGCTTTGGATAGTACGGTTGCGGTGCCCCGCGGCCCGAAAACCGTCTGCGATCCCATCCCGCCAAATGCGCCCGCCAGATCCGCTGCCTTGCCGCTCTGCAGCAAAACAACGATGATCAGAAAGAAGCAGATGACAATGTGCAGGCTCGTAATAACGTATAGCATTACAGAACAGAGGTATATCCGAGTATAGCAGTCGATCGCGTAATGTGAGACTGGAGCGATGCCCGAAGCAGGCGAACCTCGTCACCACCTTTCACTCGCCGATTTGAGGGAAAATTACGGCGCCGACGAACTCAGCGAGAACGATTGCGCGGCAAGTCCGATTGAGCAATTCGAAAACTGGTTCCAGCAGGCGCAGGCAGCCGGAGTAAAAGAGCCGAATGCTATGACACTCGCCACTAGTGGTGCCTCGTGTCGCCCCTCAGCGCGCGTCGTTCTACTTAAGGATGTCAGCGATCTCGGTTTCGTTTTTTACACAAATCGGCACAGTCGCAAGGGCGAAGAGCTGGCCGAGAATCCGTTCTGTGCGCTCACGTTCTATTGGCCCGAGATGGAGAGGCAGGTTCGGATTGAAGGCCGCGTTGAGCGGTTGTCCCGTTCGGAATCAGAGGTGTACTTCCGGTCGAGGCCGCGGGGCAGCCGATTAGGCGCGTGGGCGTCTGAGCAGAGCCGTGTTTTAACCGGCCGCGAAGTCCTTGAGGCGCGTCTGGCCGAATTGGAGCGTCAATATGACGGGCAGGAAGAGATTCCCATGCCTCCTTCGTGGGGTGGATATCGGGTGATTCCTGATTGCGCTGAGTTCTGGCAGGGGCGTCTCAACCGCTTGCATGATCGTCTTCGTTACCGCACGGTGGAGGGGTCGGGGTGGGTTCTTGAACGCCTTGCTCCATGATCAAACGCATCGAAGTTTCGCCGCGTCTCATAGGTGTGTTCCGCAGAATTGTGCTATGTGCCCTTTGTGTTGTGTCGATTCGCGCGCAGGAGCCTCTAACTGCGGGAAACGTGATCAAACTCATAGAGCATCGGTACAATTCGGTTCGAACGCTCAAGGTGGATTTCACTGAGCAGTACAGCATTCAGGGACATGAACGGCCCCCCGAGTCCGGTACTTTGATGCTCCGCAAGCAAGGAAAAATGCGTTGGGATTATACGCGGCCCCCAGGTAAACTGTTCATCTCCGACGGAAAAACCATTTATGTTTATATGGCAGCGGACAACAGAGTCGAAAGGGTGCCCCTCAGAGACACGGGAGATCTACGCGCCCCGTTAGCTTTTCTGCTCGGGCATATGGAATTGAAAAAAGATTTCCGAAGCTTTGAGGTTGGAAGTGTTGCTGACCGCACTCTTCTCAAGGCGGCTGCGAAAGACAGCCACTTACCCTACGACAGGATTGAAATGCAAGTGAGGAGCAATGGTTCGATCGCCGAACTAACCGTGTTCGGGCGTGACGGATCAGCCCTGCAGTACGCATTCACGCATGAAGAGCCCAACGCGTCGGTGCCCGACCAGGTGTTTCATTTCGAAATACCGCCCGGGGCAGAAGTCGTGAATGCCATCGAGTACGGAACGGAAAGAAAGTGAATCAGTGCAGACCGTTTTCATGCTGGGCAATTGCCCCGCGAGCGACTGCGTGCAGGCGCTAAATCACGCCGGTTTGCGCATTGCGGTGTTATTCTTTAGAAGTTATCGCAGACTGCCATCAGCAGCCTTAGGTCACGGTTCCTGATAATGGGCGGCTAGCTCAGCTGGGAGAGCACCACGTTCGCAACGTGGGGGTCGTGGGTTCGAATCCCATGCCGTCCACCAGATTAACGCTGTCCGGAGGCTCTACGCACTTAATGGGGGCGGAGCCGGTTTCTGACTGAGTCTAAGAACACATTACCTTGACGCGCAATCGATAGCTTTGGAATTGCGGAAGCCGTAGGCTTGTCGTTGTAGGACTTCCATTTTGGTGTGAAAGCCTTCGGTGATGCCGTCGTTGCGGGTGAAGCGCCACATGCAGGCGATCTCCTCACGCCAGGAATGGAGAGTATTGCCGAGCTGAGCCAGTGGCGCGAAGCCGCAACAACGGAGCGCGGCGACATCAGCCAGAAAGCGGCGGGCCAGCTTGCGACAGCGTTTCTGATTGCGGCCCTTTTCTTATAAGGCATAACAGAGCCGCTGTTTGAACTGGTAGATCGCCTGCAAGGCGGGCCGCTCTCGTAGATACAGCGCCAGCCGCTCCTGTTGTGGGATCGTCAGGTTGTGACGGTGCCGGCGCATGAGCGACAGCAAGCCCCGGTTCTTGGCCCCTAGCGGATCCAGTTCTTTCCAGCAAGCCAGGAAGTGATGATTGACGGTGCGGATCACGTGAAAGCGATCGGCCACAATACGCGCTTGAGGAAGTGTTTGCGTACCAGTGCGCGGTAGCTGGCGGCCAGATCCATGCAGACCACCTCCACCAGATGCTTGTCTTCCAGCCGTGACAGATAGCGTTCCAGCGAAGCCTCGCTCCGGCCGAGGACGACGTCCTGCACTTTATGATTCTTCAGGTCGCAGAAGGTAGTGGCGTAGCCGTGCCGGCGCGTCAAGAATGCTCGTCAATGCCCAAGAATCCGTGGACAGGAGCGCTGCTCCGTTCTCCGGCCAGCAGCGACAGGTACCACAGAAACCAACGCTCGATGGTGGCGCTGGACAGATGCTCCCGCTCCCCCAGACGACGGCGGCTGATGCCATCGAAGTGCTTTTGGCAAACGCTCCGTCGGAAGGGCTCGGTAGCGCGCATACGCGGCTGGATCCCCGGCATACGCTGCCAGAAACTGCGGCGGCAGGCCCGGCATACCCATTTCAGCGTTTCCAACTCTAGCCAGCACGGCCGCATTCCCCAGTTTTCGTGGCGCAATTGCCGGGTTCGCCGGTCCTTCCGCCCCAGTTTCTCCCCTGCACAATGGCGGCATCGAACCCTCCCGCAGAAGCGGGCCCGGATCCGCACCACCCCGCCCCTTTCTTCCACCGAGGTAACCTCGTATTCGGGCAAACCCATCAACACTTCTGATCTGATCAAAACATTTCCTCGCAAGTATGTTTTATCAGTCAGAGGCCAGACTTGCCCCCATTCACGAGCTAGGAACTTGTTGAAAAACCTTCTCTGAACGGCTTCGCGCGCCGAAACATTTCGAGCGAAGATTGTTTCATGCGCGGCGATGATCAGCAACAATCCGGAATGTTCAGCTACGTTTCTCCCGATGAAAGGGTTCCGCAGGACCATCCTTTGCGAAGCATTCGCACGGCGGTGGACGAGATCCTCCGATCGATGGCC
Organism: Acidobacteriaceae bacterium; assembly: GCA_019233375.1. Taxonomy (GTDB): domain Bacteria; phylum Acidobacteriota; class Terriglobia; order Bryobacterales; family Bryobacteraceae; genus Bog-105. The sequence continues at coordinate 22,896 of JAFAMM010000282.1, forward strand.
AAAGAGTTCGATGGAATGTATGCCAAGAGTGGCAGGCCTTCGGTACCACCGGAACGGCTACTCCGGGCGGTGTTGCTGCAGATCTTCTACACCGTACGGAGTGAACG
>JAFAMM010000196.1 GCA_019233375.1 Acidobacteriaceae bacterium
TGTTCAACACGGATCGCTTCATATTGCTCTCGCGAAATGAGAGCATTCGATACATCTTGAAAAGCAGAAAGTGCGGCTTGCTTGTACTGCGCCGTCGCTTGCTGCCAGGCGGCAACAGCCTGCCGCTTCTGGGCTCTCAGTTTCCCCCCTTCAAAAATCGGACCGGTGATTTGTGTGCCCACGCTCCAGGCGTTTGTGTATCCGGAGGTGATTGCGGAAAGCGGAGTGCCTATCTTGCCGCCAAATGCGGTCAGGCCAACTTGCGGGAAGAAGGCCGCCGTTGCAACGCCGATTTCGGCGCTGGCGGCGTGAACCGTCGCTTCGGCCGCCAGTACATCGGGGCGTCGCTCCAATAGCGCGGACGGCAACCCCGCCGGCACCTCCGGTGGAAGGGTCTCGCTGATAAGGGTGGCCTGCGTTTCAATAGGACCGGGATTCTTGCCAAGCAAAACGCTGATTTCGTTCTCGGTCAGCGCGATTTGCCTCTGAAGTTCAGGAATCTGAGCGCTCGCTGTTGACTCGTCCGCTGTCGCACGGGCCACCGGTAGCATCGAGGAAACACCTCCTTCCAGACGGTCCTGAAATAACTTCCTTGATGCCGTAAAGGTCTGCGCGTTTTTTGTAGCAATCGCCAATTGCAGCTTGAGCCCCAGATTGTTAAAGTAAGCCTGCGAAACGTCGCTCATGATGGTCAGCATGACTCCGCGCTTGGCTTCCTCGGTTGCCAGTAACTGTGCTCTTGCGGCCTCAGTCGAGCGGCGGATACGTCCCCACAGATCGATCTCCCATGACGCCTGTGCCAGCGCTGCGAGAAATCCCTGAACGCCGTTCGTGTTCGAGCTCGGGGCGAACTGGAACTGGTTCTTCCCACCCGTCAGCACCGTGTTGTAGTTGATCTGCGGGAAAAACTGCGAGCGGGCTTCGGCCACCATCTGCTGTTCCTGCTCCACTCGCGCTACCGCCGCCGCCATGTCATAGTTATTCGTTAGCGCCGTTTTGATCAAGCCCTTGAGTGTGTCGTCTTTGAAGACCTCCCACCAGGCGAGATCGGCCATTGAGGCTTGCTGTGCGGCGCCATTGACCCCTCGGTACGCCGTGGGCGCATCTACTTTCGGCCGCTGGTAGTTCGGGCCGACCGCACAACTCGTTAAGACAAGCGAAAGAATCGCTGAACAGCCAACCAAAACGTTGCGCGCTTTGAATTGAGTTGATCTCTTCATGGCATCTCGCCTCGTTAGTCTCCGGTTGCCGGCACAAGCGGCTGCGGGGGCGGCTGGGGCTGCGGCTGCTCCGGCTTCGCCACCGGTTTGACATGCTCGGCGCCGCTTAACTTCTCGACGATGTAGAACAGCGCGGGAATGATAAAGACGGCGATAAGACTGGAGGCCATCATTCCGCCTATGACGGTCGTTCCCATGACCTGGCGCGAGATCGCTCCGGAGCCCGTGGCTCTCCACAGCGGCACGCAACCAAGAATGAAAGCGAACGATGTCATCAGAATCGGCCGCAAGCGCAGCTTGGCGCCCTCCAGCGCCGCCTCGGCGAGCGATTTGCCGCCGGCGTCGTAACCCGCTTTAGCGAACTCGACGATCAAAATGGCATTCTTCGCGGCAAGACCGATCAGCATTACTAGACCGATCTGGGCGTAGATGTTTGTTTCAAAATTGAGATCTTCCGTGCGCCTTAGATACAGCATTGCGAAGGCACCAAAGACAGCTATGGGAGTGCTCAGCAGCACGCTGAAAGGCAGGGTCCAGCTTTCATAGAGTGCTGCTAGAACGAGAAACACGAACAAAAGGGATAACCCGAAAATCACTCCAACCGGAACGCCTTTCTGCGCTAATTGCATTTGGAAAGACATGCCCATGTAGTCATATCCCATACCGCTCGGCATAGTGTCCCTAAATACACTCTCGAGCGCCGCCATGGCCTCCAGCGCGCTGTAGCCTGGTGCCGGTCCGGCGACGATTTGGGCGCAGTTGTACAGGTTGTAATGCATCACAAACTCTGGTCCCATCCGGCGCTCAACACTGGTAAGAGTCGACATAGGCACCATCTCGCCTTTGTTGTTCTTTACATAAAACTGGCCGACGTTTTCTGCCTTAGTACGGTAATCGCCCTCCGCCTGGACATAGGTCTGCCATTGGAGCCCAAACCGGTTGAAGTAATTGATGAACGCGCCGCCCATAAAAGCCTGCAGCGTCTGGAAAACGTCCTTGAGAGGCACGCCTTGCGCGAGCACTTTGTCGGTGTCGACATTGATGTACACCTGGGGAACTGACATGAGCGCGGTCGTGAACAAGACGCCTATCTCGGGACGTTTGCGCGCCGCATCCATGAACTTGGTCAGATTGGTCGCGAGGGTTTGCTCATTGGCGCTTACCCGATCTTCCAACAGAAACTGAAGGCCGCCTGATGCTCCGATGCCGGGAATGGCCGGGGGTGGAAAACTAAGTGCCGTCGCTCCGGGCACTTGCCGGAACGCATCATTTAGATGCGCCTTAATGGCTGCATACTGCTCATCCGGGGCTTTGCGTACATCCCAGTTCTTGAAGGATATCCAGAAAAACGCATTGTAAGTGGCCTGAACGCCGCTCAATAGATTGAAGCCAACCACGGTCGTACAATATTCCACGCCGGGCGTTTTGAGGATAAGGTCCTCCAGTTGCCTTGCCGTTGCGGAAGCGCGCTGCTGAGAAGAGGCGTCGGGAAGTTGCTCGATAGCGAAGACATACCCCTGATCCTCATCTGGAAGGAATCCCGCCGGCACCTTCTTACCGAAGAATCCAGCCAGAAGAGCAAAGCCAACCAGAAGAATGACGCTGACAACCGCCTTGTGAATGAGGGTCTTGCACATTCCTACGTAGCCGTCTGTAGTCCGGCCGAACACGCGATTGAACCAGCGGAAAAAAACCGCCAACGGGCCGCGCGATTCCTTCTTTGGACGCAACAGCAAGGCCGCGAGCGCCGGACTGAGGCTGAGCGCGTTAAATGCCGAAATCAGTACGGAAACCGCAATGGTCACGGCGAACTGCTGATACATACGGCCGGTGATGCCCGGTATGAAAGCCGTAGGTATGAATACCGCCGACAACACCAACGCGATACCCACCACCGGGCCGGAGACCTCCTCCATGGCCTTCAAGGCGGCATCTTTCGGTGAAAGGCCATGTTCAATGTGCTGTTCCACCGCCTCCGTGACGACAATCGCGTCATCCACCACCAATCCGATGGCCAGCACCATGCCGAAGAGCGAAAGTGTGTTGATCGAGAAGCCCAACAGAGGGAAAATGGCAAACGTTCCGACGAGTGAAACGGGCACGGCTAGTAAAGGAATCAGTGTGGCCCGCCACCCCTGCAGAAAGATGAAGACGACGATGATCACGAGTATCATCGCCTCGACTAGCGTTTTCACGATTTCATGAATGCCCGCGGTAACCGGCAGCGACGTATCCAGCGCGATGGCGTAATCCAATCCCGGGGGAAAGCTCTTCTTCGCCTCGGCCATCAGGGCCTTGCACTTGTTGGCAGCATCCACCAGATTGGAACCGGGCTGTTGATAGATTGCGACGATCGCGGAAGGCTTTCCGTTCATCCGCCCGTCCAAGTTGTAGACCTGCGCGCCTAATTCCACGCGCCCCAGGTCTCTCACGCGCACGATGGACCCGTCTGACTTGGCCTTAACGACGATCTCGCCGAATTGCTCCGGGGTTGTTAACCGGCCCTGCGTGCGCACCGCATACGTGAACTTCTGCCCCTGTGGTACTGGCTCCCCTCCCACTTGCCCGGCCGGATTGACGTTGTTCTGCTGCTGTACCGCGTTGACAATTTCCGGAACCGTGATCTGAAGCTTCGCAAGCTGGTCGGGGTTGACCCAAATGCGCATGGCATAGTTACCGGCGCCGAAGATCTGTACGCTCGCGATACCGGGAATTCGTGTCAGCGCGTAATTGATATTGATGAACGCATAGTTCGCGAGAAACTTCGCATCGTACTCTCCGTTCGGAGAATAGAGGTCGAACAGCATCATTGGCGCTTGCGTCGAGGGCTGGATCGTTACGCCGTAATTGTTCACCTCAGAGGGGAGTTGGGAAGCCGCTTGCCCTTCGCGCATCTGGGAGAGGATCTGATCCGTGTTGATGTCGGTCGTGATATTGAAGTCAATCGTCAGCTGGCTCTGTCCGTTATTCGCATTCAGGGAATACATGTAATTCATGCCGTTCACGCCGCTCATCTGCTGCTCGATGGGAGTGGCGACTGAAGTAGCGACGGTTTGGGCGTCGGCGCCGACGTAAGTGGCTTTCACCTGAACCTGCGGATCGGCGATATTCGGGAACAGAGCCGTTGGCAAACCCAGAATGCAGACAACTCCGCCGATCACCATGATGATCGCGATCACCATGGCCACAATGGGGCGATTGATGAAAAATTTAGGCATAGGCTCTCACTCGCGGTTTACGGCAATCAAACGGACGGTTTCGCCTGTTGCGGTGGAGTGTACGGTTTCGGATTCACCAGCATTCCCTCTTTCACCTTCTGAATGCCTTCGGCAACCACGCGGTCACCGGGCTTGAGCCCCTCTGTTATCACCCACATCGTTCCCACCTTCATTCCTGCCTTGACAGGGACAATCGAGACTTTGTTGTCAGAACCTACCAACGCGATCAGATAGCTGCCCTGGACGTCAGAGACCGCGATCTGCGGGACCACCAACGCGCCGCGATCGATCTTGATCACGGTATTAACGCGGGCGAAGCCGCCCGGCCGGAGGACATTGCCGGGATTGGGAAAGGAGCACTGGACGAGCAATGTTCCCGTACCTTGCGTAATCTCACGGTTAATCGCGTAGATCCGGCCCTTTTCAGGGTATGTCGCTCCGTTTGCAAGCAACAGTTGAAACTGCAGCCTTTTGATCGCAGCGTCTTCCGTCCCGGGCGCGGCTCCAATTTGCGCCGCCGCATTGAGGTACTCAGCCTCGCTCGGCGAGAAGTTGACGAGAATAGGATTTACCGTCGAAACCGTTGTGAGAGTACCGCTCTGCGCACCCACCAGATCTCCAACCTGGGCCGTCGCGATCGCTGCCACGCCGTCCACCGGAGAGGTGATATTCGTAAAGCCTAGATTTATCTTGGCAGTTTCGAGCGCTGCTTCGGCGGCGATAATATTGGCCTTGGCCGCCTCGATCGCCGCCTTATCTGCTTCCACCTGCGCTTCGGAGGCTAAGTTTGCTTGGATCGCGTCATCTAATTCCTGTTGGCTGATCGCGCTTTCTTTTGCCAGAGGTGTGTAGCGCTTCACATCCAACTGGGTCTTGCCCAGGATCGCTTGCGATTTCTGTAAGTTGCCCTGATTCTGCGAGAGCTGACCCTTGGCCTGCTCCAGATTGCCTTTCGCCTGATCCAGCGATGCCTGGAATGATCTCGGATCGATCTGAAAGAGAGGTTGGCCTTTGCGCACGAAGGCGCCGTTCGTATAGTTCTGCTTAATCAAGTAGCCCGTAACCTGCGCGTGAATCTGGGCATTGACCAAGCCATCAAGCGTGCCGACCCATTCATGAGTGATCGGTACGTCGCGCTGCTCGACCTCCGCCACGTCCACATCCGGTGGTCCGGCGGCCGCGACCACGGTCTTCTTTTCGCAGGACGCGCAAATGAGAAATCCGGCGGCAAGAAGGGCGGCTAGCGCCTTCGTGTGCCTGCCCAATGCGCCGCTGATCTTTGAAATCAAATGAGTTTTTCGGATCATGTATGCCTCACCACTCGTACGCCGTGGCCGCGACTTACTCCGGTTGCTTTGTCGGTGACCGCGAAGCGATCACTCACCTCATGCACGTCACCTGATGTCGGAACATCCGCTGTAGGCGCAAAAATTGAATATCGCTGCCAGGTTTTAAGTCAACGTTCAACCTTCCGCCCAGCACCCTCGGCGGCAGGTTGCAGGGATTTCAGTGTTAGCATGAGGACGTAGTGAGGCTTGCCGACGCATTTAAAGCTGTGAAGTACGTTAAGTACGCGAAGGTCGAGCACGCGAAGAAATTCGCCCAGCATGTCGTTCCGGAGGTCGTGCGGCCCGCCCGTATCATCTGGAATCAGGCGATCGGCGGCGTTTTCCTCCTACTCGCGATCTCGTTTTTCGGGTATGCGGTCGCCCAAAAGCAAAATCCCGCGGGCGTGATCGGCGGCGTCTTCCTTGGGCTGGTCATGACATTTTTCTCCTTTACCTCGTTTCTGAGCGCGCGCCGGATCTCGCGCCGGTCGTAACATGTTTCGGAGGGTGGGCTTTAGCCCGCGCGCGGCTTCAGCCGCGCTTTAGTTCCCTTGTCGACATCTGAAAAGCCGGGCGAGTTTCCGTTCACGCGCGGAATTTATGCCGACATGTACCGCAAACGGCTCTGGACTATGCGCCAGTATGCCGGTTTCGGAACCGCCCACGAGAGCAACCGCCGCTACCACTATCTGCTCGCGCAGGGAATTACCGGTTTGTCGGTCGCCTTTGATCTTCCCACCCAGATGGGTATGGATTCAGACCACCCAATGGCTGCGGGAGAGGTCGGGCGCGTAGGCGTCGCCATTGACTCGCTCGCCGACGTGCAGGTTTTGTTCCATGGCATTCAGCTCGACCAGGTAAGCACGTCCATGACCATCAACTCGACGGCCGCGATCCTGCTAAGTCTTTATGCGCTGGTTGCTGAAGGCCAGCGGGTCGATCGCAAAAAGCTTTCCGGAACCGTCCAGAACGACATCCTCAAAGAATACATAGCGCGCGGTACCTATATATACCCGCCCCGCCCGGCCATGCGCATCATCACGGATCTCTTCGCCTGGGCGGGAACCGAAGTGCCCGAGTGGAACACCATTTCCATCAGCGGCTATCACATCCGCGAAGCCGGCTCCACGGCCGTGCAGGAAGTTGCGTTCACTCTCGCCAACGCAATCGCCTACATTGAGGCCGCGATCGCGGCCGGTCTCCACATCGATTCCTTTGCGCCGCGCCTCAGCTTCTTCTTCAACGCGCATACCAACTTCCTCGAAGAAATCGCGAAATTTCGCGCAGCCCGCAGGTTGTATGCCAAAATCATGCGCGATCGCTTCGGGGCAAAGCTGGACCGCAGTTGCATGCTGCGCTTTCATACCCAGACAGCCGGGTCCGCGCTCACGGCGCAGCAACCCGAGGTCAACGTTATACGGGTCGCGCTGCAGGCCATGGCCGCCGTCCTGGGCGGTACCCAGTCGCTCCATACGAACGGCCAGGATGAAGCGCTATCTCTCCCGACCGAGCTATCCGCGCGCGTGGCGCTGCGCACCCAGCAGGTCATCGCGTACGAAAGCGGGGTAACCGCCGAACCTGATCCGCTCGGCGGCAGCGACTACATAGAGAAGCTGACGGATGCAATCGAAGCCGGCGCGCGGGAATACATCGCGCGCATCGATGCCATGGGCGGAACACTCCAGGCTATCGAGACAGGTTTCATTCAGAGTGAAATTCAGAACTCCGCGTATCAGTATCAAAAAAGCATCGAAAGCGGGAAGCAAATTGTCGTGGGCGTCAACAAGTTTCAGACCGGCACTGCCGAGCCGCCGCAAACGTTCACTCTCGACCCGCGGCTCGAAACGCAGCAGATCGAGCGGCTCGCTGCGGTACGGGCTTGTCGTTCACGCATGAATGTAACCATTGCGCTCGACGGCCTTGAAACCGCGGCGCGCGGAACCGAAAACCTGATGCCGCGTATCCTGGATTGCTGTCGCGCTTACGTTACGGTCGGCGAAATCTCAGACCGCTTGCGAAAAGTCTTTGGCGAGTATCGCGAAGCCCTCTAGCAGCATCAAGAGGCTCATGAGCGAAATTCACGCGTTAGCCGCCAGCCAGGCGGGTGCAAAACTAGAGCCGTTCTCGTACGATCCAGGGCCGCTCGCGGATGATCACGTTGAAATCGAAGTCCAGTACTGCGGTGTCTGCCATTCGGATTACTCTATGTGGCGGAACGAATTCGGCTGGACACAGTTTCCGTTCGTCGCCGGACATGAGGCGATCGGCAAGATCGTGGCGGTGGGTTCCGATGCGAAGTTTGTGAAAGTCGGCCAGACCGTCGGACTCGGCTGGAACTCAGCGAGTTGCCTGCACTGCCGTCAGTGCCTGCATGGCGATCACAATCTCTGCGAAAACCTGCAGATGACGATCATCGGCCGGTACGGAGCATTCGCCACCCGCGTGCGCTGTCACTGGCTCTGGGCCACCCCGATTCCCGAAGGCGTCGACCTGTCGAAAGCCGGTCCGCTGTTCTGCGCGGGCATCACTGTCTTCCACCCGTTGGTGCAGTTCGAAGTGAAGCCGACGGATCGTGTCGGCGTCCTCGGAATCGGCGGCTTAGGCCACCTCGCTCTGCAGTTTCTGAACAAGTGGGGATGTCATGTGACAGCGTTCAGCAGTTCTTTGTCAAAGGCGGACGAAATAAAGAAGATGGGCGCTCATGATGTCGTCGATACCCATTCACAGGAAAGCATGCAAAAACTAGCCGGATCGCTGAACTTTATCCTTTCGACGGTCGCGGCTTCGGACTTTGATCTGAATCCCTTTGTCAATGCCCTGACGCCGAACGGCCGTTTGCATCTGGTGGGCGTCATCCCAGAGATCAAAGTTCAGATGCCGCTGTTACTGCTGAAGCAGAGATCTGTCTCCTCAAGCCCCTCCGGACCGCCATCCGAGGTAATGGCAATGCTGGACTTTTGCGCGCGTCATGGTGTCGCCCCAATCACCGAAGAGTTTCCGATGAGCCAGGCAAACGAGGCCATGGCTCATCTCGAATCCGGCAAAGCACGCTATCGCGTCGTTCTAAAGCAGGACTTGCAATAGCGTCCTGCTAATCTGCCGGAAAATGCGGGTCTGCTCTGACTTCTAGAATCTGCTTCGTATGCCGCTCGCTATGAGCCGCGAGTGTCAACACCCATTCATACCCGTCGAGCGGTCCGAGCACTGGATGATCTACAACGTGGCCCCGCAGATCCGGACTTGACTTCAGGAAAATCACCGTTTCCTGCCGCGTCGCCAGAAACGCCTTGAGCGAGTCTGGTCCGGATTTTTTTCCTGTCGGAATCAGCGGCGGCGGTGCTTGCACTTTCGTTGATCGATCCGGGACGCGGCTAAGGATCATAGCATCCACCTGTTTCACATCGCGGTTCGCCGGCGCGGCGGGTGCGTTGGGCATTTTCTTGAAAATGTCTTCAATCACGGCCTCTGTAATGGCCAGGTGCTCGACAATCTCCGCGATCGACCACTGATTTGCGCTTGGCTTGTAGGTCCACTGTGCGGGAGATAAGCCCGTCACGGCTGCTTCCAACCCCTCCGTGCTTTCATTCAAGTACTGAAGTCCTTGCGTGCGTTCGGCCGGCGTGATCTGCTGCGCTCCTGCTGCGGATGCCAAAGCGGTGATACATAAAAAATATTTCAAAGCTGTTTTCATGTTGAATCTGCCTTCGATTCCACGACGTTTGAGAAGCTCGCTGATCGACAGGCTCGCCAGGTTTTTTGAGTGTTCTTAAGATAAAAGTTGGAACACATACACGTCATCGGCGCTGGCCTCGCCGGGTGTGAAGCGGCCTGGCAGGCGGCCGAAGCCGGCGCTCGCGTCGTTCTCTATGAGATGCGCCCGCAGAAGCGCACCGCGGCGCACAAGACGGACTCGTTCGGCGAACTCGTTTGCAGCAACTCCCTGAAAAGCGAACAGGTACATTCGGCGCCCTGGCTGCTCAAACAGGAGATGAGGCGCCTCGGTTCGCTGCTCCTCCGGGCCGCGGACCAGGCACGCGTCCCGGGCGGCCACGCGCTCACGGTCGATCGCGCGTTGTTCTCCAAAGAAATCACTGCTGCCATCGAAACTCACCCGCGCATCACCATCGAGCGCCGCGAAGTCGAGCGGCTGCCCGATAAAGACGTCGTCATCATTGCATCCGGCCCGCTCACGAGCGATGCTCTCGCCGAAGAGATTAGCCGGATCACAGGATCAGAGCGCCTGTTTTTCTACGACAGCATCAGCCCGATCGTGGCCGCCGAGTCGATCGACATGTCGATCGCATTCCGGGCGTCGCGTTGGAGTAAGTCACTCGACGGCACGGACGACTACATCAATTGCCCATTCGATAAGGAGCAGTACACGGCATTCGTTGACGCCTTATTAGATGCCGGCCGCTATGAGGCCCATATTGCCGAAGACAACACACCCTACTTTGAGGGCTGCCTGCCGGTTGAGGAGATCGCCAAGCGCGGAACCGACACCCTGCGCTTCGGACCCATGAAACCGGCGGGTCTCACCGATCCACGAACCGGGCGCTGGCCGTATGCGGCCGTGCAGTTGCGGCAGGAGAATCTGCGCGCCGACAGTTATAACCTGGTCGGGTTTCAGAATCATATGCGCTTCGGCGATCAGGCACGCGTGTTCCGCATGATTCCGGGTCTCGAATCCGCCGAGTTCCTGCGGTTCGGCCAGATGCATCGCAACACTTATATACAGTCGCCGGTCTTGCTGCGCGAGACCTTACAACTGCGGCGTGATCCGCGAATCTTTTTCGCGGGGCAGATCTGCGGGGTTGAAGGATACGCCGAGTCGATCGCGGCAGGGCTGCTCGCCGGCCAGAATGCGGCTGCTGTCGCGCGCGGCGACGAGCCTGTTCTCCTGCCGAGGGAAACGGCGCTTGGGAGTCTCTGTCACTACATCACGCACGCCGATCCGAAGAATTTTCAGCCGGCAAACATCACCTTCGACCTGCTGCCCGCGCTCGATGAAGACAGCAAGCACAGGTTCCGGCATGATAAGAAAGCGCGGCATGCCGAGGTCTGCCGGCGGGCACATGAGGCCTTTGACACATTCCTGAATGGCACAGCTCCAAGAGTGCATTGCGCAGTATCTGTCTGAGCTCGAACGGCGCGGCGCGTCGAAGCACACCCTGCGAAACTACGCTTCAGACCTGCAGCAGTTCCTGACCTATTTCTCGCCAGAAGGCGAGCCGCCGCCCGCCGTCGAGCAGATCAATTTGCCGTTGCTCCGCGAATGGCTCTCCTCGCTCCATGACCACCGATTGGTCGTGACGAGCATCCGGCGGAAGATCGCCGCCGTTCGCGCACTGTTTAAATTTCTGCTGCGCGAAGGCGTTCTCGACAAGAACGTGACCACCCGCCTGCGAACTCCAAAGACGAAGCAGCGCCTGCCGGAGGTGATGAGCGAGGAGAAGACGAACTACCTGATCGACACCGTTGAGAAAGACCGTGATCTTGCTTTGCTCGAACTGCTGTACGGCTGCGGCATTCGAGTCAGCGAGCTGGTGGGTATCGATCTCGAGGACATCGACCTCAAAGAGGGCTGGCTCCGTGTGCGGGGGAAAGGCAACAAAGAGCGGCAGGTGCCGGTCGGGGCGCGGGCGCTGGACGCTGTCGAGCGCTACCTGGCTGTTCGTCACGCAGGACCGGAACAACGCGCGCTCTTTCTGAACTCCCGCGCCGCGCGCTTGGGCGACCGGCAGGTGCGGCGGCTCGTCAAGCTATACGCGCTGCTAGCCACCGGCGACTCCACCGTCCATCCGCACAGCTTCCGGCACGCCTACGCGACACATCTGCTGAGCGACGGCGCCGATCTGCGGGCCATCCAGGAATTGCTTGGACACGCCAGCCTGTCCACCACTCAAAAATACACGCAGGTCACCTTAAAGGATCTGCAAGCTGTATACGACAAAGCACACCCCAAAGCTTAGGCCCCTGATCCACCTCGCAGACTGATATCGGAGCCGAGCGCTATCATTATCCGTTGAGCATCACCGTCGCGTTCTGGGCCGTCTCGCTCACAGCTCTGAGCGCGGCCAGCATGCTTTGCTTTTCGACCGGCAGCACTGCAGCTATCAGTTCCGTACCTGTATGGCCATACGGAACTGATCCTGATAAAACAAGCCCCGCTCCGAACGGGCCGCCGGACACCACTCTCAAGCGAGTACCCGGCTCCGGCTTGCAATTCACAGAAGCGCAGATACAGAATCCTTTCGGCCCGGCGGACTGGTTCCCTGAAGACCACCCGGCTATGCCAGCGATCGTGGCGGTCGGCCGCAAACCTTCCATTATGGCCTGTGCCTTCTGCCATTACCCGAACGGCAAGGGCAAGCCGGAGAATGCAGGTGTAAGTGGGCTTCCCGTTTCTTACTTCGTCGAGCAAATGCACGAGTTCAGAGACGGCGAGCGGAAATCGGCGGATTCCCGAAAACAGAATACGGCTCTCATGGCCGCTTTCGCGAAGGCCATGACGGACCAGGAGATCCAGCAAGCGGCTGAGTACTTCGGCTCTATAATGTGGACGCCCTGGATCAAAGTCGTGGAGACAGATATGGTGCCGAAGACGCGCACCTCCGCCGGCTTGTACATTCCAATTCCGGGTGCCGGGAAAGAACAGCTCGGCGAAAGAATCATTGAGATACCGGTCGACCCCGATGGCACCGAAGAACTTCGCAATCCGCGCTCGAGCTTCATCGCCTATGTTCCTTTCGGAAGCATAGAAAAAGGTAGAGCCTTGGTTACGGGCGGTAATAAGCGGACGATTGCCTGTGGTGTTTGCCATGGCGATGACTTGAAAGGTCTCGGGCCGGTGCCCGGAATCGCGGGACGTTCGCCCAGCTATATGGCGCGGCAACTCTACGACATGCAGCAAGGCACTCGTAATGGAAGCTGGACGAAGTTGATGAAACCGGTCGTCAGAAACTTAAGTGAGGAAGACGTATTGAATGTCGTTGCGTACGTCTCTTCCGTGCAGCCCCAATAGCCCAAAGGCAGGTGTACTGAAGACAGGACATTGCAACCGTGGGCTTGTCCGCGCAGAGTGCCCGCGTCAAGACACTCTGAGCTGGGCTGTCGGCGCTTTGTCGTCTAGTATCCTACTGTAGTAGGATAGCTCGTATGCCCCGTGGTAATCCATCTCCCAAGCTGGCTATAACGATAGATCCTGAGGTTCACAAAAGGATAGTTGCGGCGGCGACCCGCGACGGAGTGAGCATCTCGGCCTGGATGACCAGCGCAGCGCGAGAAGTACTGCAGCGGCGCGCCGGTTTGGCCGCAGTCGCCAAGTGGGAAAGGCAGCACGGATCCTTCACTGCGGAAGAGATAGAAGAGGCTCGCCGCCGAGTAAGAAACCAACTGCAGACTTCGCGAACTACCCGGCGCTCGGCATGAGCAGCGTCATCTACGATGCTGGCGTCCTTGTCGCGGCCGACAGAAGCGACCGGCGTATCTGGGCAGAGCACAAGGCGCGTTTGGAATTCGGCATTGTCCCGTCTGTTCCCGCACCGGTCGTGGCTCAGGTCAGCCGGTCTTCACAACAGGTGCAACTCCGGCGCTTCCTGACCGGGTGCGCGGTCGTGCCTCTTGGCGAGCCCGAGGCCCACCAGGCAGGAAGGCTGCTAGGAAGAACGAGAACCACGGACGTGCTTGACGCCGTTGTGGTGACTGTAGCTCTTCGGCAAAAGGCCTTGATTCTCACCGACGACGGGCAAGATATAAGACGGCTGGTCGCGGCTTCGGGCAGGAGTCTGGTCGTCCTTCCTGTTTGACTTTGCAAAACCAGCAGTTACGACCGCGCATCCGCGACAGTCGCCGGCAAGCCTGCAATTGCAGATGAGGCGTGTTGCGTTCGGCCATTTTCCGGATCGCCGACCTTCTCCTAATCGGTGACGGTCCTCTGCCGGTGCACTCAGTGACACAGAGGAGACCGCGATCACCTCGATTGGAACCTCTATAGCGGTAAGATAGGCCGGAGAAATCCCTCATGAAACCGTTGCTGAGAAGGGAGTTTATCGCAAGCGCATGCACCGCAGCCCTCACATCAAGCGCGTGCACCGCAGCCCCTTCGCCACCGAATATTGGGATTGAAGTCTACAGCCTGCTTCAACAGATCGGGAAAGATCCCGCCGCCACTCTCAAACAGGTGGCCGCGGTCGGTTTCAAGACCATCGAGCTCGCCACGTTCTTCAGCTTCGGATCTCCCGCCGAAGTCCGCAAAATGCTCGATGACGCGGGATTGGTTTGCCCCAGCCTGCATACGGCCGCGGAACCGGTTCAGACGGCAATTGATGCCGCCAAGATTCTGGGCGCGAAATACCTGGTCGCAGCCGCATGCTGGAAAAAAGACGTTCCCGCGACGAAGGACACAGATGTTTTGGCGGTACTCAACTCGCTCACTCTCGATGATTACAAGTGGAACGCCGATCTCTTTAACAAGAATGGCGAGGCCGCGAGAAACGCGGGCCTAACGTTCGCGTTCCACAACCACAACTTCGATTTCAAAAAGTTGGATGGCGTCGTGGCCTACGACGAGCTACTGCGGCTCACCAATAAAGAGCTTGTCAAACTCGAGCTCGATTGCGGCTGGATGATCGTTGCCGGTTTCAGCCCCGCCGAGTATCTCCGCAAGTATGGCAGCCGTTACCAGTTGCTCCACACGCGGGATTTCCAGGCGGGCTTCCCCCACTCGCTCACGCTCGGACCGGCCGAAATGGGGTTATCCTGCCCCCTCGGAAAAGGCTCAATTGACTACGCGCCCATCTTCGCGGCCGCGAAAGACGCCGGAGTCCGCGAGTACTTTGTCGAACAGGAGCCCACTTTACATGTGCCGCTCGCCGATTCCCTAAAAATTGATTACGCCTACATGAACCGCCAACTCGTCGGTTAATGCCCACTCGCCTCTATACCGTTGCGAAAAGACGAGGCTGTCTTGTTCGCGTGTGACGCGCAAACCGTACGTTTGACGAGCCATCATCGTTTGGCGGTCAGGGAGGCCGCGACGGATGGCAAAGAAAAAATCGACAAAAGCGGCCGTCAATGATCGCATCGGCACTGAACCGAAAGGCTGGTCGCGATCATCGAGTGCGGTCAGCGACGATACGGGCCCTCTTGACGTCGCGCCGTACTAGCGAGGGCCAGCGACCACATGATGGCATCTTTACACACTTGCTAGCATTGCGTACAATATTACAAAGGTGCTTGCATGCCCAACCTGACCGTCCGTAACCTCTCCGAGGAGATTCACCGGGCACTACGTATGCGGGCTGCCCGGCACGGCCGTTCCACCGAAGCTGAGGTCCGCATGATTCTGGAAGAGACCGTCCGGCCACCGAAACGCCTCAAGATGGGTTCCGAGATCCACCGCATCGCTCGTGAAATCGGCGGCATGGACGAACTCGCCATCTCCCGCCGTCGGAGCGAAATCCGGGGACCGGACTTCACGTGATCGTCCTTGATACCAATGTCCTTTCCGAGCCGCTCAAGACCAGACCAGCGCAGAAGGTAATGGAATGGCTGGACTATCAAAGCGCGGAAACTCTGTACATCACCGCCGTCAATCGCGCAGAACTCCGGTTTGGGGTGCTGAGGTTGCCGAGCGGCAAGCGCAAGAACGCCCTCGCGGCGCAAGTCGAACGCGTGCTTGAGCTGTTCACCGACCGCACACTCGATTTCGATTCCGCTGCTGCTGATAAGCTGGCGCAGATCGCGGCGGAGTGCGAGAAGAACGGCAAGCGAGCGTTAGCTCCGGACGCTTATATCGCGGCGTGCGCCGCGGCGCGAGGTTTTGCCCTGGCCACGCGCAACGTCAACCACTTTGAACACTTAGGCGTTCGTCTGATAAATCCCTGGCAATAAGCGTCCTGAGAGGTTCGATTACCGGTGATGGCGGATCGAGTCGCGGGTTTACGGGCTACTCGGAACTTGGCCACCCAACGATTCCAATGCAAGCAGAGGCCAGAGTTTTTCAACAGCATCGTCCGATTGCACCGCTGTTCTCGGCGCGTGGAAAAACTGGGTGAGCGCGCCAGCATCTTGCTGTATGCGAGTGATACATGTGGTCCGGCTTGAGACCGCTTCCGTTGCAGTCGAAGAATCTGGTGAAGCCGTCAGGTACGCCCGCACTTTCGTGTCGTAAATTGTAAACTTCCGTTCGGTAATTTGCCGTTCCGCCTGTATCGTTTCCGGCGCATCACGGGCACACGAGATTTTTCTTCTTGCGCCGGGTCATGACCTTATCTCTGTTCCTCAGCGGTCGCTGCTCACCTCTCGCGCGACACTTCAGCTTCGATCAGCAGCGCGCCAATTTATGCCGAACCTCAACGCACTCAAACACGGTTTGCGCTCGGAGACAGCCGTACTCCCGGGCGAAAATCCAGCGGAGTTTGATGCCTTGGTTGATGGCTGGTTCAGTCACTACAAAACCGGCGACGACGAAATCGCCTCCGCTCTCGTCACCGAGCTCGCTCGCGCCCACTGGTCCCTGAAGCGTGCTGTGAAACGCGTGGAAGAAGTCGAAGGAAGCCTGCCCGGCGATGCGGCTCACTGGACGGACGATCAGCAAAAGCGGTTTTCCACGTTCCTTCGCTACCGGACCGCCGCCGAGCGTTCTTTTCTCCGCTTCTATAAAGAAGTAGAAGCGTACTACGACAAGCAATTCAAAAAAGAACAGGCCCGCGAGCGTGCGTTCGCGCGCATGGCCGCCATCGAAGCCCGTTTTCTCCGGGAGCTGGAGCGCCGAAAAATCGTCCAGGATTACACCCTTGTTCAGCACGCCGATATCACGGTCGCGACCGACGGCAGTTGTACGACTACCTGTGTCCCATCCAACGAGCGGCTCATCGACCGCGCAGCCGGTATGAAGAGCCAACCCATCCTCGTCATCCGTTATCTCCATTTTGATAACGGCATACCGCCTGCATACTCATGGTTGGCTCCGAACCACGTTCAGAAGGAAACCGGGCAGATCTGCAAGCAAACCCTTGAGTATCAAGACTGGCTCGAACTCATCCGGCAGGAACAAGCCAATCCCGGCGGACATCTGCAACCCCGGTCTAGGCTGGACGGCGGCCTTTAGCCGGGTCTTCGCTCAGCGCATGGGGCTTCGATACCGCCTTCCGCCTCAGGGTCTGCTGAACCCGAACTGGGCAAAAATGTCCTGAGCGGCAGGACTGCTGAGGAACCGGATGAACCGGCGCGCGGCGTCCAGATTGGTAGTTTTGGCGACAATGCCGGCCTTCTGTAGAATCGGGCTGTGCCAATCGGCGGGAATGAGGTCGGCATTGCGGCCGCGCAGCAGCGAGTCAGAGGTGAGCACGGCGTCGGCGTTGCCGCTTTCAAACAACTCGAGCGCCTGGCGCACGTTCTCGCCATACACCACTTTGGACCGCATGCGGGACCACACGCCGGCATGCTCGAGCGCCTGCTGGGCAGCTACCCCGTACGGCGCCAGCTTCGGATTGGGCAAAGCTACGAAACGAACGTCGGGCGCGGCTAAATTGCTCAGAGGATGACGTTTGCCATCTCGCCAGAGGACTCCAAGCCGACCGACTGCATAGCTCGTGACGCTCTCGGTGAGCAAATTTCGATTCGAAGCCAATTCATCTACAAACTGTGCGTTGGCTGATAGAAAGACATCGTACGGAGCACCATTCCGGATCTGCTGGCTCAGCATGGCGCTGGACGCCGTGACCCACGAGATGTGAATACCTGGGTGAGTCTTGCCAAAGGAACTCCCCAGGGGGATTTCGAGCGGGGTGAGATCCGACGCAGCGGCTACCGCAAGAGTGGTCTGGCTTACGGCGTGAGCAACGTGGGCAAACGCAAGCACAAAACACACCACCAGAGAACTTGACAATCTAAGACTCATATTCAATAATGGGGTTGTGCTTAAGGACGACCGACTGCGGCCTGCGGTTGGCCGGGGTTTTGAACGAACGAGGGTTGAAAGAAACACATGAGCAAGATTATAGGAATTGACCTCGGCACCACCAACTCGGTGGTGGCGGTAATGGAAGGCGGGCAGCCCGCCGTCATTCCCAACCAAGAGGGTGGCCGGACCACTCCGTCCGTGGTTGGGTTTACGAAAAACGGGGAGCGCCTTGTAGGCCAAGTCGCGAAGCGACAGGCGGTCACGAACCCGGAAAACACCATTTATTCAATCAAGCGCTTCATGGGACGCCGCTTCAACGAAGTGGCGGAGGAAATGAAGCTGGTGCCCTACAAGGTCGCGGCCGGTGAGAACGGCGATGTTCGCGTCGAAATTCAGGGCAAGAGATATTCGCCGCCTGAGATTTCGGCGATGATCCTGACCAAGCTGAAGGAAGCGGCCGAAGCCTATCTGGGCGAGAAGGTCACCAAGGCGGTGATCACCGTACCGGCGTACTTCAATGACGCGCAGCGGCAGGCGACCAAAGATGCCGGCCAGATCGCGGGTCTCGAAGTCATGCGCATCATCAACGAGCCCACGGCGGCAGCGTTAGCCTACGGCCTTGATAAGAAGAAGGATGAAACCATCGCGGTTTACGACTTCGGCGGCGGTACCTTCGACATCTCGATCCTCGAGGTGGGCGACGGCGTGGTCGAGGTGAAATCCACAAACGGCGATACGCACCTCGGCGGTGACAACATCGACCAGCGGATTATCGAATGGCTGATCCAGGAGTTCAAGAAAGATCAGGGCGTCGACGTCTCCAAGGACCAGATGGCGCTGCAGCGGCTGAAGGAAGCAGCCGAGAAAGCCAAGATCGAGCTTTCGACGTTGCTCGAGACTGAAATCAATCTGCCGTTCTTGACGGCCGATGCGACTGGTCCGAAACACCTTACGGTGAAACTAACCCGCGCGCGATTCGAGCAGATGGTGGATGACATTCTGCAGCGCTCGGTTGGGCCTTGCAAACAGGCAATGGCGGACGCCAATGTGACGCCTCGGGACATAGATGAGGTGGTTCTGGTCGGCGGTTCGACACGTATTCCGAAGGTGCAACAGATGGTTCGCGACCTGTTCGGCAAGGAACCGAACAAGAGCGTGAATCCGGACGAAGTCGTGGCGGTGGGCGCGGCCGTACAAGGCGGCGTGTTAGGCGGCGAGGTGAAAGATGTTCTGCTGCTTGACGTGACCCCGCTTTCGCTCGGTATTGAGACACTGGGCGGCGTAATGACCAAGCTGATTGAGCGCAACACGACGATTCCCACGCGTAAGAGTGAGACATTCTCGACCGCGGCGGACAACCAGACCTCGGTAGAGATCAAGGTTTACCAGGGCGAGCGCTCGATGGCGAAGGACAACCGGCTGCTGGGCGTGTTCCAGCTCGTCGGCATACCACCGGCTCCCCGCGGCGTTCCACAGATTGAAGTGACGTTCGACATCGATGCGAACGGGATCCTCAATGTGGTTGCCAAAGACCGCGCGACGAACAACGAGCAGAAGATCACGATCACCTCTTCTTCCGGCCTGAGCAAGGACGAAGTGGAGAAGATGGCGCGCGATGCGGAATCGCACTCTGCTGATGATCGCAAGAAGAAAGAAGAGATCGAGGCACGCAACCGGGCCGATGCGATGGTCTACAACGTCGAGAAGATGTTGAAAGAGCATCGCGAGAAGATCTCCGAGGCGGACGCGAAGAACGTAGAGGCGGCGATCGAGGACGTCAGGAAAGCAATGAGCGATGGCGGACTCGATAAGATCAATGCCGCAACCGACAAGTTAACTCAAGCCAGCCACAAGTTGGCGGAGGCGATGTACAGTGCGCAGAGCGCGGGCCAGAACGGGGCTGGTGCGGCACCGGGAGCAGGCGCGTCGCAAACGCAGGAAGAGAAGCCCAAAGACAATGTCGTCGACGCTGAGTTTGTCGACGTCGAAGACAAGAAGTAACTTCGGTACACAGCCGCGACCGCACAGGGAGCGGTAACTCCGGCGGCGCGTTCACGCGAAGTGGACCGCCGCCGTTTTGGAATTCACCAATGCCGTCGGCAACAAAGAAAGATTATTACGAGACCCTCGGTGTCGGCCGGACAGCGAGCGAGGACGATATCCGAAAAGCGTATCGCCGGCTTGCGCGCAAATATCATCCAGATCTGAACCCGGGGGATAAAGCTGCGGAAGAGCGCTTCAAGAATGTCCAGGAAGCATACGACATTCTGAACGACGAAAAGAAGCGCAAGATTTACGACCAGTACGGTTTTTATTCGGATAATATCCCGCCGAACGGAGCGGGTCCGGGAGCCGGAGGCGCGTACCCGGGCGGCGGCATGAATTTCGAGGGGTTCGACTGGTCTGACTTCATGCGGCAGCAGCAGGCGCGGGGAGGCGGCGCGAGCACCGCGGCCGAGGAGGAAACGGGCGGCGGATTCCGCAACATCTTCGAGCAGCTGTTTGGCGGCCATAAGGGACGGAGCGCGACGCCGCAGCCGGAGCGGGGCGCCGATCTCGAGTACGGCCTGAATGTGGATTTCTGGCAATCCATCCGAGGCACGCAGGTGCGCTTGAACATTTCGCGCCAGGAGACTTGCGAGACCTGTCACGGCACCGGCTCTTCGGGAACCAACGTTGCGGTTTGCCCGGAGTGCGACGGCACGGGAACGGTCACTCAAACCGCCGGCGCGATGAAATTCAACCTGACCTGCCCCCGCTGCGGCGGCTCAGGCAGGCTCAAGAACACTTGCCCGGCCTGCCGCGGGGAGGGGCGCGTGGCGCGGCCGGATGTAGTGGAAATTCGCATCCCCCAGGGTGTAGCCACCGGCTCCCGTCTGCGTGTTCCCGGCAAAGGAAACGCCGGAGTATCGGGCGGACCCGCCGGCGATCTGTACATCACGATTCGCGTGGAAGAGCATCCGTTCTTCAAGCGTGACGGCGACAACATCGAAATCGAAGTGCCGCTGACCGTGAGCGAAGCAGGCCTGGGAGCAAAGATCGAGGTGCCGACTATCGATGGCCGCGCGCTACTGAAGATCCCGCAGGGAACGCAGAACGGACAAAAGTTCCGCCTGCGCGATAAGGGCGTTTTCAACCTCCGGAAGAACAGCCGGGGAGACGAGATCGTGCAGGTAGTGCTGCGCGCTCCGGATGTGCACGACGAGCGCACGCGCGAACTTTTGCGCGAGCTCGCACAGGTGCAGACAGGCGATGTGAGGAACGACATCTGGAATAAAGTACAGCCGGCAAGTTAGGGCATAACATGACGAAGCAGAAGGGCAAAGCCTCCTATATGATCTCCGCGGTAGCGGAGCAATACGGGATCCATCCGCAGACTTTGCGCTTGTACGAGAGAGAAGGACTGCTCGCACCCTCGCGCAGCGAAGGCAACACGCGGCTTTATACCGACGAAGACCTGGATCGGCTGGAAGTGATCCTGCAACTGACGCGCGAGTTGGGAGTGAACTTGGCGGGTGTGGAAATTATCCTCAACATGCGCGAAAAGATGGAGGCGATGCAGCGGCAGATCGAAGGCTTCATCCACACGCTGAATAACGAATTGCGGGCACGCGCGGCGGCGCGTCCGGCGGACAACAATACGCTTGTACCGGTAATCAATATCAATTCCATTCCGGCCAGGCCGGAAACCCGGCGCGGACCGGAAACGAAGCGGAAAACAAGGTAGAGGCGAGTCTGCCAGCGATGTGTGCTCCCCAGGAGTCACGGTCCGACGCACAGGTTCGGGATCGAGAGGCGCTTGAACAGATGCGGTGAGCCGACAGTAGAAGAGGGATAGTGATCTAACGCTGCTTTGAACTCGGGGTTGTTGAACGCTGCCCGGAAATGAGCTACGGACTCCCACACCGCGTAGTTCAGGAACACGGTGCTGCCGGCAATCGCTTGATGAAGCTGTGTGGAGATAAATCCCGGTTGCCGTTTCATCCATTCGCCGTCGTGGGCCCATGCCTTCAGCAGCGCCGGCACATCCGGCTCGGCGACGCGAAACAGATTTACGAGAACAACAGGCGACTCGTCGGTCTGCAATTGCTTTGAAATCGGAACGTTGGCATCGAGAGGCTGAAATTGAAGCATTAGAGTCTCCGTGAAGGTTGGTTAGCGTTGTGATGCGTAGGCTGCGGTTATTGAATTGTCCTTCTGCAACAGCGCCCGCCGATCCTCAGTAGACTTACTCCATGATCCGGCAGATCGCGCCCCAGTTCTTTACCAGAGACATTCCCGCAACTCTCGCCTATTATAGAGACAAGCTTGGCTTCGAATGCCTGGGCACGTGGCAAGACCCGCCAGTCTATGCCATCGTTGCGCGAGATCACCATGCGATCCACTTCCGCTGCGCTGAGGCGCCGGCGTCCATTCCAGAAAAGTATGCGGAGGAACTGCTCGATGCCTACGTATTCGTCGAGGATGCGGACGCGCTTTATGCCGAGTATGCAGCGCGAGGGGTAGAATTCACCCGGGGCCTCGCCAACATGCCTTGGCGCTCGCGCGAGTTTGTAGTGAGGGATTGCGATGGCCGTCTGCTCGCTTTCGGTGCGAACCTGTAATCCGGGTTGAAGATCTCGGGCAGTAGCATGCGTCCGGGAGCAACCGCGCTCCGGACTCATGAGAAAATAGTGTTTTGCGCATTATCCCTGACGGAATCTACTATGCCTGCGGACTTACGCTAGTGGGCATCGCGATCTCCTACTTTGTCCATCCTTGGGCCGGAGTTCCTTTCTATGTGGTGTCGGCCTTCTGTCTGTACTTTTTCCGGGACCCGGAACGAACGCCGCCGCCCGGCGACGTCATGGTGGCCCCTGCTGACGGCAAGGTGGTAGCGGTGAAGGAGATTGCACCCGGCGAGACGCGCGTCAGCATCTTCCTGAACATCTTTAACGTCCACGTGAACCGCACTCCGATCCCAGGTAAGATTACCGGCATCACTTATCAGAAAGGCAAGTTCCTGGTCGCGAGCCATGAAGCGGCTTCTCTCGAAAACGAGCAGAACACGCTGGTAGTTGAAAATGGGACGACGCGTGTCGTGTGCCGCCAAATTGCTGGACTTATAGCGCGGCGCATCGTGTGTTACAAGAACGCCGGCGACTCCCTCGCACCCGCCGAGCGCATCGGTTACATCAAGTTTGGTTCGAGAGTGGATGTACTCTACGGGCCGGAGTGGCAGACGAAGGTGAAGCGAGGCGACCGCGTCGCAGCCGGCATAAGCGTACTGGCCGAGCCGACGACGCCGCAAGGTAAGATCTGAGCAGCGTTACCGGCCTCATGCAGCCTTTAAAACCGGGAAAGCCACCGCGCCGGGCAGCTTACGCCCTCCCTACGCTCTTTACGAGCGGGAACATCTTTCTGGGTTTCCTCGCGATTGTGCAGGCCTTCGAGGGCGCGATGCAGGCCGGAACGGGAGATCTCGGGCCGAACCAGCATTTTTCTCTGGCGGCAAAGGCGCTCGGGTTTTCGGTCTTCTTCGATGGCCTGGACGGGCGGATCGCGCGCATGACCCACACGACCAGCGATTTCGGCCGCGAGTTGGATTCTCTTGCCGACGTTGTTACGTTCGGAATTGCGCCCGCCATACTCGCATTCGTCTGGGGCGTGCGCTATGTCATCAGCGCAGAACCGAGTGTAGAAAGCAATCTGATCCGGGCCGGCTATCTCGTCGTATTTTTCTATCTGTTGTGCGGCGCGGTTCGTTTAGCCCGCTTCAACATTCAGAAGCCGCAACCCTCAGGCCGCCCCGACTACAAGTATTTCGTGGGGATGCCGATACCAGCGGCAGCCGCATTTATCGCGGCGGTAGTCTACATGGACGATGCGCCGGTCCGTTCACTGGCTTTTGCCGTGACCTGGCTGGTGATCATCGGGCTCATTGGGCTGCTGATGGTTAGCACCTGGCGGTATCCGAGCCTGAAGCAGGTGAACATAACGAAGCCTCGCACACCGCTCTTTGTTCTGATCGTCGGCGGCTTTGCCTTTCTGATTTGGGAATGGTCGCAGCCGTTTCTGCTGGCGCTCTCGTCGGCCTACGTGGTGAGCGGCATTGCGATACGGGCAGGTAGTTTCATGAGGCGCAGGCGCAAGCCCCGCGCGCCTGTAGCGGAGCAGCAACTTGGCCGGTCCTAAATCAAGCAGCAACCCGGCGCGTCTGGCGCTGGTGGGAGGAGATACACTCCTTGGAAAAGAAATTCAGGAGGTTCTTGAGGGGCGCAAGAGCCGGGCCGTCGTTATAGGCTATTCCGCCAGCGGCGAAGGCAACTTTGGAGAGCAAGAGGGAGAGCCCGTCTACCTGGAACCGCTGGATGCGAAGGCGGTCGCGGCCGACGATGCCATTCTACTGGCCGGTTCCGTGCAGGGCGCTCAGAAAGCCTACGCTCTCGCAAAGGCGGCAGGAGGCCGACCCACCGTGATCGATTGTACCGGGCAGCTCGAGCAGCAGCCCGAAGCCCGCATTGTCGCTCCCCTCCTCGGCGACTCCCGCCGCGATGCTAAATGGCTGCTGGTAATTGCGCATCCGGCCGCGAGTGCGCTCGCTCTCATTCTCAACAGAGTGGCGCGATACCGGGGGATCGAGCGAACCGTGGCGCATATCTTCGAGCCCGCCAGCGAGCGCGGCAAACACGGCGTATCGGAGCTGCATCTGCAAACAACGAATCTGCTGTCGTTCAAGCCTCTGGAGAAGACGGTTTTCGACGCGCAACTTGCCTTCAATCTGCTTCCTCAGTACGGTCACGAAGCACCGCAAAAGCTGCCTGCGATCGAGCAGCAGATCGAGCGGCATGTCGCCACCATTCTCGCCAACAACCCGCAACCCGGTCTCCCAATGCCTTCGTTGCGCCTGATACAGGCGCCTGTGTTTCATGGCTACAGCATTTCGGCATGGATCGAGTTCAGCTCGGCTGTAGCGATCGGTGAACTGCGCGAGGCTCTCGCGTCGTCCCAGATCGAAGTGCGGGGACCGGACGAGGCAGCGCCTGATACCGTCGGTGCTGCCAGCCAGAGCGGGTTGACCGCAGGCGACATCCGGATTGACCACAACAACTCGCGGGCGGTTTGGATTTGGATCGTATGCGATAACCTGCGATTAACCGCTGATGCCGCTGCTGACCTGGTGAGCGAGCTGAGGGGGCCACGCGCGTGAGACGGCGAGGCATTTTCGCCGCGGCTCTCACGATGTTGCTGACCTCATGCGGATATCACACCGGCGGTAAAGCCGATCTGCTGCCGAAGAGCGTGCAGACGATTTCCATTCCCGCCTTCGCAAGCCTCTCGACGCGATATAAGCTGAACGATGAGCTGCCCGAGGCAATTGCGCGAGAATTCAATACGCGCACGCGATTCCGGGTGGTCGATAATCCAGCCAATGCCGACGCGGTGCTCAACGGCCGCATCAACACGGTGCAGGCGAATCCAGTAGTGCTTGACCCTTCTTCCGGCAAAGCGACAAGCGTCCAGCTCTCGGTGGCGCTCACCATCACGCTGGTGCAGCGGACCACCGGGAAGGTACTGTTTTCGAGAACAAACTGGCTGGTCCGCACGAATTACGAAGTCTCCGTCTATCCGCAACAGTATTTCGACGAGAGCGGTCCTGCCATGGACCGTCTCAGCCGCGATGTGGCGCATGACGTGGTGAGCGGGATCGTGGAGAATTTCTGAGGATGAGCCCAGAACAGTTTCTCGCAAAGCTCGCTAAACAGCCGCCTGCTCCCGCGTATCTTTTTCTGGGGCAGGAAGGATACCAGCGTGCCGCGTGCAAGCAGGCGCTGCTCGATCGGGTTCTCCCGGGCGATGCCCGATCCGCCGGACTTACGCAAACGGATCTTGAAAATACCACGTTGTCGGCTGTGCTGGACGACGCGCGATCCCTTTCTTTGTTTTCATCCGACCGCGTTATTTGGGTATGCGGCGCGGAGCTGGCACTTCCACGGCGCGTTACGACAAACGATAACGGCGAAGAGACCGCGGGTGCACCCGACACAGAACTGAGACAGTATTTGAACGGGCCGAGCCCCGGAACGGTCATTGTCTTCGAGTGCAGCCGTTACGATTTCGCCGGTGACGACAAGCCCAAGCTGGAACGGGTTGAAAGGTTCTATGCGGCGGTTCCGGCGGTGGTGGAGTTCCGCGCGTTTACTCCCGAGTCGTCGCGGTTTCTCGCGCAGGAACTCGCAAAGAAACACAACCTGAAGCTTGGCGGCGCGGAACTGGCCATGCTGCTTGATGCGGTGGCGGGGGATGCAAGCCGGCTTGCTACTGAGATTGAAAAGCTCTCGTTGTTTGTCGGAACTGACCGCAAAGTTACCGCGGAAGATCTAGCCGCGCTGGTGCCGAATGCCGCTCAGAGTACGATCTTTTCACTTGTGAATGCGCTCGGCAAACGCGACCGGCAGAGCGCGCTGCGTTCGCTCGACATCCTGATTCGGGAAGGCGAGTACCTACCCCTCGCGCTAACGTTTCTGAGCACACAATTCCGGCTCGCGCTCGCGGCAAAGGAGGCGCGCCTCTCCACTTCGCAGCAGGCGCAGGCTTTCTTCACCAAGATCGGCGTGCGCATATGGCGTGATCGCGCGGAGCAGGTGATGACAACCGCCGGCGCGTTCACGCGCGAGCACCTGGCGAAAGCAGTCGCGCTCATCTACGACACGGATAGAAAATTCCGCGACGGCTACCGGGACGATCGCGTCGTCATGGAGTCGCTGGTGCTCGCTTTGACCTCACGACCGTAACGGCTTATTTCTGCTGCGCCACTCGAACAGCACGATCCCCGCCGCCACCGATACGTTCAGCGAAGACACTTCGCCCGCCATGGGAATCCGAACCAGCACATCGCAATGCTTGCGCACGCCTTCGTGTAGGCCTTTGCCCTCACCGCCAAGAACGAATACGCTCGGCGTAGCGTACTGGACTTCGCCATAGAGTTCGGGTCCGCGCTCGTCCAGGCCGTAAACCCAGAATGACTTCGCTTTGAGAAGTTCGAGTGTTCGCGAAATGTTAGTCACGCGAGCAACCGGAAGGTATGCCAGCGCACCGGCTGAAGCGCGTTCTACTGTCTCGGTAAGAGGCGCGGAACGGCGATCGGGAACAACAATCGCAGACGCGCCGGCGGCATGCGCAGTTCGGATGATTGCGCCTAGATTATGCGGATCTTCCACGCCGTCGAGAACGACAAGCAAGCGGGCATCTGCGATGACATCTTCGAGTACAGCGTAACCGTGCGCGGCCCCAAACGCGATGACACCCTGATGCGCAACGCCCTTGCTTGTGCGGTCGAGAGCATCGCGCGGTTCGAAGCGCACGGGCACGGATTGAGCGCGGCAGAGATCGATGATCTCTTGAATGCGCGGTCCTGATGCGCCCTTTGCGATCAGGACCTTATCGAGAGGACGACCGGCGCGCAAGGCCTCGCGCACTGCGTTGATACCGAGCGTCACAACGAGAACGCCACGACGTAGTCTCCCAGGGGAGCCATGCCCGGAATGCCGTGGCCGCCCGCGCTGACAACGAGGTACTGTTTGCCGTCAGGACCTCGAAAGGTTATGGGCGTGGAGCGGGCGGTCGTGGGCAGTTCACCGCGCCAAAGCTGATTTCCCGTTTTGATGTCGAATGCGTAGATAGCCGGGTCGAGCGTGCCGGCAACGAAAACGAGACCGGAGGCGGCGATGATAGGACCGCCAAGCGACAACGAACCCGTGTGGGTTCCGGGCGTTCGGCTACCGAACGGGACTTCCCACTTCTTTTCGCCGGTAACGGTGTCGACGGCGATTAACGTGCTCCATGGCGGCGGCGTGCAAGGAACACCGCTGTGACTGATGAGGATGCGCCGCATCATGGCGTAGGGCGTGCCGCGCTGCTCGCCGATCTCCCAATCGCCGTCCAGCTTTCTGCCGCGCGAATTGCGGACGTTTTCAAGATCGGCACGAGGAATGAGTTTGACTTCGGACGCGAGGTGATTATTCGGCAGGACGAGCAGATGATTCTGCGGATCATATGCCATGCCGCCCCAATTCATGCCGCCGATGTTGCCAGGGATCACGAGCGTGCCCTGAACGGATGGCGGTGTGAAGATCCCGGTGGTGCGGAGCTGGCTGATCTCCGCCTGGCACCACTGCCGGTCGGCGTCATTGATGCCGAAGGCGTTAACGGTGATGGTCTGCGCAGTTAATGGAGCAGGTTTGACCGGAAACGGCTGGGTTGGCGACGCTTCTTCGCCAGGCGTATCGCTCTTCGGAACCGGCCGCTCTTCGACACCGAAGATCGGCTTGCCGGTCACGCGATTCAGCAGAAACAGATTGCCGGTTTTGGATCCGATGGCGATGGCCGGAATCGTTGAGCCGTCATGCGGCAGATCGAAGAGCAAGGGCGGGCTTGCGACGTCG
>JAFAMM010000306.1 GCA_019233375.1 Acidobacteriaceae bacterium
TCGCTATCAAGTACGGAGTTCCGCTTACCATACACCTTGCTGAAACGAAGAAAGAACGCGACGATGCGCTGGCGCAGCGCCACATGTCACCAGCGGAGGTCGTTGCACGGCTCGGCGTGCTGGACGGAACCGTCATTGCGGCTCACACCATCTGGGTGGACGATCAGGATCTTGAAATTCTTAAACAGCACCGCACGGGTGTCGCTCACTGTCCTTCCAGCAATATGAAAATGGCCGCAGGAATAGCCCGCGTGACAGACATGCTTCGCCTCGGCATTCCTGTCGGGCTCGGCAACGACGGCTTCGCCGGCAGCGACGACAGCGCCGACATCCTCCGCGAAATGGGTCTGGCCGCGAAACTGCAAAAAGTGACCCGCATGGACCCCACCGTAGTTCCTGCCGACCAGGCGCTAGAGATGGGGACGATTGGCGGCGCGCGCGTGCTTGGGCTCGATAAAGAAATCGGCTCTCTCGAAGCGGGAAAGCGTGCCGATCTGATCACCATTTCGCTCGCGCATCCGGACGCCGTTCCGGACTACAACCTTTATTCCCTGGTTGTATACGCCATCGGCGCGGGCGATGTGCAGGACGTTCTGATAAACGGAAGGCAAATTGTGCATCAACGGCAAGTGCTGACCTTAGACCGTGATCAGATCTATCGGAAAACGGAGGAGTATAAGACCCAGATTCTTCATAGTCTCGGCCGCTAAACGTTTCGTTTTGATTTACAAATTCGGGTATTTTCTGGACTAGAGACTGGCTCCGTCTCCTGCACACTTCTTACGTTCCATGAACATCAGGAGACAGACCCGCATGTACACGACACGCAATTTTTTGATCTTTTCTTTGGCTTTTTTTGGAATCGCCGTTAGCGCCGGAGCGACTACGATGACATCGACCAGCTATTCCGGGTGGCTGGCGAATGCCACCGGCCCTGTCGACATCTTTGGCAATGCACCAAGCAGTGGCTCGTTCAGCAACTCTACAGGCATAACACTCAGCAACTCCAGCCACCCCTCGGCGGCGTTCGTGTTCACCGGTCCGGACGGCACGGGTTGGAGCCTGAATGCGGGACTGTATACCTCCAATGGCCATAACTTTCCGGCCCTGTTCGGAGCGAGTGATGGTAAGGGGAATATTACCGTGACGATGCCTTCAGGCGGCGAGAATGCCGTGATGATGAGCGTCGCCAGCACAGCAGGAAGCGCGCTTACGGTGAAGTTATCCGATGGCGAGACCTTCACACCGGCGGCGGGCATCTTCGGAATTTCCCTTTCGCATGACATTAGTTGGCTGACGATATCGACGGGCAGCGGTTCGGAGGCCGTTATCGATGATTTCCTTTACGCCAGCAGCACCATTGCGCAGGATGCTTCGCAGCAGACGGGACCGCTTCCCACTCTTGAAGCCAGCACGGTGGCCATGATCGGCGGCGGCCTTCTGATTCTGATTGGCGGCCGCAAGAAACTGTTCAGCGACAACGGCTAGCAATCGCACGCCCGGATTCAGCCGCCATGCTACTTTGGTGGCTGATTGTATGGCGTGGTTCACACGGCAAAAGCCATCAGTGGAAGGGGCCCCTCCCAACGACGGCGAGAAAAACGTGCGGACAGAGGGGCTGTGGCAAAAGTGCGAAGCGTGCGGCCAGATTATCTGGCGAAAAACGGTCGAAGATAATCTGCAGGTCTGCCCTAAATGCGGCCATCATTTCCGGATCGGCGCAACAGAGCGGCTGCACATGCTGTTCGACGACGGTAGTTACGTCGAACACGACATAGATCTTCGTTCGGCGGATCCCCTGAAGTTCGTGGACTCGAAGGCTTACACGCAGCGTCTCCGGGATATGGAGGAGGCGACCAGTTTGCCGGATGCCGTTGTGTGCGCGAGCGGCAAGCTGAACGGCCGCGACGTGCAGATCTGCGCCCTTGAACTGAAATTTATCGGCGGCAGCATGGGCGCAGTCGTGGGCGAAAAGATCACCCGCGCTATCGAGCGCTGCCTGGCGCAGAGGACACCTCTGCTCATCGTGTCCGCGTCGGGTGGCGCACGCATGCAGGAAGGCGCGATCAGCCTTATGCAACTTGCCAAGCTCTCGGCCGCGCTGATGAAACTGGACGAAGCCCGTCTTCCCTATATCAGCGTTCTCACCGATCCCACGACCGGCGGCGTTACGGCCAGCTTCGCCATGCTCGGAGATCTCAACATCGCGGAACCGGGCGCGCTTATCGGCTTTGCCGGCCCGCGCGTGATTGAGCAAACGATTCGTCAGAAGCTGCCGGAAGGCTTCCAGCGCAGCGAATTCCTGCTCGAGCACGGTTTTCTCGACGCCGTCGTGAAGCGCTCGGACCTCAAGAATTACATTTCGAACGCGTTTCAGTTCTTCACAAACTAACCAGCGCGCAGGCTTCAGCCTCGCTGCGAAAATAGTACTGAATGCTACAACTCTCCGGAGCCGGTAAACGGTTCGGGCATAAGTTATTATTCGACGGCCTCGACTGGCTAATCACGCCCAAGGAACGAACAGGCTTGGTTGGTGGCAACGGCACGGGCAAATCAACCCTGCTGAAAGTGATCGGCGGTCTCGAGACTCTCGATTACGGCACGATGTCGGCCATGAAAGGCATCCGTGTCGGCTACCTGCCGCAGGACGGATTGAGCGTAAGCGGGCGTAGCGTCTTTGCCGAATGCATGACGGTCTTCGCCGGTATTAAGGATCTCGAACACGAGCTTGAATTTCTCACGGTGAGAATGAGCGAGCTCGACCCGTCAAGCGAAGAGTACGCGCAAGTGGCCGACCGCTTCGAGAGAGTCGACACGGAGTTTCGAACGCGCGACGGCTATACGGTCGAGGCGCAAGTAGGCGCCGTACTCGCAGGGCTAGGCTTTCGCAAGGAAGACTGGCTGCGTCAGACGGAGGAGTTTTCGGGAGGCTGGCAGATGCGCATCGCACTCGCCAAGCTGCTCCTTGAGAAACCGAACGTGTTACTGCTCGATGAACCGACCAATCATCTCGACCTCGAAGCACGTAACTGGCTAGAACAGTACCTGGACAATTACGAATACGCCTACGTCCTGATCTCCCACGACCGCTACTTCCTCGACATCACCGTCAAGAAAATTGCCGAGATATGGAACAAAAAGGTGACTTTCTACACTGGCGGATACGAAAAGTACCGCCAGCAGAAAGCCGAGCGCCTGGCGCAACTCGAGGCCGCATACAAGAATCAGACCGACAGAATCGAGCAGCTCGAGGCGTTCATCAATCGTTTCCGGTACCAGGCCACCAAGGCAAAGCAGGTGCAGAGCCGCATTAAAGAGCTCGAAAAAATCGAGCGTATTGAACTGCCGCCCGAAGAGAAAACAATTCATTTCTCGTTCCCACAGCCCAAACCGAGCGGCCGCGTCGTCGCGCAGTGTAATGGCGTGGCGAAGAGCTACGGCGAAAAGCTTGTCTTCAGTAATGTCAGCTTTACGATCGAACGCGGCGACCGCATCGCGCTCGTGGGCATCAACGGGGCAGGTAAATCGACGCTCATCAAGCTGCTGGCCGGTATCGAAAGCTTGAGTACCGGCGAATACACGCTGGGCCACAACGCGGAACCGGACTACTTCGCGCAGGATCAGTACAAAGAGCTCAACCCGAATGACCGCGTGTTTGATGATTTGCGCTCTGCCGCGCCCCGCAGCACCGAAACCGAACTGCGCAGCCTGCTTGGCTGCTTTCTGTTCAGCGAGGACGATGTTTTCAAACGCATCGGCGTCCTGTCCGGCGGCGAACGTAATCGCTACGCACTGGCACGCATGCTACTGCATCCGTCAAATTTTCTTCTGTTGGACGAACCGACCAATCACCTCGACATGCGCGCCAAGGACGTTCTTCTCGAATCGCTTGAAAAGTTCACTGGCACGGTGGTTTTTGTTTCGCATGACCGCTACTTCATCGAGCACCTGGCAACGCGCGTCTTCGAAATCGCCGATGGCGAGGTGCGAGTCTTTCCGGGCAACTACGCCGACTATCTCTGGCGCAAGCAGGGCGGCGCGGAGCAGACTCCAACCATCAGAGACGTCCTGGCTGGCGTGCCCCCCGCCCAGCCAATCCCGATGCCGGCGCCGGCGGCTCCTGCTCCGAAACGCGTGAACCCGATCAAGCTCAAACAGATGCAGGATCACGCCAAACAGCTCGAAGACCGCATCGCGGACTTGGAATCTCAGGTTCAGCAGTCGGAGATGGCGTTATCGGATTTCGTAGGCGCGGAAGAGGCCGCGCGTCTCGCCAACCTGCTCGAATCGCAGCGGGCTGAACTCGACCGCGTCATGGCGGAATGGGAAGACATCACTCAGCAAATCGAAGCCACCGCCTGATACAAGCGCGGCGGGCATCCTTTCGTCTCAACCACAGCCCGCACAAATCCTTCCCAACGGCCGAGCATGGCACTTGCTCGCGTTCGCTCGAGCGCTAAGGTCTAGCTCGCGGGCGCTGTGCTCTAATTCCAAAATGATGCGTGCGCTCGGCCTGATGTGCATCCTCGCATTT
>JAFAMM010000454.1 GCA_019233375.1 Acidobacteriaceae bacterium
CCGTCTCGGCCTTGTCGCCCAGTCCGGTAGATGTGCCATGCGCGTTGACATATTGAACGCGGGACGGTTGGATGCCCGCGTCCCGCATTGCGTTGCGCATCACGCGATAACCGCCATCGCCGTCTTCCGGAGGCGCGGTGATGTGGTGTGCATCGGCGCTCATGCCGTATCCCACGATTTCGGCAAGAACCGGCGCGTTGCGCCGGCGCGCGTGCTCCAATTCTTCGAGGACAAGGACGCCAGAGCCTTCGCCAACAACGAAACCATCGCGCTCCCGGTCCCAAGGACGCGACGCTCTTTCCGGTTCGTTGTTGCGCGTCGAGAGTGCCCTCATGGCCGCAAAACCGCCGATTCCCATGGGAGTGACACAGGCTTCGCTACCTCCGCATATCATCGTGTCCGCATCCCCGTGCTGGATGAGACGGAACGAATCGCCGATTGAGTGCGCGCTGGTTGTACACGCCGTCGCCGTAGCGGAATTCGGACCTTTGGCGTTAACGCGGATCGAAACGTAGCCGCTCGCCAGATTCACGATACAGGAGGGGATAAAGAACGGCGAAATCCGTCCCGGCCCCTTCTCGAGCAGCACCTTGTGCTCACGCTCGATCACTTCGAATCCGCCGATACCGCTTCCGATATATACGCCGGTGCTGTCCGCTGCTTCCTCGGAGACCGGAACCTTCAGCTTTGCTGATTCAACGGCGAAATCACTCGCCGCAATCGCAAACTGGATGAAGCGGCCCATCTTCTTGACATCTTTTTTGTCGACGTAGTTCAGCGGGTCGAAGTTCTTCACCTCGCCCGCAATCCGGCTATTGAAGCCGGATGCATCGAACTGAGTAATGGGCCCGATGCCGCCTTTGCCCTCGCGGATCGCTTTCCAAACTTCCTCTGTCCCGCTTCCCACCGGACATAGCAGTCCAACGCCGGTTACGACTACTCTGCGTACTGCCATTGCTTGCTCTTCGCCCCCGCCGCGCGCCGGCGGAGAAAGCTCTCTGGGATCAAGCTACTTTTTCTTCGACTCGATGTAGTCGATGGCGTCCTTGACGGTCTTGATCTTTTCAGCATCTTCATCGGGGATATCGAGGTCGAAGGCTTCTTCAAATGCCATCACGAGCTCGACGATATCGAGTGAATCCGCTCCCAGATCGTCTACGAACGAGGCGCTCGGGTCAACCTGGTTCTCATCCACTCCAAGTTGCTCGACAATGATCTGCTTCACTTTTTCTGCAACCGGCATCAATTGTTCTCCTGTGTTCGTAAATGCTCGCACCGCTCCGGCAAAAGGGCTGCCGGGTCCAACACACTAAACTACATCATCGACTCAGGTGAGAGCGAATCGGCGGGCGTTGATATTCTTTCAATTCAACAAGATTCTAACGATCCCGCATTCTCATTGGCAAGCTTTCAGCGTCCGTTCGGGCCGTTTCGCGCGCGTGTACTGGGTATCATTCTAGATGCTGCCGCACCAATTGCGTGTCGTTTATCTTCATGGCTTCGCGTCCAGTCCCGCTTCGCGAAAGGCCAAATTGTTTTCAGACAATCTGCGCGCCTTGGGGTACAGCGTCGATGTACCCGATCTCGCGCAAGGAGATTTCGAACATCTGACGCTCACCGGCCAGCTTCGAGTCATTGAAGAGACGGCCCTCGGAGAGCCGCTCATCCTGATTGGCTCCAGCATGGGCGGCTATCTTGCAGCGCTGTACGCTGCCCGTCATCCCGAGGTAGACCGTCTCATTCTGCTCGCGCCTGCGTTTGGGTTGTACCAGCTCTGGTTGTCCGAATTGGGGCCAGAACGCCTGGCCCGCTGGAAGCAGGAGGGCAGCCTGCCATTCTTTCACTACGGCGAGGAACGTGAAATGCCGCTCAGTTTTGGATTAATGGAAGACGCGAGTCATTTTGAACCTTTTCCAAGAATTACGCAGCCAGCGCTCGTTTTCCACGGCGACCAGGACGAATCGGTGCCCGTCGGGCAGTCCCTGGAATTCCTGCGAGTGAATCCGCATGCCCGGCTGGTACGTCTTCAATCCGGACACGAACTCACCGACGTACTGAGTACTGTATGGCGTGAGTCGGAAAGTTTTATTTCGGCCATTCCCGGCGGTATCGTCTGAGATAGACTGAAGTTACCGGCCGCAATGCAGGACCTCAATTGTGCAACGCTGGTTTTGAGCCTCGCGTCCAACGGTGTGCATCAAGAGCATTGCCAACTGGAGTTCTGATTATTTGGTGACCGTTGGAGCGTGTAGTGATTAGCAGCGTAGAAAAGGAAGCCGCGGAACGTCCACAAGAGTTCCAGCCACACGCTGGCCTAGACCGGTTGTTGATTGCGTCGGATCTAGAGGAACCCTGGTATAAGTCGGTCGTTCGCAGCATACGGGAGACCCTGAATCCCCCGAAACTGCCGCCTCTGGTATTGACCTCCCGGCCGCTCGAGAGCGCCGACCTCGGGGACATGAGCCGGATCGAGGCGCCGTGGTACAAATCGCTGATTTCGAATATACGGGACCTGATTCATCCTCCAAAGCTCCCGCCGTTACAGGTGACCTCGAAGCCGGTGGAAGTCGGTGACATCTGGGGTGCATACGCCGGGGGCCAAAAGCGCTCCGGTCTCGTTTCAGTTCTGATCCACGTCGGCGTAATCGGCCTGATGCTGCTCATTTTTCAAAGCCCCGCGGTACAGAAGAAGCTGAAGCATGTAACCGACATCTACTTTCCGGTCAACGACTTCAAACCCAAACTCCCGCCTGCGGCTCAGAAAGCCGGAGGTGGCGGCGGAGGCGGGCAAAAAGCGCCGACTCCTGTAAGCAAAGGCGCCGCGCCGAAGTTTGCTCCGAAGCAATTCATGCCTCCCAAGGAGGCCGTCGTCCAGCCGAAGCTTCCAGTGGTTCCGACCATCACGGCGCCGGCGCCGCAGATCGTGGCGGACAACTATGCCGACCCGTTGAGCAAACTCCAGCAGTACTCCGGCGGGCCCGGAACGAACGGGCTCGGCAGCGGCAGCGGCGGCGGTGTTGGCTCGGGTGATGGCGACGGCTACGGTCCAGGGCACGGCCACGGAATGGGTGGCGGCGTGTACCGCATCGGCGGCGATGTTTCCGCCCCGTCCCTGATCACGAAGGTGGAGCCTGAATACTCCGAGGAAGCGCGCAAAGCCAAGTATTCGGGTACCGTGCTGCTCTCAATCATCGTCGATGCTGACGGCATGCCGCGCAATATTCATGTCGTGCGCCCCCTCGGCCTTGGCCTGGATGAAAAGGCCATAGAGGCTGTGATGAAATGGCGGTTCCGCCCGGGCATGAAGGGCGGGCACCCGGTCGCGACCCAGGCTCAGGTAGAAGTCAATTTCCGGCTCCTTTAACCTTTTTGCACTCGTTGCAGGGGCAAATGTTCCGCAAGTGCTCGAATGAGTATATGCCGGAACTGTGCCCGTCATTCCAGTAAATTCGAATCGCGTAGGACCCGACCGGCTCTACGGAGTTCATCTTCAGAGCCGGTTTGAACATCGGGAATGGACCGGGATTCGAGTAATTGGATTTCTGCGGCTCTGTTCCATGGGAACCGGTACACGTGGCGCAAGGGCACTCGTCTCGCAAGTGAGCCAGTGGATAATCACTGTGGTGCCCGTCCTTCCAATCGATCTTAATCCCCGCCGATTTCGAAATCGCTATATGCTCCGGATCGGCTAACGCTGTCTGTTGTTGCATGTTAATGTCAATCTGCTAGTGAAGCTCGGGCGAGATGCGGCCGGTGCGGGGGCGGTTCGTTAAACCGCCGCCTGCATGCGCTCTATGTCGCGTACGCCAGGAATGCGCCGGAACGCGGTGATGACGCGTTCCAGTTGCTTCTTGTCCCGGACATCGATGGTGATGTCGATGACCGCGCTTTCGTCTGTTCGTTTCTCGTCGCCGCGCGCTTCGAGCGTTCGGATGTTGCTCTTTTCATCGCTCAAGATGGACGTGAGTTGATGAAGAATGCCCGGCCGGTCATCAGTGTAGATAACTACTTTCACTGGCAGCGGTTCGCCGCCGCCCGCCCAGTCAACGGCTATCCGCCGCTCCGATTCGTACATCAGTTTCTGGACATTCGGGCATAGGGCAGAATGCACCGCAACGCCCTTGCCGCGAGTGATATACCCTACGATCTGCTCGCCGCGAACCGGGTTACAGCACTTGGCCCGATAAACCAGCACATCATCGGCCCCGGTTACATGAATGGTCAGATCGCCGTCCCGATTGAAGCCATTCTGTTGCGGTTGCGCAGGGCGTGCGGGAGGCGAGGCAGGGGGTGTCTCTGGCACGGCAACATCGGGTGCGACTTTTTGAAGAACCTGCCGCGCGGAATACCGTCCGAAGCCGAGGGCAGCATACAAATCCTCTGCTTTGCTGACCCCGTATTCGGAAGCGACACTTTCAAGACTGCTCGCTGAGATCCGGCCCAGGTTCATCCCCATCCGGCGTGCTTCTTTCTCAAGCGATTTCTGCCCGATTTCGACCGCCTTGGCGCGTTCCGCCGCGTGAATCACATGCCGGATTTTGTTCCGTGCGCGCGCGGTTTTCACGACAGACAGCCAGTCACGGCTCGGCTGGTGGCCGGGTTGGGTCAGGATCTCCACCACGTCACCGTTCCGCAGCATCGTTTTCAGCGGCTTCATCAGGCCGTTGATCCGCGCGCCGGTGCATGTATTGCCTACATCGCTATGAATGGCGTACGCAAAGTCGATCGGCGTTGCCTCGCGCGGCAGCACAATGACACGACCCCTTGGAGTGAACGTGTAGACCTCTTCCGAATAGAGATCCATCTTCACGCCGCTCAGAAACTCGGTGGAGTCGTTCATGTCACGCTGCCACTCCACCAGTTGACGCAGCCAAGCGATGCGCTGATCGTCTGCGCCCGGACCCTTACTGCCTTCCTTGTATTTCCAGTGCGCGGCGATTCCTTCTTCCGCGATCCTGTGCATCTCCTCGGTGCGGATTTGCACTTCAAACGCGATCCCTCCCGGCCCGATCACCGAGGTGTGCAGCGATTGGTACAAATTCGGCCGCGGCATGGCGATGAAATCCTTGATGCGGCCGGGTACGGGATGCCATTCGTTGTGAATTACGCCGAGCGCGGCGTAGCAGTTCTTTACGGAATCCGTGATGATACGAACCGCCAGGATGTCGTAAACCTGGTCAAGCGTGATGCGTTGCCGCTTGAGTTTGAGATATACCGAATAAGCCCGCTTTACGCGCCCGTGCACGCGCGCGGGGATGTCCTCTCGCGCCAACTTCTGTTCAATCTGCGTCTGCACTTCGAGCAGCCATTGCTCGTTTTGCTGCCGCTTGCTCTCAATCTCCCGCATCAGGTCCGCAGCTTCTTCCGGATGCAGCGCCTGGAAGGCCAAATCCTCCAGTTCTCCGCGAACCTTTCCCATTCCCAGGCGGTGGGCAATCGGCGCGTAGATATCGATCGTTTCCTGGGCTATCGCGTGCTGCCGCTCCTCAGGCAGCGAGCTGATCGTGCGCATATTGTGCAGGCGGTCGGCCAGTTTGACGATCACCACGCGAATGTCACTGGTCATTGCCAGCAGCATCTTGCGCAGGCTCTCCGCTTGCCGGTCTTCCCGGTTCGCAAAGCTGATTTTCGTTAGTTTCGTCACGCCATCTACGCAGCGCGCCACGTCTTCACCGAAGGCCTCGCGCACCTGCTCGAGCGTGACTCTAGTGTCTTCTATTGTGTCGTGCAGCAGGCCGGTTTCAATACACACGAGATCCATCTGCATGTCTGCGAGAAAATGCGCAACTGCAAGCGGATGAAGAATGTACGGCTCACCGGATTTTCGGATCTGCGCTTTGTGAGCGTCTGCCGCAAAGCGGTAGGCACGCTCGAGCGTGCTCAGGTCTTCTTTCGGCCGTGCCGCGCGGATCTTGCCCTCCAGCGTGCGATATGCCTCTTCGACCTGCGGCGGATCCAAAACACCAGTAGTCATCGGGCTTACTACTAGGTTAGATCACGGGACCGGTTCGGAGAATGCACAAAGCACCGGCGGCTCTCGGCTGCCGTTTTTGACAAAAAAAGTTTAGTCTTAGCTCCGTCCGTCCATGGCGAGCGCCAATTCGGCGGGTGTGACCGCAGCTCTAGCCGGCCGGCGTTCATTGCGAGCGTTGCGCCAGTTCACCTGTGGCATGAAAACACCGCTGTCCACGCGATCGCGATAACGCAGCGCGATGTTCATGAGGGAGTCAAGCAGCGACTCGGAGAGAAAGTGCGGTTGGAGACCCAGATCGATGAGCTTTGAATGTTTGGCGTTGTAGTAATGCTCCTCGAGTTCCACACGCGGCGTCGGCATGTGGCGGATCTCCACTTCGCGGCCCAGCTTCTTAGCAGCCGTTTGTACAAGTTGAGCAATCTCGAGAACCGAAAACTGTTCGGTGAATTGATTGAAGACACGGCACTCGCCAGCGGCGGCCGGGTTCAAGCACGCGATCTCGATACACCGGACCGTATCGCGGATATCCAGATAGCCTCTCGTCTGGCCGCCTTTTCCGTAGACCGTGAGCGGATGGCCGACAGCGGCCTGGATGCAAAAACGGTTCAGTACCGTTCCAAAGATTTCGTCGTAATCAAAGCGGTTGATGAGAGCTTCATCGAGTTCAATTTCGTCCGTGACGGTGCCGTATACCACGCCCTGGTTCAGATCCGTAGCGCGCAGGCCCCAGATGCGGCACCCGAACATGATGTTGTGGCTGTCATGTACCTTCGAGAGGTGGTAAAACGAGCCGGGCTGCTTTGGAAATGGCAGGACATCTTTTCGGCCGTTGTGCTCGATCGTGATATAACCCTCTTCGATATCGATGTTGGGCGTACCGTATTCACCCATCGTGCCGAGCTTTACGAGATGAGAATCGGGGCAAAATTCGCGCATAGCGAACAACAGATTCAGCGTGCCCACGACATTATTCACCTGGGTGAATACTGCATGTTCACGATCAATCATGGAGTAGGGGGCGGAACGCTGCTCGGCGAAATGAACAATTGCTTCGGGCTCAACGGAACGGAGTGTCGATGCGAGAAATTCGTAGTCCGTAATGTCTCCCACGAAGCTGTCTATGTGCTGACCGGTCAGTTGATGCCACGCTTTCAGCCGCTCGGGCATGTTACGGATCGGTGTCAGGGTCTGAACGCCCAACTGGTGATCCCAAAGTCTACGCGCGTAGCTGTCAATGATGCTGACGTCATGGCCTTTTGCCGATAGATACAGGGCAGTTGCCCATCCGCAGTAACCATCCCCGCCAAGCACACATATTTTCATTTCGTTCCTCTTGTTAAGTTCAGTTCGACTGACAACGGAATGCCCGGCTGCCGTGAGCAGGTGCGGAACCGCTTCATTAGGACGCTCCGGTCATTTTTCAACGTACGGAGCCCAAAACCGAGTGTTACAGCCGCCGTGACTGCGCGCAAACGCGTCTTCGCACATGATAGCAGTGGGATCGGACGGTTGTGTTCCGTCGAAGTGTGGATGCTGTGAAAACAAAGAGCGTTTCTAAGCCCGAGCCTCGATGCTACCCTGTCCAAAGGCATTATGAACCCAGTACTGAAACGTTTTCTGATTGCGGGAGTTGCCGCGTTGCCGTGTGCCGCTTCCCAATGGACGGTTGACCCTGCCCACTCATCCGCCACGTTTGCCGTCAAGCACATGATGGTCTCCACCGTTCGCGGCTCGTTTACGGGCATCAAAGGAATCGTTGATTATGACCCGGCGAATCCGTCGGCCACCAAGACTAGCTTCACAATCGATGCGGCCACGGTCGACACGCGCAACGACGACCGCGACAAAGATCTCAAAGGAGAGAACTTTTTTGACGTTCGGAAGTATCCAACCATCACGTTCGTGTCAAAGCGACTAAGACAAGAGGGCCCGGGAAAACTTCAGCTGGTCGGCGATATCACCATTCATGGTGTGACCAAAGAAGTGGCATTTGAGGTTAACGGTCCCACGCCGCCGGTGAAAGATATGCGTGGAACGCTGCACGTTGGCGGCTCGGCCACAACAACCCTCAACCGCAAGGACTTCGGCCTGATTTGGAACAAGAATCTGGATGGAGGCGGAGTGATGGTCGGCGATGATGTCGATATCACGGTCGACGTCGACCTCGTTCAACAGAAGTGAGCAGAGTTTATTGTTCGGAAGAAATCGTCGGAAATGTACTCGACATGTGATCGTGCCATGTCAAGGCATCTTCGTCGACTAGTGACCAGATCAGGCCGACGCCCGCCGCCAGAAAACTCACAAAGCTTGAAAACTGCCGCACATACCGGCGTTCTCTGCCCGGCGGATTGCCGTCGAAATCGACCAATCGCAGGCGCATTGCTTGCATGCCGATGCTGTCTCGACCGGCAAACGCCCACAGCAGCTTATAAGAGACTGCAACGGTCATGACGGCAGCGGCAAAAAAGGGTAGAACGTGTTTATCGGCCTGCAAAGCGCCACCCTCGAACAGGAAGAAGGCGAATCCGAAAACACAACCGCATGCGATTAGTAAAAGGTCGACCAGAGCCGCTTGGGCGCGCAGCATCACCGGAGCAACCAGAGCATCGCAGATGATGTGGGTTTGGGGCGGGCTGAGAACTTCCTGCTGCCCGAGAAATTCCAGCCGCCGCTGGTCGGCGGACTGGGCGCGTTTTGATTTGGCGCGCTTAACTTCTACTTTGCCGTGGCGCAGCGGCGCCGGTCTCAGGAAATCCGCCGCGCGTGTCCGAATGGCCTCCCTTTCGGCCGGTGACGTGAGAGAGTCAAAAGGGATGACCCGTGGATCTAGAGCGGGAGCAGAAAAGAGCGTCTGCTGTCCTGATTGGGCAGTCTGTGCGACCGGCGCTTCCGCTTTTTCGGGATCTTCCTCGAAATCGTACGCAGGCGCGGTGGCGGTTGCCGCTATCGGATATGTTTCAGGAGAGACGCGCGACGGCGTGAGGCGCACTCTTCTGCCGCAACGCCGGCACCGGTGGTCATCGTCCAAAATCCAAGTCTGACAATGTTGGCACGTCATCTCGCCTCATCTGCAAACATGCCCCCTCGCCGCGGCGGGAAATTGCCCCTGCCTGGCTGCGCATGCTACGGTTGCCGGTTGACCCGCCCCGCCTTGCAAATCCTCCCAGTTTCTGTATCTACCAGAAAAGGTCATCTTTGTCTAGAACATTTCTCATCTAAGTTGTTCTTTTTGCTCGCTGCCGCCATTCTGCTCCGCTCCTCTGCTTACGCACAGGCAGCTTCCCAAAACACCAAGGCCAACCTCCCTCCGCTGAATGAAATCTGGATGTCCGCAGTAACGCAGGACTCGAATGATCCCTGGCGTTATCTGAAAGGCTCGGCCAAAGTGGAAACATCGGAGATGTCCATTTCCGCCGACGAGATCGACTTCAACTCCGATACTCAGTGGACCTACGCTCGCGGTCACGTGCACATGGAGATGTTTTCTACCGGCGACAAGCTCAATGCGGATCATGGTGAATACAACCTGAAGACCCAGGAGGGAAAGTTCTACGTTGTCGACGGCACAGCGCCTTCCAAAATCATTTCGAGCCCCGCCGTTCTGACCACCACAAATCCGTTCTACTTCAAAGCGGACTGGGCCGAGCGCATAAAGAACCGCTATATCCTGCACAAGGCTTTTGTGACCGATTGCAAATACCCGAAACCTTGGTGGACGTTTCAGGCGCCTATCTTTGACGTCATTCCCGGTGACAGAGCAATCGGCCGGCACACGCTTTTCCGCGTGCAACGCGTTCCGATCCTTTATCTTCCTTATTTCAAGCGCCCGCTCGGGCGCAATCCTCGGCAAAGCGGCTTTTTGACGCCGAATTTCGGGCATAGCTCAATTTACGGCTACATTTACGGGCTCGGCTATTACTGGGCAATCAACCGGAGCTATGACATGACCGGCGTGGCTCAGTACTTCACGCAGCGCGGACCGGCCTTCCAGTATGATTTTCGCGGGAAGCCGAACGATGTCTCCGACTTTAACTTCAGTTTGTACAGCGTGGATGACCAGCAGGGGGCACCAGGATCCCATCAGGACCAGGGCGGCACTGAGTTCGAATTGACCGGGCGGACGCAGATCTTCGGCTTCACCGGACGGCTCGACTGGAACTATCTCAGCTCGTTCCTTTTCCGCCAGGCTTTCTCGTATTCTTTCTATTCGGCTGTGTACAGCCAGGTCACTTCCATCGGCTATCTTCAGCGGCGCTTCAACAACGATCGCTATTCGTTGAACATCCTGTTCTGGCGAGATCAATTATTCGAAAGCGCCACCCCGCTGAACGAACCTCCGGACGAGGTCATCATTCAGAAACTGCCATCCATCGAGTTTTCCGGCCGCGAGCAGCAGATTTCAAACGGTCCGGTGCCGGCCTGGTTTTCGTTCAATTCGAGCCTGGGAATGGTGAATCGCCTCCAGCCGACCGGGTTCATTCCTGAAGGGGGCGCAAGCCCGGCCCGGACTTTTCAATCGGGGCAGATTGGCCGCCTGGATCTCGCGCCGCGAGTTTCGACCGCCTTCAGCTTTGCGGGTTTTTCACTGAGCCCGGCTGTGACATTCGAGACAACGGACTACACCAACTCCTTCTCCAGGAACACAACCATATATTTGCCCTGCGGCGGCTC
The DNA here is from genome assembly GCA_019233375.1 of Acidobacteriaceae bacterium. GTDB lineage: Bacteria > Acidobacteriota > Terriglobia > Bryobacterales > Bryobacteraceae > Bog-105. Next base: position 10,646 of record JAFAMM010000454.1, read on the forward strand.
ACCTTGCTCACCGAACACTATCAGCATCGTCGCGCTGGCAAACGCGACTCTTTTCCGGAACGACGCGGATGCGACCGTGGACTTCCGGGTGCCGACGATTCAGCGAATCTATAACCCG
>JAFAMM010000414.1 GCA_019233375.1 Acidobacteriaceae bacterium
CGTGCTCTCCTCGCTGGTTATCGCCGGTATCGCCACCCGCTACACCTGGTCGAACGCCGTAGTCTGGGCCGCCATCTACCTTATCTATCTCTCGTTCGTCAATGTTGGCCAGACGTTTTACGCTTTCGGATGGGAATCTATCCTGCTTGAGGCCTGCTTCTTCGCGATATTCCTCGGTGGATCGCGCGCTGTCCCGCAGCCCATTCCCATCTATCTCTTCCGGTGGCTGCTCTTCCGCATTATGTTCGGAGCGGGCCTGATCAAGCTTCGGGGAGACGAATGCTGGCGAAACCTGACCTGCCTGTACTATCACTACGAAACGCAGCCTATGCCCAATCCACTGAGCTGGTACTTCCATTGGGCCCCGCACTGGGTCAATAAAGGCGGCGTTCTATTTAATCACTTCTCAGAGTTAGTTGTTCCCTTCTTCTACTTTGTTCCGCAGCCGGTTGCAGGTATTGCCGGGCTCATCACGATTGCGTTCCAGTGCAGCATCATCGCCAGCGGCAACCTGTCCTGGCTGAACTGGCTTACGCTCTTTCTTGCCTTCTCAACCCTCGACGCCAAGTTCTTTTCCGGATTAGTCAAACTCAGCACGCCCGCGCTCCATCCCGTGTTGCCCCCGACCCAATGGGTCAATTATGCGCTGCTCCTGTTGGTAGTCCTGATGAGCATCCCGGTCATTACTAACATGCTCTCGGCGCGCCAGATCATGAATACCAGCTTCAATTCGCTGCATCTTGTGGGCACCTACGGCGCCTTCGGCAGCATCACTCAGACGCGCTATGAGGTGATCGTCGAAGGAACGTCCGACGCTGTTATCACTCCAGCTACTCGTTGGCGCGAGTACCAGTTCAAAGGCAAGCCAGGCGACGTGAATGAGCGGCCCTGGCAAATCGCCCCCTACCATCTCCGGCTCGACTGGTTGATGTGGTTCGCCGCTATGGGCAGTTATCAGAACTATCCCTGGTTCGTGAATTTCGCGGCCAAACTTCTTCAGGGAGACAAGTCTGTGCTGAGCTTGCTGCGCGCGAATCCGTTCCCAGGCAAGCCTCCGCACTTCATTCGCGCCCAACTGTACGAGTATCATTTCACCACCCCCGACGAACACCGGGCTACTCACGCCTGGTGGAAACGCACGTTCACCGAGCAGTGGTTTCCGGTTGTTTCACTCGACTCGCCAGGGTTCCGGCAGGTACTCCAGAGCCAGGGGTGGCTGCCGTAATGCAGCCAGCCGCTCAACTTCCGGGCGACCGTCCTTCGAACCCAATTCGCGAATCCGTTCGTGTACTCGGCGTCTACCTCCGCGCGCGAATTCTTATCGCCGCTTTGCTGACGCTGCTGTATGCGTTTGGCTTCGCAATCGCGCGTGTTCCACTGTGGCCCGTCGTTGCCGTCATTGGCGGCCTCAGTAGCTTCGTGCCGAGTATCGGCGCACTCGTGCCTCTCGTTCTGGCCGTTGCGTCCATCGCACTGGTACAGTGGAACCTCGCTCACGTGCTGCTTGCACTCGGGGTCTGGACGTTCATCCAACTGCTTGAGGCTTTTTTCATAACGCCGCGCCTCCTGAGCAGGCCTCTTGGCCTCCGCGCTCTTCCGGTGTTCCTGGCTCTGCTCGCCGGGAGCCTGTTCTTTGGGCCGGTCGGCGTTTTGCTTGCGGTTCCCGTGCTGGCCGTCGGCCTCGTTTTCTGGCGCGCCCTGGCGAATAAACAATAACCCGGAAACAGAACCCGCTGTCTGGCGGTCCACCCATAGAGCGAGCCCTCACGTGAAGACTTTCGAGATTTGCCTCAGTGCGGTGTTGTTTGCCGCGGCTTTATCCGCCCCGGCGCAGCAGCAGTCTGCTCCCGGCCAGACGAGCACTTACCAGCAGAAGAACGATGTTCCCCACCAGTCGCCCGGCACTCAAAATCCCGACGTCGCAAGTCAGCGGAGTACCTCCGCCCCACCGGCGGGCAATTCGGACTCTTCTTCTACCGTCAAGCACCGCAAGAAAAGCCATCCTCGGAAGTCCGGCACAACAGAGACCACCGCGACCGGACATTAGCAGGGAGTCTCACGAGTCGTTTCTTAACTTTCGAACGCGCGTACCGCGTTCCTGCGGAAGCATCGGGCCGTATGGCCGTTCACAAGCCCGACCGCTTGCATCCACGCGTACACAATCACTGGGCCGGCGAATTTGAATCCACGCTTTTTGAGCGCTCTTGAGATTTCCTCCGACAGCGGACTTTTCGTAAGAACGTCACCGCTGCTTTGGATTGGTGCTCCGCCGGCTATGCCCCAGACAAAAGCTGCAAAATCTTCTCCCGACTGCTGCATAGCGAGGTACGCCCGTGCACCGGCGATAGTTGCTTCAATTTTTGCCCGAGAGCGTATGATACGAGGATCCGCGAGCAGGCGCACAATATCGGGTTCACTGAAGCGGGCAACCTTCTCCGGCACGAAGTTCTTGAATGCCCTGCGCAAAGCTTCACGCTTGCGAAGAACGATTGACCAGGAGAGTCCAGCTTGAAAGCCGTCCAGCATTAGCTTCTCCCAGAGAGCGCGGCTATCATATTCCGGGACGCCCCACTCTTCGTCGTGATACGACAGGAGTAGCGGATTACCTTCAGCCCAAGCGCAGCGGTACACCGGCCTTCGAGCCTCCGAGTCCCTTGCCCAGTACTTAGCGACGCGGATGAAACGGTACATCGGGTTGCGCGGCGCTGGCAGGTTCCGGTGTATCTAGGTCGAGATTCACGACGATGGGCTCCTGACCGCTGCGTACCACAACGCATTCGCAAGCTTCATTGGCAAGTGCATTAATCTCCTGATGAGGAACAAAGGGCGGAACGTAGATGAAGTCGCCCTGCCCCGCTTCCTCGCTGAACTCAAGCTGGTCGCCCCACCGCATCCGCGCGCGCCCCTTGATCACATATAGAACGGTCTCCAACTCGCCGTGATGGTGCGGACCGGTCTTCGCCTGAGGTTCCACGACCACAGTACCCGCCCAAAGTTTGCTGGCCCCGGTGCGAGCGTGCGTAATTGCCGCGGCGCGCGACATGCCCGGCGTCTGCGGTGTATTCGGATCCAACTCGCCCGCCCGAACGATTTTGACGCCGTCATCCTTGCAGCTCATGACCGAGATTATGGCAATATCAGAATCCGCTTAGAAAGCGGATTCAGCTTGTTTCGATTGCTTCGAGAAACGGCGCCGAGCTTAGGAATGGCGGAAGGCATGCCGGATTGTCATCGCGCAGGTCCGCGGTCTCGGTGCTATTGCTGTCCGCTGCGGCGGAGCCGGTCAAAGTAACATTTGCGGCCATTCGCTTGGAAGAACATCGAGGTTCAACGAAAGTTTGCAATCTCGTCTAACACGATGATGGAGAACGAACGCCGCACAACCGATCCGCGTGTTCAAGCACTCCTCGAGAGGACAAGAACGCTGATCGACCTTACGCGCTCCGATTACGAAGAATTACTAGCGGTGATTGCCGAGACTGAGGCCAGAATCGAGGAATCCAGGCGAAGGCTGGAAACCCCACTGCCGCTGTCCGAAGATGCTGAACACCACCGCAGTTTGGGCCACTGAAGCTCTGATCTGCCGTCGTACTCCGGGGGGCACGATTCGGGTGTCACAAATTATTTTGTTCCGGGTAAGGCACGATGGTAGCGCGTTTCCGCGAATCTAATTGCTCGTACAATTCGGGCTGTCGCACCGTCTACTAGTGGGGTGTGTCCGTCACCCTACATCCGCATGCCTACGACAACAAACTCACAATCAGAGACCCGGCTCCAAACGAATGGGTGGGGCGTCGACCTGACCTACCAGGACGCGTTCGGGAAATGGCACGAGACTCCGCCGCAGACGTTAGCTGCCATTACCAAAGCCCTCGGAGCAGATCCGGACGCGCTCGCTCCTCCGGACCAGGAATCGCTTCTGATTGTTCGCGCCGGGGAACAGCGGGAACTATCCCGGCCGGTGGCGATCCGGCTGGAGAACGGCGAAGAAATTACCGCCGAACAGCGGTTGCCTCCGGATCTTCCGTGCGGTTACCACACGATCAGCTTCGACAATGGCGGTGCGCCCGTGCGCCTCATCGTCAGTCCTTGCCAGTGCTGGCTGCCGGAGCATCTCGAAACGTGGGGTTTTGCGGTTCAGCTCTACAGCGCGCGCTCGCGTGAAAGCTGGGGTATAGGTGATTTTGGCGATCTCGAGAGGCTCGCCCGTTGGTCTGCCGCGGATCTCGGCGCCGGCATGGCGCTTTTGAATCCGCTCAGCGCCGCGAGCCCGTTTACGCCCCAGCAGTCAAGTCCCTATTTCCCGACCTCTCGCCGTTTCTTCAATCCATTGTGGATACACGTGGAGTGGGTCCCGGGCGCCTCCGGCACTGTGCCGCAGCTCGAACAACTCGCCCGAGCCGGCCGCGATCTCAACTCTGCCCGCCGGATCGACCGCGATCGCATTTTCGAGCTGAAAATGCGCGCACTCGAGATTCTCTGGCTGCAGTTTCCGGGCGACGGCGCCTTCGATGCATTCTGTCAGCAACACGGGACAGCCCTCGACCGGTTCGCTACTTTCTGTGTTCTGGCAGAGCGGCACAGATCCGGCTGGCACTCCTGGCCTGAACCGTTTCGCCATCCCGCGAGTCAGGCCGTCACACGATTCGCTACAGAAAATCAACCCCGCATCCTGTTTTACAAATGGCTGCAGTGGCTGCTT
>JAFAMM010000184.1 GCA_019233375.1 Acidobacteriaceae bacterium
AAGCTGCCGCCTATCGTTTGTAACTCTTGCTGCTGATTGGAGAGCGTAGCCTGCTGAGTTTGGAGCTGCTGTATGGGCGCGGACGCACTCGCCACTGCGTTTGTGATGACCTGCTGCAGCTGCGCGGCGTACGTGCTGCTGCCGTTAAACGTAGAAGAAGTGGAAGAAACCGTACCCATAAGTGCTTAGGAAAGTCAGGCCGGCTTCCAGCGGAAGCCGGCCTTTAGAATCAGCCTTGTAACAACTTCAACACTGCCTGCGGTTCCGCATTTGCCTGCGCCAGTGCTGCCACCGAGGTCTGCACGAGCACCTGCGATTTCGTCAGGTTCGCGGCATCCTGAGCCATGTTCGCGTCGCGAATGTCGCTCTGGGCCGTGGAGAAATTCGAGACCTGGGAATTGGCCAGATTGATGGCGTAATTCAGCGTATTCTCTCCCGCGCCGACCCGGCCCTGGACGAGCCCGAGCTGCTGGATGGCTGCGTTGATCGCTGCGATCGCGGCTTCGGAGTTAGTGGCGTTACTCTGACTGGCGGCGCTTGGTGCGCTCGCCGTGTTTGCGCCGCTGGACAGAACGCCGCCACCGGAGTCGTTCACCGAGAAGGCACCAGTGCTCTGGAACGAGATGCCGTTGCCCGCGGCGTTCAGTACAGCGTAGATTCCCATGCCGGACGTTTGCGCATTGATCGTGCTGATTGCGGTGTTCAACGTCGTACCCGTCGCCAGATTGACGTCCACCTTCTGACCGTTCGCAGTAAAGCTTAGGGTATCGGCGGCGGTCAGAGTTACATAAGCTGCTGACTGATCCAGCGTGTACAGGCTGGTGTTGTCGGTAGTCTGATTCGCCGCTATTTCGTTGGTCAGTGCGGTCCCACCGCCCGTCACACCGCCATCCTTCACGGTAAAGGCGACTGGGCCTGTGAATTGCAAAGTTCCGTCGTTCGCTATACCAGCCGTAATCCCGTAGGAATTGAGCTGCTGGTTAAGCTGCGTAATGGCGTTCTGCGCCGAAGTGCCGCTCGCGCCACCGTTTACAGTTGCAGTTACGCTTTGGCCGGCGAGGTTGAACGTGAATGCCTGGCTACCACCCTTTGCGTACACGGCGGCTGGCGTATACAGATTTTGCGTATTACCGGTAAAGCCAACGCCACCGCTGCCGCCGAGCACGCTCGTGTTGCTCAAGCCGAGACTCACGGCATCCACTGCGTTGCTGTTCCCGCTCAAATCAACGGAAACTGTCGCGCTTGAGGCGTTATTTGCGCCTCCGATGTAGGTCGTCAGGTTGGTGTTGAAAGATCCGCCGGCATTCAAATTGATATTGCTCGCCTGGCGCGTGATTTCCGCCGTCAGGCTCTGGTACTCCTGATTCAGGGTTGCTCGGTTGCCGGTGAACGTGCTGGCGGCAGATTCCGTCGCCAGCGTCTTCAACCGGTCCAGGATCGTCGAAATGTTGCTCAAACCTCCGTCGATGATCTGGAGCTGGCTGATTGCATCGTTGGCGTTGTTTACGCCCTGATTGAGTTCGGCGATGTTGTTACGGTATTGGTTGGCAACAGCCAACCCGGCTGCGTCATCGGCGCTGCTATTGATTCGGTAGCCGGAGGTGAGCTGTTGGATTGTGTTGCTTTGCAGGTGTGAGTTGATGCCCAGATTGTTCTGAGCCATCAACGAATCCACGTTTGTCTGAATTGAAATCATTTTTGTCCCTTGTTTGCTAGTCGGCCCTGCCTCACGGCTTTATTTGGCCTCTGTAGCTCTTTTCGGCACTTTTGGGGCCGAACTTTAACAACTTTCCCTTTTTTGTTGGAATTACTGTCGAATTCAATGCCTCACGCTTGGAATCAGCGAGATGATGCAACAGGACGAAGCCCGCGCGGCACTCAGCCGTAAACAGTCTGCTGTCACGCTGCAAACTCCGAAAGTGCTCGGCCACAGCCTGCAGCACTTCCCGCTGCTCGGAGTCGAACCGTGAAACGTTACTGCGCGTCTCACAACACAGAACAGCGTTGCGAATCTCCGATTCAAGACGGACCTGATCCGAAAGCTTCCAGGCGGCCAAAATATTCTCGGCGTGCTGCGCGACGCTCACTGCGCGTTCTCCCTTCTTCCCTCTTATCGCCAGTCGAACGGCGCGTTTCGAGGAGAAGTGAAAAGGAATCAGCCGAGAAAGTCGAAAAGAGAGCGATTCCCGAGCGTTCCGTGAGCCGACAGCGCCGCATTCAGGGCGGTATTGTCGAGGCTCAACTGCGTCGCGGCCGCGGCCACGTCCGTATCCCGAACGCTGCTGAGCGCCTGCTGGAGCGTGTTGATTTGCGAAGTGGCTTCCTGGCTGCCCTGCTGGATCCAGTTCTCGACGCTGCCGTAGAACGTGGACGCAAGCCCAAGTTGCTGCACGCCGGCTTTCAGTTCGGTCAGAGCAGTCTCGGCGCCTGGCTGGCTGCCGCTTTGAAGAGCTGTGCCGAGATCGTGCACCGCTTGAAAGATGCTGCCCGACGGAGAGTCAAAGATCTGTTGCGCCGTCATCCGCGGCGTGATTTGCGACCCGTTGGAGTCGGTAAGGACGCCCGTGTTGGATGGCGTCGAACCCGCTACAAACCAGCCCGGCGTAGTTGTATCGAAGCTGTAAGGCGTCACGGAAGTGGCATCGCCGCCAAAAATATAACGCCCTTGCACTGTCGTATTCGCGATCGCCGTGAGTTGCTGGCCAATCGCTTGCACACGCTCCGCCAGACTGGCATCGCTTGCCGCCGATGTGCTGCTCGCGCCTTGCGAGGCGAGTGACACGAGTTGGTCCATGAGCGTTGACGCCGTTTGCAATGCTCCATCGGCTGCCTGCGCTTCCGTCAGCGCCCCGCTCAGATTCTTCTGAACCTGGGTCGCCGTGGCAATCGACTGCTGATAACTGAGAATGTCGGGCACCGCCCCGGGATCGTCTGACGCCTGATTTACCCGGATACCCGACGAGATCTGCTGCGTTTCCTGATTGATCCTGTTCTGAGTGTTAGTAAGATCTGCCAGGAATATTCCGTTCGAAGCATACACGCCGGCCATCATATCGATTCATCTCTTCCTTATTGCAGTTGCTGCATCGTCGTCAGCAGATACTGAATGGTGCTTCCGATCCGCGAAATCGCCTCCGCGGAGGCCTGATACGTCTCTTGAAACTGCATCAGATTCGCGGCCTGCTCGTTTAGCGAGACGCCCGAGAGCTGCGAACGGAGGTTCTGCGCCTGCGTCAGCGCGCTCGTTTCGCTCTGTTGTGCGGTCGAGGCCGACGACGCCAGACTGCCGATATTCGACGCGAGACTGCTATAGAACGCCGTGCTCGTCGACCCTCCGAGCGCGGTCAGTGCCGTCTTCCCTAGCTGCGCCAACTGATTTGCCACGCCGTTCGATACCGCCGGCGGCCCGGGTTCGATCGCCGCCAGGTTTGCCGCTGTTGCAGTCGCGTTTAGGGACAGCGTACTTGCCACCGCTGTCGGCGCGCTTCCGTTGTATGCGAAGAGAGCTGTTCCTGCCGCGCCAGCCGGATCCTGCCCTGCGGTGAGCAGACCATTCACTGTGTCGGCCACGGCTTGTGCAAGTTGGTTCAGCCCGCCCTGCTCTGTTCCGTCTCCTATAACCGACGGCACAACAGAATTCCGGAACTGCAGCAGGCCGCTTAGTCTTCCGCTCGTAACCAACGCAGTCACGTCCGTGCCGTTAGAGCTCTGAATGACAGCGTGCGGGGAAGCCCCGGGAATGGTGGCGCCCGCCGGCTGCGCATACGACAACTGAAGCGCCTCGGCCGATTGTCCCATCACCAGCGGCGTCTGGCCGGCGATCGTAACCGTTGCCGTGCCATCGCTTTCCATCTCCACGCTTATAGGCGCTAATCCTGATAGCTGTTCCAGATCGTTGTAGAGCTGAGTGTTCGCACCGGCATCGCTCTTTCCGCCGTTCCGGATCTCGCCGTTGAGGTTTGCAATCTGCTTTGCAAGCTGGTTTATCTGGCTGACCGTGCTCTGAAGCTGCTGGTCTGTTTGCGAACTCAGCTGCTGTACGCCGCTCGATGCAGCGTTGAAGGACTGCGTCAACCCTTGCGCGGCTGTAATGACCTGTTGCCGCGCAGTGCTATCCGTCGGAGCGGTGGCCCAGGCCGAGAACGCCGAGATCAGGTTTGTCAATGCGCCCGGAATCCCCGCGGTCCCGGAGATATTAAAGATCGATTGCAGGCTCTGTAAACTTGTCGACTCCTGCGTAGCCGCGCCCACCTGCTGATTCGCGCTCCACACAGCCTGTTCGGCGTAAATATCGCGCGCGCTCTGCGTCCCGGAGGCCGTTACTCCGCCCCAAAGCTGGCCCGATGGGTCGAAGCTGTCCGCCGAGACTGAGAGTGTCTGCGTAACATAGCCCGGAGTAGAAGCATTCGCAACATTATTTTGGACAACGCCCATCGCCTGCTCCACAACGTCGAGCGCGTTGCCCGCTGTCGTTAACGCTGCAAAGAGAGTGGACACCCGCCGTTACCCTTCGATGCCGGTTCCCACTGCCGCGGCCGATCGATCCGCTCCCCAGTCAGGCGCGTATTCATTGAGTTTCGGCCGGCCCGCGGCCAGCAATCCGCAATACAACGCAAGAGCGGAGTCGAATAGCTTTTGGGCCGCCGCCGCTTTGTTTTGTATCTTCTTCGCGTACGCTTTCAGTTCCGCCAAATTCTCCCTACCCTCCAGCATCCGCGGTTCGATCGACGCCAATGATTCAGCCGCTTCCAGCAGCAGGACACGGCACTCGTTCGCCTCGCCGCTCATCCGCAGCAGCAGCGCCGTCACGCGGTCCAGGTTCTGTTCCGCGCGCGCAAATCGACGTTCTGCCGCTTGCCCCATCGCCACGTCAGCCTGCCATCAGGTCCTGTATCATCGCTCGGCTGACTTCCGTCAGATTCGGTCGGTATTGTCCCGCTTGCACCTGCGCCGTCAAACTCGCGATTCTTGCCTCGCGGTCAGCCGGGTTTTCGTTGCTCGCCAGGCGAATCAGGTTGCTCACCCCCGAGAGACTGACCGTATCGCCTTTTAATTGATCGAGCGCATCTGAACCGGTCGGGCTTTTCGAACTCACGGCCGCTGTCGAGGGCTGCGAGATCTCCTTGCCGGCTCCCGTCACGGTAGATGTTTGTACTTGGATACCCATTTTGCTCGGTATTTGCCCTCCGTAGTCTTATCGGCCGCTTAACGCTAAATTAGAAGCCCTTCTGGCCGCCTTTTGCGGTAGGAAAGTTCTGGCTCATCTCGAACACTTTCACAATCAGGCTCACCTCGCCCATCGGCAGGCGCAAAGCCGAGGCGATTGCCGCCGCGGATTCCCCACGCTGGTGCAACTTGAGTACCTGGCCGTGCGAGTTGATTTGAGCCCCCACGCCTTCAGGCGCCCACTCTTCACTGGAACTCCTGACCTTCTCTAATTTGCTCAAAGCAGTTCGGGTCTCCTCCAACTGCGCCTGCAGTTTCGCCACTTCACTGCGGAGTTCTTCTCTGCTTGCCGAGTAGGCCCCCGCCTTTCGGATCTGCAGCTTCAACGAGCGGTACAAAAACACGCAAACCGCGGAGCCCACAATTACGGGCGCGCAGCTCACCATCGCTATGAGCCAAAGTGTTGTCATGCTAATCGTTTTGTCTTCGGCGCCAGGTGCGCTTCAGTAGATGCCTTTCTGGCTGGGCCACTTGCGTTCCATGTAGGCGCGCAGACGCAAAATGCCCTGAGCGCGCAACTGCCAGATGCGGGTCAAATGAAAATCCATCACGCCGGCAATTTCCCGCAGATTTAGCCCCTCGTTGTAGTAAAGGCTCAGCACTGTGCGTTCATTCTCGGGCATCTTTTGCATGCCTTCACTGATGACCTTCTGCAGTTCGGCCCGCTCGAGTCTCCGGGCGGGGGAATCCTCTTCGCCTCCCGCAACCTGGTCTAAAAGCTCGATTTCATTCCCGTCTTCCGTAATGCGCAGCGTGCCCAGCGAGACCCCTCGCAAGTCGACCATCCACTCGGCATACTCCTCGGCACTGATCCCGAGCGCAGCGGCGATTTCTTCCTGTGCCGGAGCGCGCTGCAGCCTCTGTTCCAGGCCGGCGATCGCCTCCTGCACCTGTTTCAGGCGCTTGCGCTTGTGAATCGGAACGCCGTCCAGCCCGCGTATGCTGTCCAGAATCGCCCCTCGAATCTTAAATTCCGCATACGTCTTTAAGGAGGCGTTCCGGCCGGGGTCAAAATTGTCAACCGCCGCGAGCAGTCCCACAATGCCGGCCGAAACCAGATCCTCCAGCTCAATGCTGGGCGGCAGCTTTTCGTGAATGCGTGCGGCGATCCATGTCACCTGCGGCAGATGCTCGAGGATGAGTTCATCCCGCTCTTCCGTGGACCTCTCTACCGGCGCATAGCTGTACATGAGAGAAATCAACCGTCCTAGGCGGCAGATACGGCAGCCGTCGCAACGTGCGGCAGCAGGTTGCCTACCAGTTCGCTCGCCGAGGCCTCGCGAAGATGCTCTGGAATTTGCTGGCCGTTAGAAATGAACGAAATTGGAACGCCGGCTCGCGCCGCCAGCTCGCACACCGTCGCCGCCCGGTCCAAAGCGTCCCAGTGCGTAATCAGCAGCTTCGAATACCCGAAAACCCGGAACCTCTCGCTCGCGGCGAGCGCTACCGTGTTTTGCAGCGTGGTCGGCAAAACCAGGTGCACGTCAACGCCGAAATCCCGCGTGACTTCGGCCCATTCCGCGGCTTCTGCAATCTCTGCGGCTGTGTACCCTGGCGTATCGATCAGCATCAGACGCCCGCGGCCCGCTCCTGCTTCCAAAGCGGACCGCAGTGCTGCCGGGCTCTGAACGCTCTCGAAAGAAGCTCCCGCAATCCGTGCATAGCGAGCCAACTGCTCCCATGCGCCGATGCGGAAGGCGTCCGTCGTGAAGATCTCGAGTGGCGTTCTCGTTTTCACGCCATACTGCAGCGCCAGCTTCACCAGAGTTGTGGTCTTACCAGCCCCCGGCGGACCTACCAACATCACTGCGCGCCGGCCGCTCTCTTTCCCGCCTACTTCCGCCGATACACTCACTCGGCGTTCCACCTCGGCGATGGCCGCGCTGTCCAGCACGACACGCGAAAAGCTGGCTTTGTTCACGGCATGCAAGAGGCGAGCTGTCTGCTCGCCCTCGGCGCGCATCCCGGATTCAACCGACGCTGCAATCTCTTCGGCAAACTCGGTGGAAAACCCGGCTTCCTCTAAGCGGACCGCCAGATCCTCGAATTCAGGAGCGAATCGCCGCGCAGACGGCTTGCTGTGGCCCGCCAGAGAGCGCCGTATCGTCTCGACTTCTTTTCTCAGATCCGCCAGCTCGCGAAGCAGCGGTTCAGATACCGCCGGTTTTGACGCTTCCGTGTCCGCCGCCGGCTCCGGCTTCGCTGCCCCTGCCCGGCGTGGTCCGCCCTCCAGTCCGAACACGACTTCGAACGCGCCCAGCTGCCGCAGTTCCGGTTCAGTGTTCTTCGAGTGGACCAGCACTGCCTCCGCGCCTAGTTCCTCCCGTGCTTTCTGAATCGCCTCCTGGACCGATTCGGCGAAGTAAGACTTGATTCGCATACTGATCTCACACCGTTCCTAATGACAAAATCCTGACGCCGGCCGGCACTTCACTGTGCGCGAGCGTAAAAACGTTCGGCAGGGAAGGCTCCAGCATCTGCCGCATGAAATAGCGCGCCCCTGAACTCGTCAACAGAACAGTCGCTACTTCGCGCCGGTCCAGCTTTCGCTCAATGCCGCTCACAATCTCCCGAACCGACTGCGGCGAGAGCACCAGGATGCTGTTCTGCTCGGAATGCTGCACATTCGATTCAATTACCTGTTCCGTAGCTGAATCCAGGAAGAACGCCGGTAACTCGCCCTTTGCGTTTAGATACGGTTTCACAATCGTCCTGCGCATCGCCTGCCGCGTGTACTCACTCAGCAGCACCGCGTTCTTCGTCGTCGGCGCTGCTTCGCTCAAAGCTTCGAGAATAGAGACGCCGTCGCGCACGGAAACTCTCTCGCGTAATAGGTTCTGCAGCACCTTCTGAACGGCCGAAAGTGACAGCAGTTTCGGAACCAGATCTTCAATGAGTTTCGGATTGTCACGCGCCACGCGATCGCAGAACAGCTTCGCATCCTGACGGGAGAACATTTCGCTCGCATGCTGCCGGACCAGCTCAGCCAGATGCGTGCCGATCACATTCACCGCGTCCACTACCGTGTAACCGGCAAGGCGTGCGGCATCCACCCGGTCAGCCGGGACCCAAAGAGCGGGCAATCCGAACGCCGGCTCCTTGGTGTGCTGCCCGCCGAAGGCTTTATCGGCCTTGTTCGTCGGCACCGCCAGCTCGCAGCCCGGCAACAGCTCGTAGCGGCCGATCTCCGCGCCCTTCAGCAGCACCACGTATTCGCGCGAACGCAGGCCCAGATTGTCCGTCACGCGCACGGGAGGAAGCAGGAAACCCAGATTCGTCACGAACTGCCGGCGAATACCGGCTATCCTCTTCAGCAGAGGCGACGCCTTGCCGCCCGCTACCAGGCCCGCCAGTCCGAGCCCCACCTCCAAGGCGAGCGGCTCCACTTTGAGCAGGCTTTCCAGATCTTCGGCCGGCGCTGGCCCCGCGCTGGCCGTTTCCTTGACACTTGCGTCACTTTTTTGCCGCTTCAGCCACGCCGCTGTTCCCAAGCCTCCGCCCAGCAGAAGAAAAGGAAGCCCAGGCATGCCCGGCAGCGCAGCCAGCACCAGCAGCACCCCGCTCGAAAGCAGCAGCGGCTCATACCGGCTGAATAACTGCTTCTGAAACTCTTCGCCGACACGGTTCTCAGACGTCGCGCGCGTCACAATCAACCCGCCCGACACCGAAATCATCAGCGCGGGAATGACCGTCACGAGTCCGTCTCCAATCGTCAGCACCGTGTACGTCTGCAGAGCGCGCTTCAGCTCCATACCGTGCTGCAGCACGCCGATCAGGAATCCGGCCACGATGTTGATACTCGTTATGAGGATGCTCGCCACCGCGTCCCGCTGCGTAAAGCGCGATGCGCCGTCCATCGCTCCGTAGAACTCGGCCTCTGCCGAGAGCTGCTTCCTCCTCCGGCGAGCCTCCCCTTCGTCAATCAGCCCGGCATTCATCTCCGCGTCGATCGACATCTGTTTTCCGGGCAGCGCAT
>JAFAMM010000243.1 GCA_019233375.1 Acidobacteriaceae bacterium
CGCAGTGGCGCCGGGGCCGGTGTGGACGCCGCTGATCGTATCCACGATGCCGGAGAAGAGTGTAAAGGAGTTCGGAAAGAAAGGATCGATGGAGCGGCCCGCACAACCGGCGGAGCTTGCTCCGATGTATGTATTTCTTGCCTCCGATGAGTCCCGCTACATCAATGGCGGGATCTTTGATCTCACCGGCGGCAAAATGCTTCCCTGAGGAATCAGAGGAAGCGCGTTCCGGGACGGTGGCGCGGTGCGGGCGCCACCGTTTCAATCGACGGTTTCAACTCACCGGGTTATGCTCGCGCCACGGCTGAGCGGCTTGTCAGAGACTGCGAAATCAGCCGAGTGCTCGCCCGCGGATGCGATGTCTTCGGCGCCCGTGTCGCGCAGCACCTGTTTGCCTTTGGCTACCCAATCCGCGTTGTCGCAGTGTGCGGAAAGCAGGATGCCGCCTTCTTTGATGCGGCCCTCATAACGCTTTGCCTCGTATTCGGGGATGCCGATTCCCACCAATGTTCCGATGATGCCGCCAAGCATCCCGCCCGAGCCGACGCCCGTCAAAGCAGCGATAACGGGACCTGCCGCGATCAGGGGTCCGACGCCGGGAATCGCGAGCACGCCGATGCCAATCAGAGCGCCGATTGCACCGCCGACGATGCCGCCGGCTACGGCACCCGCCGCAGCGCCTTCAGGCGCCTTCGTATGCTTTTCGTGAGCGAAATCTTTCGTGCCCACATTATCTTGCATGAGAACAGAAATGTCTTCGTTACGAAAGCCATTTGCAATGAGCCGGTCAACTGCGTTCTCTGCCAGTTCACGGCTGGGGTAAATGCCGAACACGGCGGTGTTTTTTCCTGCCATTTCTTTCCTCCTGCAGAAAGAGCTTCGCTCGTGAGACTACGGTATGAGCGGGGTGTTTCCTGTAAATACTTTCGCTCGACGTCAACTCGGCTTACTGCGAGGGAAGCCGGACCACCGCAAGCCAAAAATCTTCTACCGATCGAACCTTGTGAAGAAATTCTTCCATTAGAATCGGCTTCGTGAGGTAGCAATTGGCGTGCAGTTTGTAGGCGCGGCATATATCCTGCCGCGCGTCCGAGGTTGTGAGCACGATTACAGGAATGTGGCGCAGTTGCACATCCTCTTTGATTTCGGCGAGGAGTTCACGGCCGTCCTTCCTGGGTAAGTTCAAATCCAGCAAAATCAGGTCAGGAGTGGGCGTGTCTTTGTACCGGCCTCGGTGCTTCAGGAAATCAAGCGCCTCTTCGCCGTCCTCGACAATGGACAAGCGGTGAGCAAATCTTCCCTCGCGGAATGCTTCTTTCGTCAAAAAAACGTCTCCGGGATTGTCTTCCACCAGCAAAATCTCGAATGTATAATTCTTCGTCATCAACGTTTGTTAGAGGCCCGGCCTCACTTCTATAGGTTTAGAGTCTCTTTCTTCTGAAATATTTGCTGACGGAAGCGAAAAAAAGAAAGTAGATCCTTCGCCGACGTGCGATTCCGCCCAAAGATGTCCGCCGTGATGCTCGATAATGCGGCGGCAAATTGCCAGCCCGATGCCATTCCCGGGGTACTTGCCGAGGCCATGAAGGCGTTGAAAAATTTCGAAGATACGATCGCAATACTTTGCGTCAAAGCCGATGCCGTTGTCTTTCACGGCGAACTCCCAGCCGGCGCCGGCGCGCTCGGCCGTGATGACGATTTTGGGCGCCACTCCCGGCTGGCGGAATTTGATGGCATTTCCGATGAGATTCTGGAAAACCTGCGTCAGTTTTACGCGGTCGGCATCGATTTCGGGCATCGCATTATAGCTGATTTTGGCGGAACTGTCGCGGATCGCCAGCCGGAGATTCTCCATCGCGTCCCCAATTGCGTCTGCTGCCGAGAATCGACGCTTGTCGATCGGCTGCGTTCCCACCCGGGAGTAGAGCAACAGGTCCTGAATCAGAGCGTGCATGCGCTCCGCGCCGCCGACCGCAAACTGAATGTATTTGTTCGCGTTTTCATCGAGCTGTGATCCGTAGCGGCGGGCGAGAAGGCCGAGATAACTGCCTACCATCCGCAAAGGCTCCTGGAGGTCGTGGCTGGCGATATACGCGAACTGCATAAGGTCTGAATTCGACCTCTGCAACTCGGAGGAGCGCGCTTCGAGTTCCCTGGTTCGAGCTTCGAGTTCAGAGGTGCGTTCACCGACCCTGGCTTCCAAAGTCGCGTTCAGGTTGCGGATCTCGCGCTCCACCCGGTCGCGCTCGCGCGCGTATTGCCCAGTAAAACGATAGGCAAAAAACAGCAGAAGCAATCCGCACAGAACGCCAATACCCAAGACCAGGTTGAGAATCTGCTGCCGGGAATGCATCAAGGCCAGGTTGCGATGGAAGATAACGAGCTGGCGGCTCTTCAGCTGATCGATGAAACCGCGGATGCGAATCATATCAGCCTGCCCGCGGTTGGTTTCCACTTCCGCCAGGGCCGCCTCGAAGCCGAGGGTATCTCTGAGCGCGATGGTGTGCTGCATCTCCGCCATTTTGCTGTCGATGGCGGCCCGAAGCTGCGCAATCACCGCATTGGACACGGGGTCGCGAGACGCAAAGCCGGCTACGTCCTGCAGGTCTTTCCGGATTGTTTGCTGCGCGTTTTGATAAGGAACGAGATAGCGGGCAGAGTGTGTGAGAAGGTAGCCACGCTGACCGGTTTCGGCGTCTTGAACCGTCGAAAGCAGTTCGTCCAGACCTCGAATGAAGGCGTTTGCTTCGAGTGTTGCGGTCACGCTGGCGACGTGCTCGGAACTTGTCCTGTACGCCGCTATTGCTAACACCAGAGGCAGAAAGCCGAGCCAGATCAGCAGCTGCCGGCTTGTCTCAAACAGGCCCTTCTTCATGTAAGTTTAGAAGCGGCTCTAAACGGAAGCATTTAACTTACGTGCTTGCGCCGTAACCGGCGGACATAGTGAGAATTATAGCGAGGTAGGGCATAACCTTATAGTTGGCGACTAAGTCCAATGACGCGCGATGTTGATGCGAGTGTAGAGAAGTTGGAAGCCAGCACGTTCATAATTGCGGTGGGA
>JAFAMM010000334.1 GCA_019233375.1 Acidobacteriaceae bacterium
GATCTGCCCCAATAAGAACTTGTTCTACAAAGCATAGCCCGAGCACAAGCAAGAACAACGAGCGTGCCGCGTTCCGCAACGTGACTTGGTCAATGTGTCCCATGGCTCGCCAGCAGAACACCACAACTTGCATTACGCACAAGCCCAACAGGAACGGCATGTCGTATTGATACCGCATGAAGGAACCAGACTCGTTTAGAAAGTAGGCAAAGACACAACACCACAGGACAACTAAGTACAGAAAATACTCCCAAGCCGCATTCGTACGCCTTCGAACCAGTAGCGCAGCGGCATAGAGGAACCCGGGAATGACGAAAAGCAACATCGGCATTGAAATGAATACGGAGAAGCTCGGGAAGTTGTGGAGCAGTCCCCCCGAACCGTCTTTATGATTGATGCCGCCGAAGTTAGAGGATTTGCCGAGTACGAATGGGAAATCCGATGTTCGGATCGTCGCGCCCGCAAGAAAGTGATTGTAAAAATTAAAAGGAATGCGGTGCGGTTGAGGCATCTGGTACGGTTCCGGATGCTTCTCAGACGCGTTGAGGTATTGGAAGCCCGTCTCGAGCACGCTCCCGAACCGCTCATAGTTGTAAAGCAGCAACATGCCCACGCACAAAGCGACCGGCACGGCGAACATCAAACCTGCTCTGATTTTCTGCTCGCGTGACCACTGGCGTTTGTGGGCTGTCCAGGCTAACAGCGCACAGCCGGCGAGAAAGCCGGGAAGATAGTTTTGTTTGCATAGGAAGCTCAGGCCGGCCAGCAATCCGGACCAGAGAACTCCGCGAAAAGTTCCGGAATGAAGTGCTCGTATCAGCAAGAACGCCGAGAGCAGGTTTAGCAGTTGCCCAGCCGCGCAGGCCTCTGACCAGGCATAGGGAACGGTGGAGGTATGCAGAAAGATGTCTGTAGTCCCGATCACCGCAACGGCGGCTGATGCGGCGAGGATCGCGTTTGCGGCGTTCAACGTTAGTACGCGTTGTGCGTACCAGCGCGAAATCCAAAACATCACGTAGAGGGTGATCGCGCAGATCGCCCATACAATGGCGCCATCCGTGATGCGCGATTTCAGCAGATTGATTAGAACAAGCTGAATGAACGCGGGAGCCGGCCCGTACGGATAATAAGCCTTGCCGTAGTAATTGATGCAATCCGTGCAGCCGGTCGGCAGCGGTTTGCCAGAGAGTTCACACCCGTAGACATGCAGATGAGCGAAGCCGTTTGCCAGATATCGATACTGATCCATGTCATGGAGTGGCACGAAACGGAACGTAAAGTGAGTTGCAAACGCGGCTGAATAAGCGATGAGGACGGCAAGGAGTACATGCGCGCCCAATAGGAGGAATGTGTTAGGACCACCTAGCGTTCCAAGCCGCAGGCGAACGACGTCGCTGACTCGAACAGTCTGCGTCACAAACGAACTCGTATTTCCTCTGGGCAAATCCGCTCCATCCGGACGCACTCCCTGGGGCCGGATACAAACTCCATAGTATAGTTGCAGCCCGGTACCGGCAGCCCCACTTCCCGTTCCCGACTGACGTACGCTGCCACAATAGAGGAACACCGAGTATGTCTTTCTACCGAAAGCTTGCGACCTCTGATCATTGGTTTGCAACTTCCGTTCGCGCCGTGCGCCGCGCGCTCATGAACTTCAGCGTCCCGGCTCCCGGCGTGATCGTCAGGCCGATGCTTCTGCTATTTGTGACAGCACGCCAGGTCTGGTTCGCTTTGTACCGCGTGTGCATCTGCGAGCCGCTGTTCAAGGCTTACTGCCGAACCTATGGACACAACTTGCACACGGGCAACTTCATTCATTGGGTTCAGGGGAAAGGCGACATTATCCTGGGTGACAACGTGCTCATCGACGGCAAATGCAACTTTGCCTTTGCCGTGCGTTATAGTCCGAACCCCACATTCCGCATGGGCAACAACTCGGGCTTGGGTCACGGGTGCATCCTGACGATTGGGAAGCAGATTTCGATTGGAAACGATTGTCGCCTGGCGCCCTTCGTCACTGTTTTTGATTCGCCGGGTCATCCGCTTGACCCGGTGCTGCGGCGCTCCGGCGCGCCTGCCAACACGGAAGATGTCCGTCCTGTCACCATCTGCGATAACGTGTGGATCGGCAGTGGAGCGGTTATTTTCCCCGGCGTAACCATCGGAGAGAACAGCGTGGTGAGCAGCGGCGCATACGTGATGAGCGACGTGCCGCCGAATACCGTTGTCGCAGGCAACCCGGCGCGCAAAGTGATGTCTCTGACCGCGAAGGAACAGGCGCCGGTCGCCGTCTGACTTCCGAAACACGACGGGAACATTTCGCCGCCGCTGGTGTCTGTCTCTGCATGCTGGTAACGCTGGGCCACTCCGCTCTGTGTCTCGGGCTGCTAGCCTTCGCCTGTCTCGCGCCGGCTCAGGAATCCCAGCTCTCGACCGTCTACACAGCCTTCCTGGAAAACCAGAAGTTTGACAAAGGACGGAACGAAGTGAGCTTCGATCTCGTGAACAATGGCTCGAAGCCAGTCACGATGTTCTTCTTTTCAATTCTGGGAACGGGGCCTGACGGGGCGGAGCACCCGTGCGGCGGGATGGGTCAGGACATGATCACCTGGACGGGTTATCCGCCGGGAG
>JAFAMM010000476.1 GCA_019233375.1 Acidobacteriaceae bacterium
CACGACGGGACTGGATGGGTTGCGGGAGGGGTTCAAGGTATATGTCCTGGCAGATGCGGTCGCAGGACTCGACCCGCACAACGCGCAACGCGCGCTGGCGGAATTGGAGCGGGCGGGAGCAGCCATGCTCAAGACCGCACACCTCGCCGCTGCATGAACTCTGAGGTCCCGTTCAGCGAACGTACTGGCCTCCCGATTCCTGCCGGCGAGGTCACACTGCAGGCGGATTTGACGCTGCCCCGATCGCCCGCCGGCATCGTGCTGTTTGCTCACGGCAGCGGCAGCAGCCGCCATAGTCCGCGGAACCGGTATGTCGCGGAAGTGTTGAATGAACGCGGACTGGGAACACTGCTTGCTGATCTGCTGACAGCGGCCGAAGAAGAAGAGGAAACAACCACACGGCTGCGTTTTGACATTGCTCTGCTCACTCGCCGCCTCACCGCCATTACGGATTGGCTGGGAGGCCAGGATCAGACTCGTGGATATAACCTGGGTTTGTTTGGCGCAAGTACCGGCGCGGCCGCGGCATTGTTGACGGCTGCGCACCGACCCGACGCCGTAAAAGCAGTTGTCTGTCGGGGCGGCCGGCCCGATTTAGCGGGACGAGATATCTGCGCGGTTCGTGCTCCAACACTACTCATCGTCGGGGGCAGAGATACTGCTGTACTGGAATTGAATCGCGACGCCAAGACGCAGATGACTTGCAGGAGCGAACTTATTATTGTGCGCGGCGCCACTCACCTTTTTGAAGAGCCCGGCGCGCTCCCAGAGGTGGCCAAACTCGCCGCCGAGTGGTTTACCGCTCATCTCAGATCGAATTCCTGATGTTGCCTCGCTCCCAATCGACGTAGTTGAAATATAAGGAAACCGAGGCCGGAGGGCGGGTAACTGCATTAACATTGAGGCACACGTAATGGCGACACCACCCGATCCGCAAGCGGCTTTCGATGTTCCGTCGTTCAGGCCCGACATGGCCTTTCCGTATTTGACCGGCGACATGATTGGTTGCATTCGTAACTACGCGACCGAACGGGAATATGACCTTGGAACGCAGCTATCCGCCGCCGGTCAGCGCGAAGCGGACATGTTCGTCATTCTTACGGGCGGCATTGAAGTCTACACGATGGACGACAGCAATCAACTCGAATCCATCATTAAGCTGGGTCCTCTTCAGTTCACGGGCGAGTTGAATCTGCTAAATGATCAGCCACCTCTGGTCTCAGCCCGAACGAGCGCACCGAATAGCCGGCTCCTGCGCATATCCAGGCAGAACCTGCGGCAATTGATGCGCGACGAGGGCGATATCGCCAACCTGATTATGCAGGCATTCATTTGGCGCAGGATCGGATTGGTTTCGCAGACGAAAACAGGCGTTGTTCTTTTCGGAAAGGAAGGCGAAGCCGAGACGCTTAAACTGCAGCAGTTTCTTAGCCGCAACGGATATCCGCACCGGCTGGTCCAGGGTCAGTCTCCGGCGCACGTGCATTCGAATGTAGAATCAGGGCGCGATCACGAACCTCTTCCAGCAATTGGCTTGAGTGATGGGCGTGTGCTGTACCGCCCCACGATACCGAGGTTAGCCGACGAACTCGGGATAACCGAGATACCGGACGCAAGCACACTATATGATGTCGCGGTGGTTGGCGCGGGACCGGCGGGTCTGGCGGCCGCTGTCTACGCTGCTTCCGAAGGATTGTCGACCGTTGTCGTCGAAGGGATTGCTCCCGGTGGACAGGCCGGCACGAGTTCGAAAATCGAGAACTATTTGGGATTTCCCACCGGGATCTCAGGCCAACGGCTCGCACATCGCGCCTGGGTTCAATCATTGAAATTCGGCGTAAGATTCGCGATAGCGCGGGAAGCTATCGGTGTGGAACCAGCGTCCGGTTTCCACAGACTCGCGCTATCAGAGCATATCTGTTTGTGCGGACGATCCGTGATCGTTGCGACCGGGGCACGGTATCGAAAGCTGAACGCGCGGAATCTCGAGAAATTTGAGAATCAAGGCGTTTACTACGCGGCTACTGCCATGGAAGCAGCATTCTGCCGCAACAACGAAGTGATCGTGGTAGGCGGCGGTAATTCCGCTGGACAGGCCGCCCTGTTCCTTTCGCATCGGGCGGCCCATGTTTATCTGCTGATTCGAGGAAGGGCGCTTGCGCAAACGATGTCCCAATACCTGCTTTCACGAATTGAGACCTCTCAGCACATTTCCGTTTTGACCGAGACGGAGATTGTTAGCCTTGCCGGCGATTCCCGCTTGGAGGAAGTCACCTGGATCAATCGCCGCACAGGAGTACAGACATCCAAGCGCACGGACACTGTCTTCCTGATGATTGGCGCTGATCCAAACACGCAATGGCTGAACGGGCTGGTCAATCTGGACGAAAAAGGATTCGTCAAGACCGGCGGCCGGGATGCGTTTGAACAAACGCCATATGCGACAAATATAGCCGGAATCTACGCTGTTGGAGATGTCCGGAGCGCCTCAGTGAAGCGGGTGGCGTCCGCAGTCGGTGAGGGCTCAGTTGTCATTTCGGACGTACATCGGTACTTTGCTCACGGGGCGGGCGTAAACTAATCCGCGGTCAGGAACGCACAGGGCGGGTTTCGCGCATAATGCTGGATTGAGCGGCGTTTTACTTCGGGAATGGAGGCTGTTATGCCTGTTGAATCATGTATCCCCGTCATTCCGAGCGCAAACCTGGAGAAGAGTCTGCGTTTGTGGGTGGATGGTCTCGGATTTTCGACGAGTTCAGAGATGCGCAAAGGCGACAGGTTGATCTTCTGCATGCTTCGGAAAGGCGACTTATGCTTCATGCTGAACCAACGCGCGGGGACGCCGGCGAAGCCGGAAGATTACGAGGGTATTCGGCTCTATTGGGCGCCGAAGGATATACACAAAACCAGAGAGCGATTGAGGAGCCTTGGGTACGGTGTTTCAGAGGTCGAAGAGCGTGACTACGGGCAAACCGAGTTTTTCCTGACCGACGACGACGGCTATTCGCACTGCTTCGGCGTCCCTACGCAAAGATAGACTTGCAAATGCTCGCGATGCGAGCCGGCCGCTGACCGGCAAAAGCAACCCGCTCATCGCGCAACTTAGTTCACTCGTAAGAATTCGGTAGCAACCTGTGTAGAACCGAGGCGTGATAGAGAAGTGAAAAAGTCAGTAGCGCTGTTTCAGTTCTGGTTGCTGCTTTTCTTATCCGGACGCCTTGTCTGCCAAGCCCAATCTAACAATGGAACGATTCGCGGGACTGTGCTCGATCCGTCGGGGGCGGCGGTTGTGGGCGCTAGTGTAGAAATCCAGAACCCTGTCTCGGGCTACAACAAGATAATCCAGACGGATGCGAAAGGTAGTTTTCAATTCGATAACGTGCCGTTCAATCCCTACCATTTGACCGCGCAGGCAGAGGGTTTCCGGACAGCGGCAGGAGATATCGATGTGCGATCACAGGTCCCGATTGACATCAACCTGAACCTGAAACTCGGGACGTCGACAACCGAGACAACCGTGGTCGCCGGGACGGACCTGCTCGAGACGGACGCTACGCCACATACTGACGTGGACCGAGCACTTTTCAACAAGTTGCCGCTCGAGAGCGCGTCTTCCAACTTGAGCTCACTTGTCACGCTGAGCACTCCAGGCGTGGCGGCTGATTCGAATGGCCTGTTTCATGGAATGGGTGACCACGCCTCTAACTCGTTCTCACTCGATGGGCAGCCGATTACTGACCAGCAGAGCAAAGTGTTTTCCAATCAGATTCCGATCGATGCGGTTCAGTCACTCGAAGTCATCGAAGGCATACCACCCGCTGAGTACGGCGGGAAGACGAGCCTGATCATCGATGTGACGACGCGTTCCGGTCAAGGCGTCACCACGCCTCATGGCGACGTGTCGGCGTCTTACGGCACATTCGGGACCTCTGCCGAGGCATTCCATCTGGCATATGGAGGCCAGAAATGGGGTAATTTCATCGCACTCAACGGATTGAATACCGGACGGTTTCTGGATCCTCCTGAGTTCACGGTCTTGCATGCCAAGGGAAATGAAGAAAATATATTCGACCGCGCCGATTACCAATTCTCTGAAAAAGACTCTGTCCACTTTGACATGAATTTCACCCGCTCCTGGTTCCAGAACCCGAACACATATGATCAGGCGTATCATCCGGGGCTGTTCAATCCGATTACAAACTTACCCTTGGGCCCCTCGGATCAGCGTTCGCAGATTAAAACGTTTGATATTTCCCCGAACTGGACGCATTTACTCAGCCCGTCAACGGTGCTCAACGTGGGCGCTTGGTGGCGTCAAGATCAGTTCAACTATTATCCGAGCGGGGATCCATTCAATGACTTTTCTCCGGACCTGCAGAGTGAAACGGTCAGCCAATCGCGCCGGCTTGCGAATATTGGGGGCCGCGCGAGCGTTACTTACGTAAAGGGCATACACAATATAAAAGCCGGCGTTGAATACATGAGCACGCTTTTGACGGAAGGCGACAGCGTCGGGATCGTGGATCCGGGTCTCACGGCAAGCTTCGGATGCCTGAACCCGAATGGCACGCCGCAGCCCGGTACACCCTGCGCGATATTGGCGCCGTACGATTTGACACTGGCGGGCACTCTCTTTCCGTTCTATGGCCACACGGACATCAAGGAGATGGGCCTGTATGTTCAGGACTCCATCCACTTAAGTAACTGGACGTTCCTCGTCGGAATTCGGGGCGATATCTATCGGGGATTGGCCTCGTCAAGTCAAGCTGAACCGCGTGTCGGCATTGCCTATAACGTTAAGCGGACGAACACAGTTCTGAGGGCCGGTTACGCGCGCACGATGGAAACGCCCTTCAACGAGAACTTGATCATTGCGAGTACTGGCTGCAGCATTCCTTTTTTCGCAGTTCTGGTACCGCCGCCAGGCGTGACGTGCAACCTCGGTCCGATTAGTCCGGGTTTTCGCAATGAATTCGTTGTTGGTATTCAGCAGGCGGTCGGACGGTACCTGGTTTTAGATGGTGAATGGATCAACAAATATACGCACAATGCATTCGACTTCGGCGTCGTGGGCGCGACGCCAATCTACTTCCCGATTGAATGGTCGAGGTCGAAGATACCCGCCTACACGGGCCGTGCGACGATTCCGAACTTTCACGGCCTGACCGCGCAGATTGTCATGTCGAGCGTCGCGGCGCGATTCTTCCTGCCACAAGTGGCCGGGTTGCCGATCATTCCTCCGGCGAATGGCGTTTTTCGTATTGATCACGATGAAGTTTTTAACCAAACGACTCACCTGCAATACCAACCGTTCAAGAACGGTCCTTGGATTTCTTTCAATTACCGGTACGACAGCGGATTGGTGGCTGGTGCGGTTCCGTGCGTCGCGTTAACCGCGACCTGTTTCTTTTCGACTCCCATCTCGGAGGGAGGAGCCGCGAACATCGCGGCGGGGCAAGTGGCACTGGTCAACGCAATCACAGGGTCGCCGCTTACCGCCGACCAGGAGTACCAATCCGGACTTCTTTGTAATGGCAGGCCTGCAGCGCCCAATCCGCTAGGACCCGCGCTGGCGACGTGCGATGCAAAAGGTTTGACCTCGAAGTATGTTTCAGTGCCGAGACCCGGGACCGAGAACGACGATCACAACCCGCAACGGATACAGCCGCGCAATTTATTCGATCTCGCTGTTGGAGACGACAATTTGTTTGGCGGCGACAAGTACCGCTGGAGCGCGCGCATCGAGGTTGTGAATTTGACAAACCAGGTGGCGCTTTACAACTTTTTGTCTACCTTCAGCGGAACGCATTACGTTACTCCGCGAACCATAACGGGCACAATCGGGTTTAATTTCTAGCCCAATAACGTGCCAGAATCGATCGTTTCGCGGTGGCTCTGCCGGCCGTATCCTCTGAGTTCCCGAACATCCCTTCTCTTGAAAGCGGCACTTATGCCATTCCCGCCCAACGCCGCCTAGCCGCGTGAAACGTGTTCGCCGATAGTATCTGGTTACAAATCGACAACCTGGGAACTCTATTAGTCAGGTAGCGCATACGTGGCAGCGGTCTCGAAACGGCGTTCGGATCAATTCTCTACATTTTTGGCACTGTTGACCGCGATGGCGGTGGTAGCGGCCCTGTATCTCGGCCGTGAGATATTCATTCCGTTTGCGCTCGCGGTCTTGTTCAGCTTCCTGCTGAGCCCACCGGTTGTTTTGCTCGAACGCACCCGAATCGGGCGGCCGGCTGCGGTGCTGATCGTCATGTTCCTGGCGTTCTCTGGTTTTGGCGCGCTCGCCTGGGTGGGTACCGAGCAGTTTGCCGGCATCGTTACCGAATTGCCGCATTATCAAGCCAACATACAGCGCAAGGTCGACGCCCTGCGGAATCCGAAAAGCGCGCGCTTAACGCGGGCAATTAACTCGCTTGAAACACTGGCTGCTGATCTTTCGCCGGCGGCTAGTGCCACGCAGAAAGGCAAGGAGGGACGCGCGCCGATCCCAGTCGAGGTGGTGCGGCCACACCCGAGCATTTTTGACGGGCTGGGGCTCGCCGGCGGATCTATCGCCTACTTCCTCGCAACCGCGAGCGCCGTAGTTGTGTTCACGCTTTTCATGCTGCTGAACCGGGTCGATCTGCGCAACAGGCTCTTCGGTCTCTTTGGGCTCGGGCGTATCAACAAGGTGACGGTCGCAATGGATGACGCAGCGAAGCGCGTCAGCAGCTACCTTTTTACTCTGCTGACGGTGAACTCGCTATATGGCGTGCTTCTCGGAACGGGTTTGTACTTCATCGGCGTCCCCTATCCGATCTTTTGGGGCGTGCTCGCCATTTTCATCCGCTTCATCCCGTATTTCGGCACACTGGTGATTCTCGCCGGGCCCTTTATCCTCTCTCTCGCTGTTTCCGACGGATGGAAAAGCCCGCTGCTCGTACTCGGCTTGTGGGCACTGATAGAAGGAACAGTTGCCAGTCTGCTCGAGCCTTACCTATACGCCTCGAAAGCCGGTATATCGTCGCTTGCGATCCTGACTTCCGCCGTGTTCTGGACCATGCTGTGGGGTCCGACAGGTCTTGTGCTATCGACGCCGTTGACGGTCTGCCTTGTCGTGTTAGGAAGGCACGTACCAAAGCTGCAGTTTCTTTACATCCTGATGGGCGATGAGCCGGTGCTGGCACCGCACGCGAACTACTATCAGCGTCTGCTGGCGCTCGACGAGGACGAAGCACGAACCATCGTCGAGTCGTGCGCAAGAGGCAAGGCAGCGCACGAAGTGTTCGATATGTTGCTGATCCCGGCACTGGGGCTCGCTGAGCAGGACAGGCACGAGGGAAGCCTCGATCAAGACCAGCAGAACCTGATCTATGGAACTACTCGTGACGTCATCGACGACGTTTCAGAGCCTCTTGATGAGGAGAGTGCGATCACAACGCTCGATAACCCCGCTTCGCTTTCGATATTGT
>JAFAMM010000481.1 GCA_019233375.1 Acidobacteriaceae bacterium
CTCGAAGATGTCTGCAACCCCCGAGGCCATGCCCTCCAGTTCGCCCGCGATGGCGCGGCCGAAATGCTCCTGGGCGTCGATGACCGCCTGCGGGACCTCGCGCAGATCCACGTGCAAGCGGTACTGGAGAAGGCCGAGTTCCACCAGAAAGAAGGTGCGAAGGGTCGTTTGCCAGCGCAGGATTCGCTCACGCATAGCCAGGTGAGCGCGGCGCTGCGGGCCGAACTCAAATAAGATCGTGCCGCCATATGTGTGAAGGGCATTCAAACCTGTATTGATCTGCTCGCGAAGCGCGCGGATCTTTGGAATGGCTTTTGCGCGCTCGTTGCCATAACCTTCAAAGATCATGACGAGGCTCGCGACACGCCGCAGGTTCTGCTGGAACGTCTTTGTGATCTCCAGGATGGCGTAAGTCGGCCAGAGATGGTCGAAGACGAGCCACATAGCACTTATGCCGACCAGCACGCCAACGAAGCGATCACGCGCCGGCGCCAGTGAGAGCGGCGTGGAATAGTCCTGCAGAGCAGTCAGGTAGAACGCAAGCCCGAGCTGCAGGCCGAAGTATGCAAGGCGAGGCGTAGACGTGCCAATCCATGCGGCAATCGCGGTCACAACGGCGAAGATCAACGACACAGTCGTGATTGACTGGAGCAGCGGGAATAGAAAAGAAAGGGCGAAGATGGCGACCAGGCCGCCCGCGGCGGCGCCCGTGATGCGCAGAAACTGCTTCTGTTTGCTGGCCCCCAACGTGGACAGAGCCGTGAGGAGGCAGGTAATCACGCAGGTGGAAATGCCCTGCCAATCTACCGCGTTGTAGAAGACGTAGCAGAGCGTCGTCGCGAGACAGCCTGACAGGGCGAACTTGACGTAATCGTTATTCGTGAAGGCATCCGAGAGTAGGATGCGGCCCTGCGGCTCCTCGTCGAGGACGGACACAAGATCCGGTCTGTCGGTTTCGCCGGAACTCAGCACGCTTGCAATCGATTTCACGATTCGTTCCAACTCAGGAATGATGGGAATGGCAGATGTCTCGTCCTGGTGCGGGATGGGTGGGAATTGCGGCCGGCGGCGCGCCTTCATGTCGGCATCGAACATGGCCAGGTCGTCTGCCATCGCTTTCAGCCGCTCAGAGTCGCTTTGCGAAATTTGGCGCTCATCAGCACCCAGATTTGCGGCGAGATCGATGAGCCGGCCGCTGAACGCATTAACGGCATTGAGCTCAGAAAAATATTGACGCAAATTCGCCGGCGCCGCGGCCGGGGACCGGAGCAGGCGGCGCACGCGGCCGGTGCCCACAATCGCAAGTGAGTTTACTTCCTCCTGCGCCGCGCAGTAGGCTTTACCGCGCGGATCGGTGATGGCCGCCCGAAACAAGGATTCCGTCAACTTAAGACGGCGCGATATAGCGCTCAGTGCCTGGTCTACGGCGTCCTGCCGGGTAAAGGCCAGTTGCACGATGACCGGGACGATGCAGCCGATGGAGGTGGCGAGCCAGAACCAAAGCGTCTCCTCAACATGCTGCGGCGCCGGATAGGGGAGCTCCCAGATAGTCGACGAGATGTAAACGCTGTTCCCCATCAGGATGGCGGCTATAGGCTGCACCATGACTCGGGCCAGCCAGAACAGAACAAAAAATTCTCCGGCGATCCAGAGAAAACGCAGCGGCTGATTATCAATCGTGAGAATGACGCCAATCAGCGCTATGGCTACCCCAAAGCCCGTGGCTACGATGCTGATCAGTGCCGTCTTCGCTGCCGCCGTCGGCGTGTCACCCGTGATGATGAAGACAGTAAAAATGCCAATCGAGCCATACGGAATACGAAACGTGCTGACGATAACGAGGGCGATAACGACCGAGAGAACGGTCCGCGCAACGGACTCCACGCGGCCGGGGTAAGGAGCGAGTTCGCTCTTGAAGAACGCTGGCAGCCAATCGCCGATGCGGCTGTTCTGCTTCGCCGGCTCGGTCTCGCAGGCCATACTAGCGGGCTGCAATGCGGCCATTGCCGCGAACGATCACAACCGCCGATCCGCCGATGCGGAACAGCTCTTGATCCGGATGGTCCACCAGTACCCGAACCGGATAGCGGCTGGCCAGGTGAACCCAGTTCAACGAGCGTTGCACATCGGGAAGCCCCTGACCCACTGTGACGTTTTGCGGGGTCACTCCGAATGAGGCGCTTTCCACCACACCTGTAAAGCGCTGCGTGGGCCTCGTCATGACGTAAATGTCCGCGCGCATTCCAGGCCGGATCGCCTTCAATTGACTCTCGCGAAAATTGCCGACCGCCCACCATCTGCGAACGTCTATCAACGTAAACACCTGCTGGCCTACGTGTGCATACGCGCCCTCCGAAATAGTCAGGTCCGTCACGCGCGCATCGAACGGCGCGAACACGCGGCATCGGGAAAGATCGTACTCGGCGGTCTTCACGGCGGCCGCACGCTCGCCGCGCTGCGCAAGAAGCGGATCGAGCAGCGTTACGTTGTGGATTGATTCCTGCAACCGGCTCTGGCTTTGCGAAACCACCGCGGTGGCTTGTACATGCTGTGCCTTGGAGGCCTCCAGTTGCGCGCGGGCAACAGCGAGTTCTGACGTGGCCTGGCGCACGCTTTCAGCGCCCGTACGGTCATTCGTGCGTGCGCGATCGATATCTTCCACAGTGACGAACTGCTTGGCCAGTAGCGGTTCATAACGGTGCAGCGTATCGTTGGCGAGCGAGGCTTGCGCCTTTGCGGAGGCTAGCGCCGCTTCGGCTTTCAGCACGGCGGCTTCAGAAGCAAGGATGTTCGCCTGGGCGGCGTTCACATTCGCTTCCGAGGTGGATACCGTGGCTTCTGCGGTATTCACCGCACTGTGCTGGCCCGCAATCACGCGTTCTTCGTTCAAGATCTGCTTTTCGAGCGTGACCTGTTCGGAACGCGCGCGCTCCAGGGCATACTCATACGGGCGCGGGTCGATCTGATACAGGAGATCACCCGCTTTGACGAACTGGTTATCGCGGACATACAGCCTCTGGATGGGCCCGTTCACTTCCGGCGCGATGCCGATCAGATTGGCGGTAACCCAGCTATCATCCGTGCGCGGATACGTGTTTGTTTCCCACCAGACGATGAGCCCGGTAACCAGCGCTCCGGCGACAATGCCGATGCCGAGGGCGCGCGCCGTAAGCTTTCGAACGTTGTGAGCTGTTCGAGTGGCCATCCTGACACCTCAATGAAAGAATATGAGCCAGATTAAGAACGAAAACAGCAGGGATAAGCTAGGGTACACCAACGCACGGGGCCCCAGTTCGGCTTCGATTCCGGCACGGACAAAAACCAGGTGCGCTATCACCGCCAGGACAATACCCAACGCGAGGCAGAAAAACCATATCGGGAAGAACGAGCCCAGGATGTCGACCGAAGGAGCGCGCTGGCATCCGGACAAGAACAGCGGAGCGGTGCCCAGAATCGCGTATCGGACCCGAGGTTTTGAACACGGCCTGCACCGGCCGCTCACGGCTTTCCTCCTGCCGCGCGGGAGCGCAACAGGTCGCCCGTCTGGAACGCAAAGTTGGTGACAGCCGTCAGAACCCGAGCCTGCGCGACCACTTGGGCGGTTCGTGCTTGCGCCAGCGCCCGTTGAGCGGCCACAACGTCAATGAGGCTTCTCACGCCATAACCATACGCTTCAGTGGCCGCCTCGTAAGAACGGTCGGCGGCATCCAGCAGGGCAGCCGCGGCCTTTTGCTGGGCGACCGCCGTTTCAACATCCGAATAAGCGTTCCACACGTCTACTGCCGCTTGATTCTGGAGTCCATTCAGTTGCGCCTGCGCTTCGCGTTTCGCCGATTCAGCGCGGTCGAGATCGTTACGCCGCCGCCCGCCATCAAACAGCGTCCAGCTCAAATTCATCTGTGCCCGCCACGTGGCGCCACTGCTCTGAGCGCTCGGGCTCCCCTCCTGCTTCCCAAATAGCCCTTGATAATCCGCGCTGCCGCTGAACGTAAGAGAAGGGTAATAGCGGGAACGCGCTCCTTTGATATCGGCTTCCGCGGCACGAATTCGCGCCTGCTGTTCCAGCAACTCAGGACGTTGCCCGAAGGAGCGCTGAATGGCATCCGTGACGGACTGCTCGAGAACGGACGGAAGAGCGGTTTCACGGAGCGGCCGGACATGAACGGCAATCGCCGGCGAAATGCCGAGCACGCCTGCAAGGTTGCCACGGGCAAGACGCTCCGCCCCGCGCGCGGTCTCTAGGTCATAGGCTGCCTGCGCAGTCGAGGCGCGGGCCTCGAGCACGTCCGGCAGCGTCGCAACGCCGTTCTTCAACCGTTCTTCCGCTGCATTCTGCACGGTTTGGGCGTTGGTGAGGGTTGCTTCCGCTGCCGAGATCTCCCCCTGAGCGCTGATCAGCTGATAATAGCCGGCGCTGACCTCGTAGATGATCTGTTCGTGGGTTTCGTTGAATGCAAAATCGGCAGCAAGTAAATTGGCCTCCGCTGCTTCGATCTGGGAAGCGCGCTCGCCGAAATCGAAGATGGTGTAGGAGAGCGAAATAGTCGGCTGTATCAGGGCTACATCCTGCTGGATGAAAATTGAGTTGATGAGGATGCGGTCACGGCTGCCCTCGAGCAACACAGAGGTAGTCACCAGCGGATATAGAGCGCTGCGCGCAATCCCGCGCTGCGCGGCTTCCTGCATCGCCCGTTCCCAGACGATCCGGGTGTCCGGATTATTTCTTTCGCCGATATCGATCAGTTCCGCCAGAGAATAAGTCTTATCCGGATCTATCGCGGTGATGAAACCGGCAGGAGGCGGGCTCGCCGCAAACTTGCCTGGCGGCTTCCAGACGGCGCTCGGCGCCGCGGGTACAGTTTGCGGCACTGCCCCTTTTGAGAAAAGACACGCAAAGAGAAGCAAGACCCAAAGGCGCCGGTGAATCATGCAGAATACTCTGCCACGTTACCAACCAAATAGCTCATAGGCAGATATTTTCATAAGATGGCCAGAGTGCCGTCAACCTCAGAAACTTGTCTGATAGAAGCTGCTTTACGGGCACGCGAGAACGCCCATGCACCGTTTTCCCGCTTTCGCGTCGGTGCGGCCCTCGAAGACGAACAAGGCCGCATCTTTTCAGGTTGTAATATCGAGAACGCGACTTACGGGTTAACGGTCTGTGCCGAGCGCGTCGCCCTCTTCAAAGCCATTTCCGAAGGGGCGGCCGCTATCACGCGTGTGGTCGTCGTGGCCGATACGCATATCCTTACGCCCCCGTGCGGCGCGTGCCGGCAAATCCTGTGGGAGTTCTGCCCGGGCGCCACGCTGATTCTTGCCAACCTCCATGGCCGCCGTGAAACTATATCTCTCAATGACATTTTTCCGCGGCCATTCGACTCGTCGTTCCTTTAGCGTTCTTTCGCTGCTAGCTCTTGCAGCCAGTCTTGCTCCCGCCGAGCAGGCTGACTGGATCATTCGCGCACGCTATATCCTCACGATGGACAGCGGCCGCCGTGTGATCCCGCATGGCGCCGTAGCGATTCGCGGTTCGCACATCGTGCAGGTCGGCACGCAACAGGAGATCGCCGCACATTTCACGGGCTTGCATGTGCTGGAAAGGCCGGAGTCGCTCGTGATGCCGGGTCTCATCGACACGCACACACACGCGCCCATGTCCCTGTTCCGCGCCATTGCCGACGATAAACGCCTGCAGGACTGGCTCAACAACTTCATCTTTCCAGCCGAATCCAAGAACGTCTCGCCCGATTTCGTTCGCTGGGGCACCCGGCTGGCGTGCCTGGAGATGGTACTGGCCGGCATCACAACCTACACCGACATGTACTACTTTGAAGACGCGGAAGCGGAGGCCGCCAAGCAAGCCGGCGTGCGCGGCGTTCTGGGCCAGACGATCATTGGCTTCCCTGCCCCGGACTACAAGACATGGCAGGACGCAATCGCCGGCGCCGAACGCTTCATTCAGAAATACCGGCACGATGAGCTGATCGTTCCCGTAGTTGCGCCGCATTCTATCTACACCACGCCCGACGCGGCGCTGGTCGCCTCTCACAAACTCGCTATCAAG
>JAFAMM010000041.1 GCA_019233375.1 Acidobacteriaceae bacterium
TCTTCCGGCAGATGCCGTTCAGAGCGGCACAGCAGAATGTCGGGCTGGATGCCGTTGGCGCGCAGGTCCTTCACGCTGTGCTGGGTGGGCTTAGTTTTGAGTTCCTGCGCGGCAGCGATCCACGGAACGAGCGTCAGGTGTACAAACAATGTATTGTCGCGACCCTCTTCATGGCGCAGCTGCCGGATCGCCTCAATGAACGGCAACGATTCGATATCGCCCACCGTACCGCCGATTTCGACAATAGCCAGATCGACATCCGCCGCAACCTTTCGGCACGCGGCCTTGATTTCGTCCGTAACGTGCGGGATCACCTGTACCGTTTTTCCTAAATAATCGCCGCGCCGCTCGCGCGTAATGATGTGTTCGTAAATACGGCCCGAAGTGAGGTTGTTGCTCTGCGTCAGCTGGGCATGTGTGAACCGCTCGTAGTGCCCGAGGTCGAGATCGGTCTCCGCCCCATCATCGGTAACAAAGACTTCACCGTGCTGGAACGGACTCATCGTTCCCGGATCGATATTTAGATACGGATCGAACTTTTGCAGCGTGACGCGCAGCCCGCGGCTTTCGAGAAGGCAGCCGATCGACGCGGCGGCGATTCCCTTTCCCAACGACGACATTACACCACCGGTTACGAAGATGTATTTAGGCATGAGGTTCCGGAGAAAATCTGGCAGCCATGGCGGAAAACAGGTCGTTGACCCGCTCGAGATCCTCGGGCGTATCTACGCCGAGGGATTCGTAATCGGTCTCCACCACGCGAATTCGATAGCCATTTTCGAGTGCGCGGAGCTGCTCCAGACATTCCGCTTCTTCGAGCGGACCAACCCTCAGTTCCGGATAGCGGAGCAGCAGGTCCCGGCGATAAACGTACAGGCCTACGTGCTTGAAGTAAGTGACTCCTTTGCGGCCGTCGCGCTCATAGGGGATCGGGCATCGCGAGAAATAAATGGCATCACCGGCAAGGTTGGTCACCACCTTGACCACATTGCCGTTTACGATATCGGTGGGATCGATGATCTTTTTCTTGAGGGTGCTCATCGATACCGCTTCATCGTCATTCATGGAAAGAATGGCGGCGTCGATTGCGCCCGGATCGATCAGAGGCTCGTCACCCTGAATGTTTACGAAGATAGTGGCGGGATCCGCCGACGCGATCTCGGCAAGCCGGTCTGTTCCTGACGGATGATCCGATCGCGTCATGCGCACGCGTCCGCCAAAACCTCGCACCGCGCGGGCGATTCGCTCGTCATCGGCCGCTACGAGAACTTCGTCGAGATAACGGGAGTGCTGTGCCCTTTCCCACACGTGCTGCACCATCGGCTTTCCAGCAAGTGAGGCGAGAGCTTTTCCAGGGAATCGAGAGGAGGCAAACCGGGCGGGAATTACGCCGAGAATCCGCGTCCGCACACCCGAGTGTAGCACAGCAAAGGTCCCAGGCCGGGCAGCGCGGAGGTGTTGCTGCTCAATTCCCGGTCACTGGCCGCGGCCGGAAATTGAGCACTATTTCAAAGACCGCTTAGGCCTTTGCGCGATGGCGCATCCAAAGGAAAAGGCCGATTGCGGAGACGTACGCCAAGACGGGAATCGGGCCTCCGGGTTCGGGAGTTGCTACTGTGGGACTGCTAAAAGTCACGGTCCCGTGCCCTTCCCAGTTCGAACAACTGCCAAGAGCGTCAAGGCAGCTCCCGTTTGGTGGGAAGCTCTCGCCAGTGGAACTGTAACCGTAGAGAAATTGAGGAATGTTTTGATTGAGCGAAATGTAGGAATCAGGTGCGCCGCTGGCCACGGTACCAGCGCCGGGGGTTTCTATGAGAAAGCCCAAACTATTTAGTGCGCCGTTGCTGAAAGAAACGGGAATGTAAGAACCGTTCGTATCCGTCAGCGA
The DNA here is from genome assembly GCA_019233375.1 of Acidobacteriaceae bacterium. GTDB lineage: Bacteria > Acidobacteriota > Terriglobia > Bryobacterales > Bryobacteraceae > Bog-105. The sequence continues at coordinate 1,889 of JAFAMM010000041.1, forward strand.
ATAATTTCCGAAGAAATTCAGGGTGTAAGCAGTCGGATTCACAGACTCGTATCCAACGCCCGTAAGCCCGCTGTTGTCGTATGAGAACGAGCCGGTATATAAATGCCCCGTCAGCGGACCACTCTGGGCGAGCGCCGTGAAGTCGACCGTGACGATTGATGCCAGGCTCGCGGAGGGGGTCGCGATCAAGCCGAAACCGAAGCATGCAAGTAAAACCGCCAAGGGTGAACGTGCCATGGGAGCCATCCTAGTTGAGGATTATTACATCGCACTGAGGACTATAACATCCCACGGTACGGATAGTAACATAACGCAGCAAATATAGTACCAGTATCTTCAGTCATCAGTACTAATTTGCATAGATTTTTAACCTTTTTGTACCTGGGATTAGCACCATCGCGTCTGACCAGGCCACCTAGCGTGCGGCCTCTCAATCGGCGGCAGCACGCACATTTCCGTTTTTCAGTTTTTATACTGAGGGCGTGCCATTCCGACTCGGTATAGACTATCGGCCGCGCGGCGACCAGGGAAGCGCGATCGAACAATTGACGCGCGGCATCCTCGATGGCGAGAAGCATCAGGTGCTGCTGGGTGTCACCGGCTCAGGCAAAACCTTCACCATGGCCAAGCTCATCGAGTTCAGCGGACGGCCCTCGCTTGTCCTGGCGCACAATAAGACCCTGGCAGCCCAGCTGTATCACGAATTCAAAACGTTTTTCCCCGGAAACGCGGTCGAATACTTCGTCAGTTACTACGATTATTATCAGCCGGAGGCCTATCTTCCCTCGGGTGACATTTACATTGAGAAAGAAGCGACCATCAATGAAGAACTCGATAAACTGCGGCTCTCGGCGACCCGCTCCCTGTTTGAGCGGCGCGATTGCGTCATTGTCGCAAGCGTAAGTTGCATTTACGGCCTCGGCTCGCCGGAGGCTTACTATGGCATGCTGCTGATGCTCGAAAAAGGGCAGCACATGACGCGCAAAGAGTTGCTCCAGCGGCTTGTCGAAATCCTGTATGACCGCAACGATCACGATTTCAGGCGTGGTACCTTCCGGGTGCGCGGCGATGTCGTAGAGTTGTATCCAACTTACGATGACAATGCTTATCGCATCGAATTTTGGGGGGATGAGATCGAATCTCTGAGCCAGATCGACCCATTACTTGGCCAGGTGAAGCAGACTTACCTCCGCCTGCCCATCTATCCCAAAACCCATTATGTTATGGATGCGCCCACGCGCCAACAGGCGATGCAGAGCATCGAAAATGAGCTGCAGTGGTGGCACAAGGAACTCGAGTCAAGGGGAAAGCTGATTGAGGCTCAACGCCTCTATCAGCGCACTATGTTTGATCTCGAAATGATCAAACAGATCGGATATTGTCACGGAATTGAAAACTATTCGCGGCATTTCTCTGGGCGCCTGCCAGGTGAAGCTCCGCCGACTCTGCTCGATTACCTGCCGAATGATGCGCTCTTGTTCATTGATGAAAGCCACCAGACGGTTCCTCAGCTGCAGGGCATGTATCACGGCGACCGGTCGCGCAAAGACGTGTTAGTCGAATACGGCTTCCGTCTTCCGAGCGCGCGCGATAACCGCCCCCTCACCTTCGAGGAGTTTGAAAATCGCGTGAATCAGGTGGTCTATGTGTCCGCCACACCAGGGCCTTATGAGTTGACCAGGTCCGCGGGCGTAGTTGTCGAGCAGATCATACGTCCCACGGGCTTGATCGATCCCGAAATTGAGGTACGGCCGATCAAAGGGCAGGTGGACAACCTGCTGCATGAGATCCGGCTGCGCGCTGAGCGCAACGAGCGAGTACTGGTCACGACGCTGACGAAGCGAATGGCGGAAGATCTTGCGGAATACTATTCTGAAGTCGGCGTGAGATGCGCCTATCTGCACTCGGAAGTCAGCACCCTTGACCGCGTCAAGATCCTGCGCGATCTAAGGCGGGGTGCTTATGACGTGCTCATTGGCGTCAATTTGCTTCGGGAGGGGCTGGACCTGCCCGAAGTAACACTGGTAGCCGTGCTGGATGCCGATAAGGAAGGGTTTCTGCGATCGACGGGATCACTGATTCAAACCATTGGCCGGGCCGCGCGCAACGTCAACGGCCGGGCGATCCTGTTTGCAGACGTGATTACGGAAAGCATGCAGAGAGCCATAAACGAGACCGAGCGGAGACGCGCTATTCAACGCGCCTACAACGAGGCGAACGGCATTACTCCGCAGACCATCATGAAGCCGATCGATATGACCCTCGTCGCGGTGGCCGAGGGAGACTACGTGACAGTGCCGCTTGAGACCGGGACTGATTCGGACGTCGAACTCACCGCGGATCAGCGTGAAGCACTGATCGCGGAACTCGAGACAAAGATGCGCGAAGCAGCCAAATCCTTTGAATTCGAAAAGGCCGCGCAATACCGGGATCGAATGAGAGCGCTGAAAGCGAGCGGAGTGTATGATGAGCCAGTTGCCGGCCGCGCTGGTAATTGAAGGGAACCTGACGGCCTCGCCGGTTCTGAAGCTGCCCAGGATGCCGTCCGAACTCGGCCCGATCAAAGCCGGTTCTTTACGCATTGCGCGTCGCGTTTCGAACTTTTTGCAGGCCGGCCATGCGGTTGCGAGCTATGAGGAGCTGCAGGCCTCCAAGCTGGTATTGCTGCGCTTGCCAGACTCGTCCGTTGAGAGAGTGGTCGATGAGATCTGTGCCTCGGAGCTGGTCCTCGAAGGCCTCGCTTTCGTGCTGTGTGACACCTGGCTCGGCAGCGAAACTC
>JAFAMM010000061.1 GCA_019233375.1 Acidobacteriaceae bacterium
AATCGGTCACGAGTGGCTGTCCAAGCGCTTCGGTCCGGAAGTGTACGAACCGGTTCGACTGCACGTAGCCGCCAAGCGTTACCTGTGCGCAACAGACCCGGAGTATCTTGCCAAGTTGAGTGCCGCTTCGATCCAGAGTTTACGGCTGCAGGGCGGACCCATGACTGAGAGCGACATCAAGGCGTTCGAAACGTCCCCGTTCTTCCGCGATGCAGTGCAACTGCGGCACTGGGATGATCTCGCCAAGGTGAAGGACCTTGAGACTCCCGGCCTCGAAGAATTTCGTGGCTGCCTTGAAAGCGCTATCTTGAACGTTGCCCCGTAACAGAATATTCACTTTCGCAATCGCTAAATCCCGAGTAATTCAGCTCTCTAACATTCGAACGATTCGGTACGTTCAAAAACATTACTCGCTCAGGAGAGGTTGATGCCTGCAGAAAGCGCTGAACGCCTTCGTGATTACGACGAAGCCGACGTCTCTAAGCTTCATTGGAAGATCATGTTCGTCTCGGGGATGGGCTTTTTCACCGACGCCTATGACTTATTTATCATCGGCGTGGCAATGGCGATGATTAAAGCCGAATGGCATCCCAGTGCAGTTGAAACCGGCCTGATAACATCAACCGCTTTGCTCGCGTCTGCGGTTGGCGCCGTTGTATTCGGCCGCATCGCAGACCTTCTAGGCCGTAAGCGCATATATGGCGTAGAAGTTCTGGTGCTGGCGTTGGGCGCGATCGCCAGCGCTCTCTCGCCGAATATCGCGTGGCTGATTTTCTTCCGTATCATTCTCGGGCTTGGGATCGGCGGAGACTACCCAGTCAGCGCGACTATCATGAGCGAGTTTGCCGGCAAACGGTCGCGAGGTATGCTCATTTCTCTTGTCTTCGCGATGCAGGCGGCTGGTTTGATCTTCGGCCCGATCTTTGCGGCCATCTTGCTCGCCACGAATTTAAATCACGATCTTGTCTGGCGAATTCTGCTCGCATTCGGCGCGGTTCCGGCTTTGGCCGTCTTTTACTGGCGGCGCAGAATCGACGAGACGCCACGCTTCAAACTGGCGCTCGAGAAACGGAAGGCGCAGCAGGCTCACGCAGTCTGTGCCGAGGGCGACTTCTGGAAGGGGTTCACCTGCGTTCTCAAGAGTCCTCGTCTACGCATCCGGCTGCTGGGAACTAGTCTTGCGTGGTTCCTGATGGACTTCGCTTATTACGGCAACACAGTCAGCAGTCCGCTTGTTTTGGGAGCCCTGGCTCCGCACGCGAGCTTGCTCAAGCACACTCTTACACAGCTAGAGGTATTCGCAATCGCGGCCCTGCCGGGTTACTTCGTAGCAGCGGTGCTTATGGACCGGCTTGGACGCAAATCGATCCAGATTTTGGGCTTCACCGTTATGGCGCTTTGCTTCGGCGCGCTTGCTTTCATTCCGAACATCGACAAATACGTGCTGCCGTTTCTACTTATCTACGGACTTAGCTACTTCTTCACAGAGTTTGGCCCGAACGCAACAACGTTCGTATATCCGGCCGAGGTATTCCCGGCAGGAACGCGCACAACGGGCCACGGCATCGCGGCCGCGATGGGGAAGATCGGTGGATTCGTGGGTGTTTTCCTATTTCCGATTCTGATGAAAGCGCATGGTTTGCCTGGCGCCGAACTCGCCGCTGCCATTGTGAGCGCGCTCGGAATCATCGTCACGGCGGCGATGTTGCCGGAGACAAAGGGCAAGACATTAGAAGAGCTGAATGAGGAAGCCACAGCCGCTATCACCACTCAAGCACGTGAAATGCCGCCCAAAGCAGCCGCCGCGGGCGCGCGGAGCTAGCCCATCTTCGCCCGCAGCGCTTGCTCGTCTTCAGCGCTCCAATAGGCGCAGTCAAGTTGCAGAAACACGGATGTGTAGGGGATCGTCAGGTTGCTCTTGATGATCAGGATCTCGAAGACCTGACCAGCCTGATCGAGCTTCGAGATGATCTCCTCGTGCGGGAGCGTATTCACTTTCGTATCGCGAAAGAGAGCCGTAAGCTGACGGCGGCACTCCTCCACCCCAGGGGCGGCCTGCTCGGGAACGAAGCTCAGTTCTTTGTCCTGATAGACGACCGGACGGAGGTGCTTTGAGGCCGCCAGAGCGCTCACCACGGTCCTGAGGACATCAAAATGCGTCGCATCAGAGACGATTGTCTCAATCCCGCTGCGCGACTGCGCGGGGTAGGCCGAATCTGCCACGACGATCCAGTTCCGGTGACCATATAGCGGGATCCGTTCGCGCAAGATCCGCTTCCAATCTTCCCCATCGGCGCTACCAGCCGTCGGTCGAACCGATGCGAAGGGCGCCGCCGCTAAGCCGGTGACAATCTGCCGCCTGTCCACAGTCGTTAGGTTACCGTTTAGAAGATGACTGAGGTGGGGACCAATTGCCAAGAGACATAGTTGCGATCACGGGAGCGTCCAGCGGGATAGGAAAGGAGTTTGCTTCGAGACTGGCTCCCACGCACGATCTGATTCTCATCGCGCGCCGGGAAGAACGGCTTCGGGCCTTAGCCGGCGAATTCGAGCGTGCTTACAATACCGGGACTGAAGTGCTTGTAGCAGATCTCAGCGCACAGGACGATCTCGACAGAGCCGCGGCACGGATCGAGAACGAGCCGCGTCTGGTGCTGCTGGTGAACAATGCGGGGTTCGGCACGCGAGGACGGTTTTGGGAGGCACCGCTGGAGTCTCAGCAGAAGATGCACCGGCTACACGTGATGGCAACGCTCGAACTCACGCACGCCGCACTGCGCAACATGGTACCGCGCGATCGAGGCGGCATCATCAACGTGTCGTCGGTTTCAGCGTACGTGAGAGTGCCGGGAACGGTGAGCTATGCGGCAACCAAAACATGGATGAACACTTTGACAGAGGGTGTGTACCTCGAGCTGCGGGCGATGCGGTCGCAGGTGATCCTACAAGCGTTATGCCCGGGCTACACCTATTCCGAGTTTCATGACAGGTTGGGAGTCGATCGCGAAGAATTGGACCGCCGCCCCGGCTTCTGGATGACAGCGGACGAGGTGGTCGAGGCATCGCTCGAAGGACTGCGAAGGCGGAAGTTGTTTGTCATCCCGGGCTGGCGCTACCGGCTGCTGGCTGCGTTTCTCTCGAAACTTCCAAGCGGGCTGCGTCTGCAAGCCGAGGCGATCGGCGGGAAGCTGCGTTCCGGGCAGGATGAGGTTCGCTCTGAGACACCAAAGCAGGTGAAGGCTCCGGAATGAGTTTCCTTTTGACATGCCTCGCTACGGTACTTGTAACCGCAGCAACTCCGAGCGCCCAGGAGAGCAAACCAATAAAGGTCCACGTAGACTCGTTTCCGGTTATGGGGATTTTCACCGTGACGACAAACGAGCGCGAGTCGAGCCCTGAGGCGCTGATACCGAGAATGTGGGCACGCCTGCGAACAGAGGATATACTGGGGCGCATTCCGAACCGGCTGGATAATGAAATCATTGCTGTTTACTGCGACTACGAAAATGGGCGAAAAGGCAGTTATAAGTATGTTCTCGGAGCCAGAGTAAGTCCAACTAAGTTTGTGCCCAGGGGGATGGTCATTCAGACAGTCGAAGGCGGAACATACGCGCGATACAACGCTGAAGGCGCTCCGCCGCCCGTTGTAGAGCTCTGGAAACAAATCTGGTCGGATGAAAAGCCCGGCGGCCTCGAGCGGGCCTATCACACCGATTATGAGGTGCATCCGGCAGGTCTTGCCGAGAATGCTTCGAAGTCCCGCATTGATATCTACATTGAGCTTGCGAAATGACGCCGCACCGGCGATGGAGGATCGCAGTCCTTCTCGGTGCCGGCGTGCTGGTGAATTACTTTGACCGCGTCAATGTTTCGGTAGCCCATGATGCGCTGCATGCCGAATTCGGCTTAACGAATATCGCGTTCGGCTACGTGCTGAGCGCGTACAGCTGGACGTATGCGGCGCTGCAACTGCCGATGGGCGTTCTGCTGGATCGCTTTGGCGTGCGGGCGATCGGACGCTTGAGTGCCCTGCTCTGGAGTGTGGCGTCGTTCGCCGCGGCCGCCGCGAGTGGAATAGCGAGTTTTATTGGGGCGCGCCTCTTGCTCGGCGTCGGCGAAGCACCCACGTTTCCGGCAAATGCGAAGGCGATTGGAATGTGGTTTCCGCGCGACGAGCGGAGCTTTGCGACGGCACTTTTCGATGCGGCCGCCAAATTCGCCTCGGGCATCGGGGTTCCGCTGATCGGAGCCGTGCTGATCCGTTTCGGCTGGCGGCTTAGCTTTGCCGCAACCGGCATCATAAGCTTTCTCTACTTTGCCGCTTTTTATTTCGTCTATCGCGACCCTAAAGACGATGCGGGCCTGACGCGACGGGAGCTTGAGTTCATCGAACGGGGCGGAGCCAATCCAGGCAAGCAGAAGGACCAACCTGGCGCGAGCGCGCCTCTATGGTATCTGCTGACACAAAGAAAGGTCATCGGGTTGACGCTTGGCTTTGCAGCCTATAACTACTGCTTTTACCTCTTCCTGACCTGGTTGCCCAGTTACTTCTCGGCGCTGCACATGAATTTGGAACACTCGATCCTGTTCACCAGCGTGCCATGGCTGTTTGGCACCGCGACGGATTTGCTCGTCGGAGGCTGGCTGGTCGATGCGCTCGTGCGGCGCGGCTATCCCGAAACGATCGTGCGGCAAAGCATACTCGTAGGAGGAACCGTGCTCGGCCTCGCGATTGCGGGCGCGATGTTCACGGCAAACCCTTTCGTCGCGGCATTCTGGATCAGTATCTCGCTGGGCGGCCTTTCGGCTGCGGCGCCCGTCGGATGGTCGATTCCCTCGCTTATCGCCCCGCGAAACAGCGTGGGCAAAGTGGGCGGCATCGTGAATTTCGGGAATCAGATTTCAGCGATCGTGGCACCGATTGCGACCGGGTATTTCGCCGGTGCGGCGAACTCTTTCTCGCGCGCATTCGCAGCCGCGGCGGTCATTCTGCTGATCGGCATCGCCGGCTATCTGCTTCTGCTTGGCAAGATCGAGCCTGTGCCGGAACCGTTCGGGACCTAAGCCTTCGCCGCAGCCGGCGAAAGAATGACCTTCATTAAATTGGGATGCCGTTCATGCAAGCGCTCGAACCATTGAGCGCCTTCCTCGAGCGGCGCTACTACGCTGATGAGCGGCTTCAAGTTGATCGCGCCGCGGTCCAACATATCAATGCAGCGCGGATATTCCCCGGCGGAGGCGGCTGAACCCTGCAGCCGGATCTGCCGGCTGACAACCACCTGAAGCGGGATCTCGACAGCCGGGGCGATGTTGCCGATCAATGTAACTGTGCCGCCTTTGCGTACCGATTCAATCGCCATTTTGACGGTGGGCGTGCTGCCTACAGCCTCGAGAGCGACATCGACTCCCTCGCCGGAGGTGAGTTTCTTCACTTCGGCAACGACATCAGAGGTTTTGCCATTAATGAGCGAGGCCGCGCCCATTTCCCTTGCGAGTTCGAGGCGGCTCTCATCGATATCGGTGACGATCACCTGTTTGCAGCCTTCTTCACGCAACGCCGCTACGACAAGCAGCCCGATCATACCGGCACCGACAACCAACGCCGACGCATTTTCGGGAAGCTCTGAGAGTGCGACGGCGTGCACGGCGACGGCGAGCGGTTCCACCATGGCCGCTTCGCGAAAGGGAACTTCTTGCGGCAGCTTATAGACGATGCGCTCCGGAACGACAACATACTCGGCGAATGCTCCCTCGCGCCGGTACTCCGGAATAGACACGCCCAGCACCTGACGGTTTTCGCACAGATTGACCTGACCCTTCCGGCAGTACCGGCACTGGCCGCAGTAGACCGTGGAGTCGAAGGTGACGTGATCGCCGGGCTTGAACCTGGTCGCGTCCGGCCCCGTTGCCGCGACCGTGCCTGAAGCTTCGTGGCCCATGACCAGCGGTGGGATCCGGCGCCCGGATGAGCCATCGTAGCCATGTACGTCACTTCCACAGATGCCGCATGCCTCGACGCGCACCAGCACGTCGCCGGGTCCGGGCCGGGGCATGGGAAGATCTACCGTATCGAGCCGTCCATATTCGGAGAGCAGCAGCGCTTTCATGCTTCGCATGGTAGCGCGGCTACTTCGTCATGCCGCTCGTTCTGGCCTTGAGATCCGCCAGCAGGCGGTCCACCTGATCTGATTTTTCGAGCGCTTCGAGCCGCTTCTCGGCATTCGCTTCGCCAAGAGCGGCGTGCCCCTGCCCGATGGCTTCCGTTTCGTTCACCTTCATGCGAAGCCGGTCGAAGGCGATGTCGTTTTCCAGCTCTTTCACATTCGCTCCGCCGGCGCGTATCGAAAGACGCGCTCGCCGGTGCTGCGCGATCAGCAGCTCGGTCTTGGCCTTTGTCTCGGTCATCTTCTGTTCGAGGCGATGCAGCGCGTCGCGCAGGATGTGAACCTGGTGGGACTGATCTTCGATCTGCTGCGAGAAATTTCGCGCGGCGTTTTCATAGGTGAGCGAACGTTCAAGGGCCATGCGTGCCAGGTCCTCTTCGTTCTTCGCGATGGCGAGTTCGGCCTTGCGCACCCAATCCTTCTGCGCAGCGAGATTTTCCTGCTGTTTCTTTTCGAGCAGGTGCTGGTCCGCAATGGCAATCGCCACCTGGGTTTTCACCTGCATGAATTGATTTTGCATATCGAGGAGAAGCTGCTTGAGCAGCTTCTCCGGATCTTCGGCTTTATCCACAAGATCGTTCAAGTTTGCCTTAACGAGTGTGGTTACTCGCTCGAGAAGCGGCATAACATTTCTCCTTTTATGAATTAATAGTCTGGCCTGTGGGGGTTTGAGCGCCCTGGCCATTCGATTGATCACCGATCCGGCGAATTCGACCGAGCAACTCAGACATCTGCATGCCGGAGAGAGTCTCAAACAGCGCCGGTATCTGAGCGGCCATCTTGGTCATGTCGCCAGTGATTTTGTTCATGCCGGCGGCGGCGCCATCTGTGGAAACAACGGTGATCTTGTCCACGTTGGCGAGCGGAGCGGCGAGAGCTTTCACGATTTCGGGAAGGCCGGTAATCAGCTTGTCGACTACCGCGGCCTGGTTCCACTCCTGGTAGGCTTCAGCTTTAACGTTCATCGCCTTCGCCTCGGCCTCGCCCTTTCGAAGAATGATGTCGGCATCGGCTTCGCCCTGTAAACGGGTGGCCGCCGAGGCGCCTTCGGCCTCGATCATCATCTTCCGGCGAGCGGCTTCCGCAAGCATTTCGATTCGCTGACGCTCGATTTCGGCATTCTTCAATACGGTCGCGATCAGCTCCTTTTCGTGCCGCAGGATCTCGGCTTCCTGCACTTTTACTTCCTGTTCCTTTTCGATCTGGCGGACCTTTACGGCTTCAGCGACAACCTGCTGCTGCATGATGTTGCCCTGGATGTCGTACGCTTTATCGGCCTGAGCCTGCTGGCGCTTGATGGTTTCGACGTACTGCGCGCGCTTGATCTCGAGATCGCGCTGGGCTTCGGCTTGCGCGGCAAGCGAAAGCGCTTCGGCCAGGACGCGCTCCTGATCTGCCTGTGCCTTAGCCACGGCCGCGGCCCGCATCGCTTCGGCGCGCCGGATGGCGGTGTCGCGTTCCGCTTCGGCGGCTGCAACGTCCGCATCGCGTTTGATGCGCGCGATATCGGGCCGGCCCATGTTCGTGATGTATTCGTTCTTATCGCGGACTTCCTTGATGGTGAACGATACGACTTCGAGGCCCATCTTGCTCATGTCGTCGGCGCAGGTGGCACGCATGCGGTCGCCGACCATCTCGGGCTCTTTTACGATTTGTTCGACGGAAAGCTGGCCGATGATACCGCGCAGATGCCCTTCCATTACGAGCCGGATGAGGCCTTCCCGAGCGGCATCGGTCTTTGTCAGGAACTGTTCGGCTGCCGTCTGGATCGATTCGGGATCGCTCTTTACTTTGATCTGTGCAACAGCTTCGACGGTGACGGCCACGCCCTGCTTGGTGTAAAGATCCTGCTGCGGCGCGACATCGAAGGACATCAACTGCAGCGAGAGCTGGCGAAAACTCTCGATCATGGGGAAGATTACCGTTCCCCTGCCTTTGACGATGCGGGTACCGCGCAAGCCGTACACGATGAGAGCTTCATGCGGTCCGGCCTTGCGGAACAAGGTGGCCATAGTGCTCATGAGCGCGAGTAGCGCGAGCACCGCAATGACTGCGATCACTACAACTTCACTGAACATGTGTGTTCTCTCCTGGCAAGGTTTGCGGGCGCGAATCAACGCGGCCCGGCTGGGTCATTGCCTCCCAAGTGCGTACATACCCGATTCCCTGTTCGTAGCGCGTGACGACGACTTCCTCGCCACGTTGGATTTCCACCTGGTCCGCACTGCGCGCGGGCAACGGCTTGCGGACTCCATCGCGAACATAAATCACTTCGCCGACGCCATTGGCGCGGATCACGGAGGAAACCCGTCCGAGCACGCCGACCATGTCGTAGTCTGCCGGATCGAGCGGTTTCTCCCGCGATTGCAGGAAGCGCAGAAAAGCCGCCAGAAACCACGCCCCGATGAGCCCGACGATGAGCGCGAGGAGCAGGTCGAGCAAGAGCGCGAAACCGGAGTGGCGCGTCAACACATAACCCACACCGCCGAACCAGGCGAGGAACACCGCGGCGGAGCTGGGGTTCAGCATGCTTCCGATCCAACTGGGCGAAATCTTCTGGCCGGGCGAACTGTGGTGTGCCGCGGGCACCCCTTTCATTGCCGGGGAGCCGTGAACGTGTCCGGCATGCGCGTGCACGTGTCCGGCGTGCCCTGAATGCCCGTGGATGTGTCCGAAGTGCAAGCCTCCGAGCAGGAGCATCGCCACGCTCCAAACAACGCCAATGGCAAAACACAACAGGAAAATGTCAGGCCACGTCATGATGTGCTCCTTCCTTTGGCTTGAGCAGTTCCCACAGCCGCTCGACAAGGTCCGGCGTATCGAGGACGGCCGAAAGCAGCAGCAGACAGCGGCGCGAATCGTCGTGCCGCGCCAAACGCAGCATGGCTTCCGCGAGGGGAGGATCGCGCCGGAACCGCTCCGCACCCTGCACCAGCCACAGATCCAGCTTGTCTTCCTGACTTTTCAAATCCGTGATGAGTTCGGTCTGGAAGCCCTCCGGATCGTCGACCAGATAGCCCGGATGCACGCGAAAGAATCTGGCGAGCAGCAGGCGTGTGGTGTTGGTGAGGTGTTTACGAGAGCCGTTTTCAAGCTGTGAAAGGTAAGACTGGCTGAGAGACTTCTTCAGCTCTTTTTTGAGCGCCGATGCGACCTCGCTTTGCGTCAGCTCGCGGCCGAGACCGCGGAGGTGTCCTTCGACCAGCCGGAGGTAGCGGAGTTTCGCAGCGACCGTCATATCGCTATCTGCGATTAGGCTATCGCAAATTGTTATACTGCGCAAGCAAAAACGACAGTAGGCGTGCGGAAGTTCTTGCCAGCAAGCAAAATATAGCCGTCCGGCCCGGAGCTACACACTCACTGAAGCGCGCGGCTCCTGCAGGATGGGCGGGTTTGCGCTGTGCCCGGGCGTGTGTTGAGCGTGGACTTGGTCCGCATGATCGCAAGTTGCAAAATCGAAGCCAACGGGAGCGACAGCCGCGGTGGGAGCGATAGCGGCGGTGGATGCGGCGTTTTCGGAGCGGGCGTGGCGCTCCTTTTGAAGCTCACGAAGCTCGTTCATTTCGTTCTGATAGCGACGCACGAGGCGTGCTTCCTGGATGTGCAGATTGCGAAGCTGCTTTTCGTATTTGACATGCGTTTGCAGCTCGATCATGCTGCCGCGGAGCTCGGGAGGGTGCTCTTCGAAATCGGCTTCGAGCTCGACCTGCCCCTGGGCGTAGATGGCCATTTCGAGGCCGGGGATACGATTGAGACGCCATTGAGTATCGGCGAGGGATTGGACCAGTTCGCGTTCGCGCAGGCCGGCCGGCTTGTATTCGTGTTCGTAGGCTGCGATGTGGTGGCGATACGCTTCGGCATCGTCCGACCGGAGCAGAACGGTGCGCCCCGTGAGCGCCGTCTTGACTGCATTCAAGCGGGAGGCAGCTTTGCCGGTCTCAGACACGGGACCGGTCGAGAGTTGGGCATTCGCACGGTTGGCGGCGAGTTTCGCTTCCGATATGACGGCTTTGCGGGCCTCCTTGGCAGCGGCTCGTTCCTGTGCTCGGCGGAGGGCTCGGGGGCTCATGTGGGCGTTTCTCCAGAAAAGAAAATGGCCCGTGAACGGTCCGAAGATCGTTTACGAGCCTGCCGGAGCATAGCACGCGCGAGGGCCAAAACGAGCCATCCGAGAAAATTTAACGCGTAAGTGCCTGGAGACGCGAGAAATATAATCATGCACGTTGCGTGATCGGGCACTTAAGGTCGACACCCGAAACGCGGCGCATACATAATCAGGAATGCGTATTCACAGCTGTGGCGAGGAGATGCGTTGCAATCCGGAACCGATGCTTCAAGGCCAGTACACCTGAGCGTGCGGGATGCAGACGGCGACGACCGCTGGCGGACCGCCTTTGAGAACTCGGCGATCGGGATTGCGCTGCTCGATTTAGAGGCCCGTTTTGTAACGGTGAATCCGGCGTATCAAAGAATGCTGGGTTATTCGGAAGCAGAGTTCCAGGCGATGTCGTGTCTGGAGATTACATACGAGGAGGATCAAGCAAGGAGCCGCAGCTTGTTCTCGGAACTGCTGGATGGGAGACGCCCACACATCCAGGTTGAAAAGCGCCTGCGGCGAAAAGATGGCACACCGATCTGGATCCGTTTGAACGAGTCTCTTGTTCCGGGGACAGACAAGACGACACCGTTTCTGCTGGCTGTGGTGGAAGACATCACGGAACGCAAACGAGCCGAGGAAGCGCTGCACCGAAGCGAGCTGCTGTATAAAGAGTTGGTCAACAACATCCCAGAAGGGCTCTTCGCGCTGGATGTAACGGCCGACAAGCGCTTCAAGTTTGCCGGCCTGAACGAAAGGGAGGAGCAGGCGGTCGGCTATTCGAGCGCAGAGGTTACGGGCAGGTATGTGGAAGAAGTGCTGCCTGCAGAGCTTGCCAATAAGGTGCTACAGCACTACCGGCTGTGTCTCGAAAGCGGGATTGTCACCGAGTACAAGGAAGAACTCGAAGTTCCGACTGGACGGCATTTTTTCCACACGACTCTTATTCCCGTGCGAAACGCGGACGGCACGGTGTACCGGATCGTCGGCTGTTGCAAGGATTTAACGGAGATGAGACGGGCGCAGCAGGAAGCGGCGGAACGGCAGAAGCTGGAGAGCCTGGGCGTTCTGGCGGGCGGCATAGCCCACGATTTCAATAACCTGTTGGGGAGCATTCTCGGGAATGCGGAGCTTGCAGAAACGCGGCTCGCGGCGGGGTTCCCGGCTGTTGAAGAGATTGAAACGATCAAGACGGTAGCGATCCGCGCCGCCGAGATCGTTCGCGAGTTGATTATCTACGCGGGACAGGACCAGGGAGACGCAAAGGCGACGGACGTGTCGCACCGAGTGGAAGAGATGCTACACCTGCTGAGGGTTTCTATCTCGAAGCGAGTCATATTGAAGACCGATCTGCAGAAGGACCTTCCCGAGGTGCCCCTAAATCCCGCGCAAGTAGGCCAGATCCTGATGAACCTTATTGTCAACGCGTCAGAGTCGTTTGGCGACAACGACGGCGTAATTACCATCAAGACTTCGCTTGTGCGCAATGGCGGAAGGGAATTGACACAGCGGGATTGTGTGCGGCTGGAGGTTTCCGATAACGGCTGCGGGATAGCGGAAGAGGTAAGAGCAAAAATTTTCGATCCTTTCTTCACGACCAAGTTCGCCGGCCGCGGCCTGGGATTGGCTGTTGTACAGGGAATCGTGCGGGCGCACGAAGGAGTGGTTGATGTCAGAAGCACGCCCGGCGAAGGCACTACATTTCAGGTTCTTTTGCCGTGCGCGAGCTTGCTGGCGCAAGAAGCTGTGGCGGCCGGGACGGCAACCCTGCGCGAGTATAACGACCCGATCACACGCACCGTGCTGTTTGTGGACGATGAAGAGACGCTCCGTTTCGCGGCATGCAGAATGCTTCGAAAAAGGAACTTTTCAGTAGTCGAAGCCGGCGACGGCCGAACCGCGTTCGACCTGCTACATACGTATGCCGGAAGAATTGACCTGCTGCTACTCGATATGACCCTGCCTGGAACTCCAGCGGGCGAACTGATAACGGAGGCATCGCGAATCCGGCCAGACACAAACATCATTCTCACCAGTGCGTACAACAAAGAAATGGTGATGAACGGTCTGAACGCACCGCAAATCCGCGGCTTCATTCGCAAGCCGTTTCGATTGGATGAGCTTGTGCAGCTAATAAACAATGTTTTGGCAGCACACGGATTGTAATTTGCGGGTCAG
>JAFAMM010000197.1 GCA_019233375.1 Acidobacteriaceae bacterium
TCAATAGCGGCGGTAGACTATCGCCATGTCATTCCGCCGGAGCAGGTCTCTTTTCGTTGCACTTTTGCTCACACCGCTCCTTATGCCAGGCGCCACCGGTGCGCCGAGCCCGGCTCTGCAGGGTCTGCTGAAGCAGATATTCGTCGATAAAGCGTTCGACACGACGTTCCCGCCCGAGGGCGAATGGCTGGACGAAGGCGCCGGGTATACAGTACTCGAAAAATCGAGTGACGTTCCCGACGCGCAGGATCTAATTCGTTACTCGACGGCATCGGGCGCACGGGAGGTCCTGGTTGCGGCTCGATCCCTTATTCCGGACGGGCAAAAGAAGCCGCTGACGATTGAGGGATACCAGCTATCAAAAGACAAGCAACGGCTGCTGGTTTTCACGAATACAAAACCTGTGTGGCGGCAGCACACGCGCGGCGATTACTGGGTGTTTGACTTCAGGACGAAAGCGTTGACGAAACTTGGCGGCGAGGGCGAGGCCTCGACTATGCAGTTCGCCAAGTTCTCGCCCGACAGCAGCGCTGTTGCGTACGTTCGCGCAAATAACCTTTATGTGCAAAATCTGGCGAACTTCAAGGTCCGGCAGCTGACTCGGGACGGATCCCACACGATCATAAATGGCACCTCGGATTGGGTCTACGAGGAGGAGTTGAATCTACGCGACGGCTTTCGATGGAGCCCCGAGGGAAAACGCATCGCTTTCTGGCACTTCGATTCGAGCGGAGTTGGCGAGTATCCGCTGATCGATTACACGGATTCTGTTTATCCGACGATCCGAATGATCCCGTACCCGAAAGCAGGCACGACGAATTCGGCCGCCAGCGTGGAGGTGGTGGATGTTGTGTCGGGCAAAACGAAATCGATGGAGGTACCCGGCGATCCGCGCAACAACTATATTGCCCGGATGGAATGGGCCGGAAATCCGCGCGAGATCGTGATTGAGCAACTGAACCGTCTACAGAACACGGCCCGCCTGTTCATTGGCGAAGTTTCTAGCGGGAAGACGAGGCAAATCTTTGAAGACCGGGACAAAGCCTGGGTAGATGTGAACGAGATCCGCCCGCTTGGCGAGTCGTTTGTGTGGCTGAGCGAGCGCGATGGCTGGCGCCACGCGTACCTGGTTCATCGCGACGGAGCGGAACCTACCCTGCTGACACCCGGGAGCTTTGACGTGATCCGGCTCGACGCTGTTTCTGAGAAGCAAGAGGCGATTTATTTCTCTGCCTCCCCAGAGAACGCAACGCAGTCCTACCTTTATCGCGCGAAATTGGATGCGGGCGGGCGTGCTCCTGCCCGGTTGACACCGGTCAGCGAGCCCGGTTCTCATTTCTATAACATCTCGCCGGATGGGGAGTGGGCAACCCATTGGTACAGCCGTTTCAATGACCCCTGGCGCTTTGAGCTGATCCAGGTGCAGGATGGGCGTCCGGTACACACGCTTGGCGACAGCGAAGAGATTCGGAAGAAGGTGCAGCCGTTGTTGGAGAACCGGAGCGAATTCTTTCACGTAAGTATCGGAAACGGAGTGACGCTCGACGGTTGGATGATCCGGCCGAAGAATTTCGATCCGGCTCGGAAGTATCCCGTGCTTGTCCACGTTTATGGGGAGCCGGCCGCGCAGACGGTGCTCGACGGGTGGAGCGGCCGTACTGAGCTTTTTCACCGTGCGCTGGCCCAGGATGGTTACATCATTGTCAGCTTCGATAATCGCGGGACGCCGGCTCCGAAAGGCCGTGAATGGCGGAAGGTAATTTACGGTTCTATAGGGCCACTCGCTACCGAAGAGCAGACAAAGGCGATCAAGACACTTTGCGCTGAGCGCCCCTATCTGGATGCGGATCGCATTGCGGTTTGGGGTTGGAGCGGCGGCGGAACGGACACGCTCAACCTCATGTTCCGTTCGCCCAATGTATATAAGGCCGGAATGGCGGTTGCGCCGGTGCCCGATCAGCGACTCTACGACACGATTTATCAGGAGCGCTATATGGGTCTCCCGCAAGATAATGCGGAGGGATACAAACGCGGCAGCGCGATCAACTTTGCCGACGGGCTCAAAGGCCATCTGCTGCTTGTGCACGGGACCGGAGACGACAACGTGCATTTCCAGGGCTCGCAGATGCTGATCAATAAGCTCGTCGAGTGCGGAAAGCAGTTCAGCTTCATGGAGTATCCGAACCGCACGCACGCTATCAGCGAAGGTCCGGGTACGACCATCCATTTATATACGCTGCTGGCGAGCTTTCTCGAGGAGAATGTTCCGGCAGAGGCGGTTACGAAGTGACACGCTCGGGCAAGTGAAGCGCGTGTGCCGGTGAACAACGGCGGACGAAATACGGCGCTCTGAAACAATAACCGCATGGCAAGGCGGCGCTTTTTTGTGCCCGAAGTCAGGCGCGGGATAGCCGAATTGAGCGGCGCCGATGCGGAGCACCTGGTACGCGTGCTCCGGGTGGAACCAGGACAGCTCTTCGAGGTCTCCGACAACCGCGATGTTTATCTGGCCGAAGTAGAGCGCGCGCGAAAATCAGAAGTCGCGTTTCGCATTGTTGAAAAACTGCCCGCGCCTGAAGCCGCAGCGCGAATCACCCTGCTTGCCGCTCTCATCAAGTTCGACCGATTCGAGTGGCTCGTCGAGAAAGCGACCGAACTGGGGGTGGCGGCGATCGTGCCGTTCGAAGCTACACGAACGGAGCGCGGCCTGATGGCGGCATCGGCGAAGCGGTTAGCCCGCTGGCAGAAGATTGCACTCGAGGCCAGCCAGCAATCGCGCCGTGCTCACTTGCCGCAGATCGAGCAAGCGGTGAGTTGGGCGAAGGCGCTTGAGTTGGAGAGCGACTTTCGGTTCCTGCTGGACGAGAGCGGCGAGACGGCGCCGATTCTCGACGCGCTGCCCGAGAGCGTGCGCGCGACGGACCGGGTGGCTCTGCTGCTTGGCCCCGAGGGCGGGTGGACAGACGAGGAACGCGGAGAAGCAAAGGCCGCCGGCTGGCGAAGCTGCTCGCTTGGGTCGACTATTTTGCGGACCGAAACCGCCGCCGTTGCGGGCTTAGCGGTGATTCGTGCGGCGTGGAAAAGTCGATCGTGACGGCGCGGCGGCGTTTTCATTTCTGGGCGACCATCTTTTCAAACGACACATTTTTGATGACGGTCGAGTCGCCGATCTCGACCTCGGCATGCGTGTTGGTGCGCTAGAGGCGGGCTGACGGATTGTAAGAAATTGACTGGATCCCCCAGACGGCTAGGTGAGAGGAACGTGATTGAGATGAGGCGTGGCGGCGGCGAGGTAAGCGCTTGGGGTTAGTCCTGAGAAGAACCGGAAGTCGTGAATGAAGTGCGCCTGATCATAGTAGCCGCACTCAAGCGCGACCTGGGCCCAATCCACTTCTTGCTGCCCGTGAACTGTCTGGAGCGCTTGCTGAAAACGATGTACGCGGCAGAAGACCTTCGGAGTCAGCCCGACCTGGCGGTGGAACAACTCGATAAATCGCCGCGAACTCAGGCCGATCCGGCCGGTTACTGTATTCACTCGAGCGGGAAACGATGGATGTGCGAACTGCTGGAGCGCATAGGCGACGGCGGGATGTAGTTCCGGAGGCCGGATGAGTAACTGCAGCATGCAGCGTTCGAGCGTGGCGAGCATCGCGTCCACAGTCGCGGCGGCGAGGATTCGTTCACGTATCTCGCCTGCACGCCCGTGCCAGAGATCCGTGAGATCGATCGAGAGTCCTTCCGCTTCGGATGCAGGCATGCGGAAGAAAGGGTAGGCCCCACCCGGAGCAAACTGTACACCCACTACTCGTTCCTGCTGCAGGGTGTCTATGACGAAGCAATCCGAACGAGCGCCGGAGAGAACGGCATGCCCATAACTGGAATAGCGGCTTAAATCAGTGGCGTCGTAAATCCGAATCGGATCTTCACACAAATTGAAGATGATTGCCGGTTCCCCGTTCGGAAGCAGACGTTCCTTGAGGTGCGTTTGCGGCGCACCTTGCCAGTACCACAAACATTTCACCATCCCTGCAAGAGGACCGTGCGGAGTATACCGGCGGAACTGCACAAATACACTGTATCTCGCGTGAGAGTTGACGTAGAAAGGCCCAAGTGACGCCCGGCTGTGTTACATCCTTGTAACTGGGGTGAGCCGCAGGATGCCACAACAAGTAACAGAAAGCGCCCGATTCGAAGGCGTGACGCCGATTCTGCGCGTGCAAGATCTGGACGCCAGCATCGATTACTATCTGAACGTGCTTGGCTTCAAACTCGACTGGCGGCATCGTGATGTGATGGCCTCGGTTTCGCGCGATCGATGCAGCCTCATGCTGTGTCACGAGGGACAGGGGCACCCAGGCACATGGGTCTGGATGGGGGTGACGGATATCGAACCTCTTTTTCGCGAGTTAAGTAGAAACGGCGCAAAGGTACGCCATCCTCCCACTAACTACGAGTGGGCGTATGAAATGCAGATCGAGGATCCCGACGGGCATGTCTTGCGAATGGGTTCGGACTCGAAGGCAAGCGAACCCGTCGGAGAATGGCTCGACGAGCGGGGCGAGAGATGGATGCCGTCCGGAGATGGGGGTGGTTGGGTCCGGGTTGAATCAGCAAGGGAAAACGGCGGCTGAACAAAATCCGCACGTTTTTTTTACAAGAAAAGATCCGCCGCAAAGTTCGCCCGCGCATCTATCAGGTTGGCTAAAGGAGGTTGTCTAATGAAAGTGTGCCTCAGCTTACTTGCGTTACTCGGGGCGGCGGCGGTGCAACTGGCTGCGAGCTCGGTAACGTACGACGCCGACCTTAAGAACCCCTGGGGAATGTCATTCAGCGCAACGAGCCCGATTTGGGTTTCGAATCAGGGGAGCAACACGTCTACGCTTTATACGGGAGACGGCACAAAGCTAGGGTTGGTCGTTACCGTTCCGCCGACCACCGGGATACCGACCGGTCCCACAGGTCAGGTGTTTTCAGGGGGCGCAGGATTTACCGGAAGTCCGTTCTTCATCTTTGACACGCTGGCCGGGACGATCGACGCGTGGGGGAAGACGTCGGGAACGACCGCCAGCGTTGTTGCGACGACGCCCGGAGCAATCTACACCGGTTTAGGGATCGGCGCCGTGAGTGGATCTAATTTTCTATACGCGGCTAATTTCGTGCCTGGCGGCGGCGTTGATGTCTATAACACCAGCTTCACGATGACGGGCACGTTGAGAGATTCGAGCATCCCGAGCGGCTACTCTCCTTTCAATTCGCAGGTGATTGGTGGAAAGCTGTATGTGGAATACGCCAAATTCAATCCGTCAAACGGGATGGCACAGATGGGTGCCGGGCTGGGGTATGTCGCGGTCTATGATCTGGCAAAAGGCACCTGGTCCACGCTGATTTCGGGCGGGCAGTTGAACGCGCCGTGGGGCGTGACTCTTGCGCCCAAGAGCTTTGGCGCGTTTAGCAACGACTTGCTGATCGGGAACTTCGGCAACGGCGAAATCAACGCCTACAGCACGACGGGAGTGTTTCTGGGAACGCTTTCGGACGGCAGCGGGCATCCGCTGGTAAACCCGTTTCTTTGGGCCATCGAAGCCGGCAATAACAACCCGAAGGCGAATCCTAGCGGAGTTTACTTCAATGCCGGCATCGGCAATCAGGTGTACGGGTTGTTCGGCGTTATAACGGCGTCGTCAACGGCATCCGCCACAGCGGCATCTACGGCAGGTTATCTTCAGACCAACCTGGTTACGAGCGCTCCCGAACCGGCGGCACTCGGGCTCATGTTTGTGGGCGGCCTGCTGCTTGCGGCGCGACTGGGAGGGCGCCGCAAGAGTTCCTGACGACCAGCTTCGTGCTCGGGCAGAACGCGCCGGCTTGGTATGAGTTAGCGCGCTTGTGATACGGTAAGCGGCTGAGTCACATGACTATTGAGCCGAAGATGAAGCAGCTCTCCGCGTTTCTGGTCGCGGGTACAACAGTGCGTACCGTAAACAAGGATGAAGAGAGGCCCGAGAGCGCCAAATTACCGGGATTGTGGAGCCGGTTTTACGCTGAAGCGCTCGCGGCGGAGGTTCCTCACGCGATAGCGGAGTCGCCGATTTACGGCGTGTACCACGATTATGAGGCGGATTT
>JAFAMM010000276.1 GCA_019233375.1 Acidobacteriaceae bacterium
GAGGCTAGCGCCGGCGAGATAGGCTTGGTCCGATCGCGATCGATATCGCTGAGCGCAAGGAACATCTGCAGCGGTTCGTTCTCCACCGTTTTGCGGCTCAGGCCGAAGAGTGCCTCGATCAGATCATCTTTCGAGTGCCAGCTGGCCGCAGATCGAGTCAGCCTGCCATCGTATTTGCCGTGCGGATGTTTTATGAAAAGGCTGCGCCAGACGTCCAGGTTGCCTGGGATTGAAGGCTGGCCTTCAGGGCCAATGCGCAGAGACGTAGTAAGCAGCATCAGCTCTGTACTAGACCGGAAGACCGGACGGGCCGGTCCCGGGCTGGTGATCTTCCCGCGCAAGGCGTCGTAATACCGGCGCAGATGGTCAGATTGGGTAAGGTAATCAGCCGCGGGACCATTGATGCGCGAGAGAGCATCGAAATAACTAGCCATCCAGCCATCGTCGGTCTCCATCAGGCGCTCAAAGAAAGCCCCCGGATTGCTTGGTGAAACTCCGACCATGGAGGTCCATACCTTTGGTGACCCCGGTACCACGGCCGCGCCATTGCGGATCTGGAACATGCCGCCAAAGAAATCGAGAACGTGCGCGTACACTTTGAGGCGGCCCGGCGCAGCCTGCCTGCGAAGCGCCTCGGCGGTCGCATGATCCAGATGAGAAAGCCCGAGGTACAAGCGGCAGAGGGACGGATCCGACAGGAAGCCATCCAGGAAATCGGCTTGCCTGCCCAGGGCGGCGATCCAGTAATCGGCCGAATAGAGAACCGGGATTTGTGTGGGAGCGTAGCTCAATTCAAATTTGTGGTTGGCGCGCAGATCCTGCTCGAGCTGTGTCAGAGGGAAGCCAGAATCGACGGTCAGGAACGCTCGTGTGGGGTTGACGGTTTCGAGGACAATATCCGAGCCGCACGATCCACGCATGCGGTAGCCAAGGACTTTAAGCAGATTGCCGGTTTCGTCGCTATCGCAAGTGGGGATTACAATCTTGCGATCGCGATTGGCCATCGCCTGCAACTCGCGGGCCTGTCCGATGTAGCGGACCAGCAAGCGCAGATACTCGGTCTGCTGCAGCAGCTCGTTTCCGGAAGCCTCGTACCCGTTTGTCACCACGTTGCGGGCGAGCGCCGCCAGAAGTTCCTCGGGCGCAAGATCAGGGGTCAGAGCCGCCATGCGCGCGAACGAGTGCAGCGGGCCGGGGATCAGGATATACGAGTAGCCGGAGAGCTTCGCCGACGGCGAGGGAGGGGCCGACAGGTCCGTACCGCCTGCGGAACGGTAGAGAACAAGATCGCTCTGTAGGTCCGAACTCTTGCCGTTCATGAAATCGATCAGGACGGCCTGCCGCAAGGCCAGTTGACGCTTGCCCGGATCCGTCTCGACGGACGCCCACTTAAGGTAGGCTTCGCGGCAACCGGGATCGTGGTGGCGGTCGAGGAACTCTGCCAGGTTCTGCGCGGCGGCGGTGCTGCCGGGTTGCGCTAAAGCCTCCTGCAGGAGAGACTTAGCGCCAGCGAGGTCGCCGACAGACTCGTGCTGCCGGACTTGGGCGCTAAGATCGCCCAGAGGCGTATCGGCACCAAACGCGGGTACCAGGGAAAGAAAAGGGAACACAAGAAACGCGACGGCAGCGTGGCAGACTGGTCGCACAGGTAGAGTATGGAGAGTCACGGCGTAGTCGCCCCCAACTTGGTTTTCTACTCTACCATTTAAAGATTGACGTGGGGAGGAGTCGATTCAGTTTCGTTTCTCGCAGTGTCTGGATGCAGACACGGGCAGGCCGATTTTGCTGTGACAAAACCGGATTTTAGGCGTGCGCGGGAGCGCGTTCCGGCCGGGTGGGCGAGGGAGCGCGTCGCAGGTAGACGAGGAGTGCCGCACCAAGCGCGAATAAGGCCAACGCAATCCATTGGGTCAGCGAAAAAGGCCCGACCAACGCCTGCTCATGAACCCGGAAGAATTCGATGATGAATCGAGCCGCGGAGTACAAAACGAGGTACATGCCAATGATCTGTCCGGCGGGGTGCCTCCGGGTTGCTTGCGCGTAAAGAACGAGGAAGATGAGAAGATCGGCGGCCGATTCGTAAAGTTGCACGGGATGAAGCGTCTTGCCGAGCGGCACCGGCGCTGCGAAATCAGAGCGAAAGCGAACGCCCCAGGGTAGACTGCATTCTCTTCCCCAGCAGCAGCCCGCGGCAAAGCACCCGATGCGGCCGATAGCCTGACCGATCGCAACGCCGGGAGCAAAAACATCCATTGTTGCAAGACCCGGCAGCGCATGCTTTCGCATGAACCACAGCGCGAATAGCAGGGCAACAATAAAGCCGCCATGGAATACCCCAGCGGCCTGAAGTGTCTCCAACGTGAAGATCTGGCCCGGATCGCGGAGGTAATCGCGGAAGTCGAAAAGGAACATGAACAGCTTCGCACCGGCGATGCCGGCGATAGCGCAGTAAATTGCAAGGTTGGCGATCTGTTCAGATGGCATTCGCGCCCGCCGGGCCAGACGCGTGGTCACGAACAGGCCGACGAGGAAACCGAGCGCAACCAGAACGCCGTAGGTGGGGATATAGAACGAACCAAATTCGATGAGTTTGGGATACATCTTTAGCGCTTCTCCGCCAATCTGGCGGGTTGGCGAGCGTGTTTGCGTCCCGGGAGAGCCAGATCGAACATCAGAAGGATTGCGCCTACCGTGATGGCACTATCGGCAACGTTGAAGGCGGGGAAGGACCATCCGCCGCGATACACCTCAATGAAGTCAGTCACCGTTCCGTGGACAATTCGATCGTAAAGGTTTCCAAGAGCGCCTCCGAGGATCAAGGCGAGAGCGAACCGGGTCAACGCGCTGGTGAAGCTGCTTTTCCCGCTCCAAAGGCCAAACGCGACGAACACCAGAACCAAGCCAGACACACCCACTAAGATGCCGCTGCGCAGCCACGGGTTGCCATCGGCCAGCATACCGAACGCGGCGCCGGGGTTCTCAGTGTGGATGATCCGGAGCCAGCCGGGGATGACCGGAAGAGCATCGAGCGGGCTCATCCGATGCTGGATTGCGATCTTAGTGAGACGGTCCGCGATCGCGACCACAGCCGCGATTGCGAGTGGACCGAACTTCCAAAGGACAGAGCGCGGCGCATTCATCATCCGCGGCACTTACGTGAGAAATTCCGGCAAAATGCGCGCGCAATTGGCGCACACAGTTGGAAAGCCGGGATCGCTTCCCACATCCATCGTGTATTTCCAACAGCGTTCGCATTTATCGCCGCGTGCACGCTCCACGCTGATTTCGAGTACTCCTGAGGAGGGAAGCAACTCGAGCTGAGAGACGATGAACCAGGTTGGAAGCTCATTTGAATGCCGCTCGAGCAGAGCAAAGAGTTCACCACCGGCAGCGAGTTTGATGGCTGCATCGAGCGACGATCCGATCAACTTAGCTTCGCGCGCACGGTCGAGAGCCTTCAGAACTTCATCTCGCACGGGAACCAATTGTTCCCATTCGGCGGCCTGCTCGCGCAGTTCAGGAGTCAATCCAACGGTCAATTCATCGGGTTGGGGAAGAAAGTCGATGTGGACGCTTTCAGGCGAGCCTTCCGGCAGGTTTGAATGACGCCAAACCTCTTCGCAAGTGAAGGCGAGAATCGGGGCCAACAAACGCACCAAGGCGTAATTCAGGCGGTACAGGGCTGTCTGCGCACTGCGCCGCTCGTGGGAAGCGGGAGCGGCGGTGTAGAGGTGATCGCCCTTCGAAATATCGAAGTACACAGCGCTCAGGTCCGTGATCGCGAAGTCGTAGACGGCGCGATAGACTTTGTGGAATTCGTATTCCTCGTACGAGGCCCGGCAACGGCGGACTACGTCTTCAGCGCGAACCAGAATCCAGGCATCCATGCCGGCCAGTTCGCTGCCCTCGACTGCGTGGCGGGAGGCATCGAAGTCGTTGAGATTGCCAAGCATCCAGCGAAACGTATTTCGCAGTTTGCGGTAGGCTTCAGAAAGCCGGTCCAGAATTACGTCCGACATGCGAACGTCTTCCATGAAATCGACGGATGCAACCCAGAGGCGAAGGAGATCCGCTCCCTTACGGCTGACCACTTTATCCGGCTCCACCGTGTTGCCGAGAGACTTCGACATGGCGCGGCCTTGAGCGTCGAGCGTCCAGCCGTGAGTAGCGCATTCGCGGTACGGGGACTGGTTCTTCAGCGCCACACCGATCAATAGCGAGCTGTGGAACCAGCCGCGATATTGATCGCCGCCCTCCAGGTACATGTCCGACGGCCACGGGAGGCCGCTCTCGCGGTTCAGCACGGCCAGGTGACTCGAGCCCGAATCGAACCACACATCGAGGATGTCGGTTTCCTTGCGGAACGATGTGCTGCCGCAGCGGGCACATTGGTAGCACTCGCCCATAAGCTGCTCGGCGGTTTCGGCGTACCAGATATCCGAAGTGTGTTCGCGAAACTTCCGGACTACGTTGGCGAGGACGCGCTTGTCGGTGAAAGGCTCCGCGCAATTCTCGCAATAAAAGACGGTGATCGGCACGCCCCACACGCGCTGGCGCGAGATGCACCAATCAGGGCGCGATGCAATCATGTTGGACATCCGCTCTTCGCCCCAAGAAGGGTGCCATTTCACATTGCGAATCGCTTCCAGGGCACGGCTGCGAAGGTTCTGGCGGTCCATGCCGATAAACCACTGCTCGGTTGCGCGAAAAATTACCGCGGTATGACAGCGCCAGCAGTGCGGATAACTGTGTTCCAGCCGTGCGTGACCGGCAAGCGCGCCGCGTTCTTCGAGCAGGTGGATGACGACCGGATTCGCTTCCCATACCGTCTTGCCGACCAACTCTTCCGGTAGTCTTCCAGGAGCGCCTTCCGCGTGGAACATGCGCCCGGCAGCATCTACCGGGCAGTAAACAGGAATGCCGTAACGCTGGCAGACAACGAAGTCTTCCTGCCCGTGGCCGGGCGCGGTATGAACCGCTCCGGTTCCCTGTTCGAGCGTGACATGATCGCCCAAAAGGCCGAGAGAGTCCCGCTCGATAAACGGATGCCGAAATACGGCGCGTTCGAGTTTTGTTCCTGGGAAGCGCGCGATAACAGTCCGGTCCCAGCCGAGCGCCTCGGAGACTTGCGGCAACAAACCTTCGGCAACAATCGTAATGCCCTGTGGCGTATCGACGGCAACGTATTCAAACTTCGGATTGAAGCTGATGGCCAGATTTGCCGGGATGGTCCAAGGCGTGGTTGTCCAGATCAACGCCGAAACATCCTGTCCGCCAAGTGCCGGGTCGAGTGTGCCGGGGTCCGACACCATTTTGAAGCGAACGTAGATGGTGGGGCTGGCGTGGTCTTCGTACTCCACTTCGGCTTCGGCGAGCGCGGTCCGATCTTTGATGCACCAATGAACGGGCTTCATGCCCTTGTACACATACCCGAGGCTTAGAAAATCAACGAAGGCCTGCGCGATGACCGCCTCGTAATCGGCGCTCATCGTCAGATAGGGATCGTGCCACTGGCCGAAAACTCCGAGCCTTTTGAACTCCACGCGGTGGATGTTGACAAAATTGGCGGCGTACGAACGGCAGGCGGCCCGAATCGCGGGGATCGACATGGTGGCCTTCCGTTTGCCGAGTTCCTGATCAACTTTAAACTCGATCGGCAGGCCGTGGCAGTCCCAACCCGGCACGTATGGCGCATCGAAGCCGGCCATGGTCTTCGATTTGACGATGAAGTCCTTCAGGATTTTGTTGAACGCGGTGCCCAGGTGGATATTACCGTTTGCATACGGGGGGCCATCGTGCAGAACGTACATGGGGCGGCCGGCGCGCGCGTTGCGAATTCGCTCGTATAGGTTCGTTGTCTGCCAGTGCTCGAGCATTTTAGGCTCGGCTGTGGGCAGATTCGCCTTCATTTCGAACGTAGTGCGAGGCAGGTTGACCGTCTTCTTAAGGTCAACGGAAGAGACATTCATGGACTATTTTCATCGTAGCGGACCACCCGCAGAGTACCGCGATATCGCGCGGTGAGTCGCTTACAAACACAGTGGTTAAATGGCGGGGATTGCGATTATGCGCTTCGATCCTGCTCGTACAGCGGAGTGTTGCGGAATTTGAGCATGGCGCGTATCCAGGTGATCGGATCACCAAACATCGTGACCTTCTTGCCTTCGCTGATCGACCTGGATGTGTAATTCACGGGGAGTTCGAGCGGCTTATAACCCTTGCGCAGCAGCTTAATGACGATCTCATAGTCGAAGTCAAACCGGTTCGTCTCGAAACTGAGGCCGTAAAGGCATTCGCGGCGGAACACCTTGAACATGGTGAAGGGATCGCTCAGCCGCTGCGAATACAAGGTGTTGAAGATCGTGAGAAACAGCAGATGGCCGAAGTTGAAGAAGGTAGCCAAGCCGGGCGAGTCCTCAAATTTTCGGATCTTCCAATTGTTTCTGCCGGCGTTATGGCGCGATCCGAGAACAAAGTTGTTCCGGTACTGCAGAATAGGCGCGATCAGGGCGTCGTAGTCATTCAGATCGTACTCAAGATCAGCGTCCTGAAAAAGGATGACATCCCCTTGTGCAATCTTCAGACCGGCGCGTACGGCATGGCCTTTGCCTCGCGGTTTGTCTTCCAAAATCACGCGCACGCGCGGATGCGCCTGGTAACGAAGAACCAGATCTCTGCTTCCATCACTCGAGTTGCTCTCAATGATGATGATTTCTATGTCGACGCCTTCAATTGTCTTGGCGAGCAGTTCCTCAATCAGTTCCACGAACGTCGGCGCTTCGTTATAGACGGGCACGATGACGGAAAGCACCGGCTTAGCCGGTATCGGCTTGGGCCTGACAAGAATCCGAGTGCGAGCGTAAGGAATGCGGAAAGCCTGATCTCGCAGCACCGGACTGAGTGAGGTGGCGCGCCTCATCCAGCGGTATCTCCAGGACTTTCTCGGGCTCTCATCGAGCCGGTGCCGAAGATAGTTCAGTGACACCAGGCTCCTGTCCGGAGAAATCAGCGGATCGCCGAAACCGGCTTTGATGAGAAGATTCTGCAGCGTATCGACCGAGAAATAGAACAGATTCGATCTGCTGAAGACCCACCAGGAACTACCAAACCGCTTGGCGGCGCTACTGTCGGTAGTCGGCGAGACGACCATCAAGGAGCCGTTCGACCGCAGGACATACCGGACCTTTTTTAGGGTTCCTAGAGGGTCACGCACCTTCTCCAGAGAACAAAAGAGTAAACATGCCTGGAACGGCACGGGCAGATCTTCGACAGGCTTGGATTCGAATTCCGCCGGAGTGAAGCAGTGAACAGTGAAGCCGCGCTCACGAGCCGCTGCTACGAGCTGCGCGTCGGATCCGATCAAAAGAATCGGACCCTGATGAGTCCCCGAATACGCGATAAGTTCATCGATACGTTCCGCGGCATTTGTCTCGTGTACACGCAGGGCCGAGTCACTCAGTGTTTGACTACCCGAGGCATCGGGTGCTTCTTCCAGCGGCTGCGGATTGAGAAAGGCTAAGCCGCAATCCTGACAGCCACAAACCGGCGACTTATCGACGACGAATTCGTACTCGAGATATGTCGATTGACAGATTGGGCATTGTTGGAATGTGCGCCCGACTGCCGCACGCCGATGCCTGATTGCTGCTGATGCCATGGGTACTACCGGGTCGATTCAGGCGACCGAAGAGAACTTGCCCAGCCAGGCGTTTGCAACGCTCGACACACTATTAGATGGAAAATCCGGCCTTCACGGCGTCATCGCGAAACATCTTTACCGTTTCGAGGGAGTAGGCGTCCAGATCTTTTCCCACCAAGCTGAGCTTTCGGAGAATGTCTTTCGTTGCGGTGATCACGTGACATCCGATGGCATCCGCCTGGAAAACGTTCAAGAGTTCGCGCGGGCTCGCCCACATAAGCTGCAGGTTTTCATGTTCCGCGATGGTATCGAGCGCATCACTCATAACCGGAACCGGATCCCGGCCCGTATCTGCGATTCGCCCGGCGAACACGGATATATATCCTGCCGGGCAGCTTTTCATAGCAGCGGCCACTTCGCGTACCTGCTGAAGCGTCAGCAGGGCAGTAACATTGAGCCGCACGCCTTTTTGAGACAGCCGGCAGATGAGTGGGACCGACGACTCACGACGTGTATTGGTAACGGGAATCTTGACGAACACGTTCTCGCCCCAGCTTGCAATTTTGAGCGCCTGCTGCTCCATCTCCCGGAATTCATCGGAGAAAACTTCAAAAGAAATGGGCCGGTCCGGGATATAGGAAATTACCTCGCGCGCAAACTTTTCATAATCGACAATTCCGGCCTGGCGCATAAGTGTGGGATTCGTCGTGAAGCCGCGTATTAATGGTTCGCGATACAACTCGCGCATGTCAACGAGATTCGCTCCATCCGCGAAAATCTGCACAGTCAAGTTAGCCAGGGAATTCAGTTGGATGCGCCTTCTGTTCGAGAATCCAGTCAGCCGCCCCAGACAGAGAAGACACAGTTATGTCAGCGGCGAGCTTCGAGTTTTTTTCATTATAACCACGGTCGATAAAAATGGTCCGGCAGCCAGCGGCAACTCCGGCCTCAATGTCACGCCAGCGGTCACCCACCAGAAAGCTGCTAGCCACATCAACGTGATACGCCGCAGCACCGGCTTCGATCAATCCTGGACGGGGCTTGCGGCACCGGCACGCATCGCTGTCATCGTGGTAACAAACAAAGAAGTCATCCAAAGGAAGCTGCGAGGAGAGGAAACGGTGAATCTGATTAACTTGCTCTTGTGTTGTGCTCCCGCGCCGCACGTCCGGCTGATTCGTAACAACCAGCAGTAAGAAGCCGTGGTCTTTCAGCCGGCGCAGAGAAGCGAGCGCATCGGGCACGATGACAACTTGAGCCAGGGACGCCGGCGGGTAAGGCTTACCGTCGCGTACGACTGACTCATTGAGCACGCCATCACGATCGAGAAATACGGCGCGGCGACCCGGCATTTTGCGCTAAATGGACTCCCAACGCGTTTGCGCGGCTTTCAACCGCGGATGTGAAACAAGCAGATGCCAGACAACGGCCTGAAATGCTTCAGAGTGCGGCGTGACGTGAGCCTGAGACACAGTCGGGATCACGACGCAGACATCGGCGACCTTGGCGGTAAAGCCGCCGTCGCGTCCGACAATGCCAAGTATCTTTGCGCCGACCGACTGACCATATTGCAAGGCGGCAACTAAATTCGGACTTACCTGCTTTTCAAGATTGCCGCCGCCCACTGAGAATATGAGCAGCGCGTCCGTGCGCTTTAACTTGCTGGTGCGCAACCATTGCTCGAATACCGTTTCCCAGCCTTCGTCGTTGGTGCGAGCCGTCAGTTCCGATACGTTATCTGTTGGTGCATAGGTCTCGAGGCCGACGATCTTGCGAAAGTCGTTTACAGCATGCGATGCATTCGCCGCGCTTCCGCCGACACCTAAAATGAAAAGTCTTCCGCCCTGTTCTCTCACCCCGGCAAGCGTTTCAGCCATCTTCTCAATGGCTGGAGCATCCAATTGGCGCGTGATCTCCTGAACCTCCGTCAAAAACTGTTGCGCGAAACTCATGCTTGCCCGATGTACTGTTCCAAATCCCGAATGCCTTCCTCGGAGCCGATCTCGTAGAAGCGCTGCTTCACTTCATAACAGGCCAGGTCTCGAGCTTTGAGCAGATTTTGATACACGTCTGCCAAATCCACCACCTCGCCCGCAGGGAGTTCGAGAAAAACAGAGCGTTGGAAGACTCCGAGGCCGTAATCGATAAACTGCATTTCCGGGGTCTTGTTGCGCTTGTCATAGCGCAGAATCACGCCATCCTTCGCATGAACATTACTCGTATCGTAGTGGCCTTCGTTGCGGTAGATGGTCATGAGCCCGCGTTTACGAGCGGCCGAAAAGACCTCAGCAACGGCGGCGTAGTCACAAGGCAAATAAGAATCGCCGTACAGAACAAAGAACGACTCCGGAAGAAAGGGCAGCGCCTTGCGGATAGCGCCCGCTGTTCCGAGCAGCCGCGCGCCATCGAAAGAGTATGAGATCTTCATGCCGAATTGGCGCCCATCACCAGCGAACGCACGTATCTGCTCCCCCAGGTGACCAACGCAGAGTACCGCTTCATTGATCCCGCCCGTGCGAAGGAGCCTGAGCTGATGTGCCAGAAACGGTTCATCCGCGATGGGGACCAGACTCTTGGGGATTTTTTCTGTAATTGGGCGGAGCCTCGTGGCCAAGCCTCCGCAGAGAATCGCACATGGCAGCATGGGTCAGAATTTCTGAAAGCTACGATTGGGTTACAAGCATTGTGCCTTGGAAATCGAACCGCATGCGCACTTCGCGTACACCCGCCTCTCTCATGGCGTGGCGCAAACGGGTTTTATCCTCTGAGTAAAACATCAGGAAGCCACCGCCTCCCGCGCCAATTAGTTTCCCGCCCAGCGCTCCGTTGGCGCGCGCAAGATCGTACCATCCATCGATCAGATCATTACTCATATTGTCCGACCGGCGTTTCTTATGTTCCCAATGAGTGTGCATGATTTCCGCAAAGGCGTGCAAATCTCCCGCCTCCAGGCAGTCCTTACTCTCGTAACCGAGTTTCTTCACGAAGTGCAGGTTGTCGACCATGGCTGAATCCCGCCGTTTGCTTCGCGTGTCCTGATCGCGCAGGATCTCTGAAGCGGAGCGTGTGTACCCGGTATAGAACAGCACCAAATTGTCCTCCAGATTGGCGAGCGTCTCATTGCTGATCTTCAGCGGCGCCACGGTGACGGTATCGTCGGGGCAGAACTCAAAGCAGGTGATGCCTCCAAAGGTAGCGATGTACTGATCCTGCTTGCCGACGGATTCCTGTAATTGGTCGATTTCGATGTGGCATGCCTGTTCTGCAAGCTGCTGCTTAGGCACGATCGTCTTGGTATGGATATGCAGGGCGTGCAGCAGGGCGGTAAGAAAGCTTCCACTCGAGCCGAGACCTGTCCCGGCGGGGATATCCGACATGCTCGTGATCTCGAGGTAACTTGCCTCCTGATCGGCGAGCCGCAGCGCTTCGCGGATCAGGGGATGCTGTATCTCGTCCAGCTTCTTAACGCGTTCTAACTGCGAGTATTTGATGATCAGGTCTTCGAAGAAGGTTTGGTGCAGCGTAATGTAGACGTACTTATCTATAGCCGCCGATATTACAAACCCGCCGAATTCGCGATAGTAAGAAGGCAAATCGGTCCCGCCTCCTCCCAGGGAAATACGCAACGGACTTCGGGTAATAATCATCGCGCCGCCGGGGCGTAGAGCGGCTCTATAAGCCTTAAAGCCGCTTGCGCATCGTGAATACAAGGTCTGGGCTCACGCCCCAATCGAATGTCGTTGATGAAGTCTGCCAGCTCGAGTTCCCATGAATTATCGGGCATAGGGAACTCGTAGATGGTGGCCGGGGGAGGGCCCATCTCGGGCAGCATTTGATAGTGGGCCAGGCGTTCGGTCCCGTAACTGCCGCCTAATCCCGTGATCTCCAGTTTCGCCATGCGCCCACAGATCTCAAATGAGAACAAATTCTTCCACTCCGTCCAGCTTGCGTGCAGGAAAGCCACCTGTTGAGAATCGGTTTCGAGCAGAAAAAATGCGTTGTCTTCCACCGGCATGTTCCAGAAGTAAGTGGGCGCTCGTCCACTGACGAATTTCAGATCTCCGAGGAACCAGCGGGCCAGGTCGATGAGATGTATTCCCTGATCGATTGCTTCGCCGCCGCCCGAAAGCTCAGGGATGGCGCGCCATTCGCGATCGTAGCCGATTCGACCTCCATGGCCATAGCGAGCGCGAATAAAGAGCAGATCACCGGCTACGCCCGATTCGTAAATCTCGCGCGCCTTCTGAAACGCCCGATGATAACGATGATTGAAGCCGACCCGGACACGGGCACCGCGCTTCCGGGCTGCTGCGGCAACGGCGTCCAACTCGCAGGCCCTGCGCGCGCCCGGCTTTTCAATCAAGACATGCTTGCCGTGCAGCGCCGCGCGTTCCGCAATAGGCGCCAGCAGATTGTGGGTGGTGCAGACAAACACCGCGTCTACGTCATCGCGGACGACAGCCGACTGCCAGTTAGTCTCGACCGCTGCGCCATGACCGCGGGCAAGCGCTTCAGCTTTGGCGGGCACACTATCGCAGCAAACCGAGATAGAGGCCTGGCCCAGCGCGCTTTTGGCGCGTTTCTGCCCGATCAGGCCGCATCCGATAACGGCAAAACGCAACTCGCTCGACATCATTCCCAGCTAAGACCCCGATCTGTTGGAACAATGCGGCGCAGCGTATAAATATCGGTTGTCATCAAGTCCTGTGCGTGCGCGGCGAGCGAGGGCCACGGATCCCAAACCGCGCTGAGGAGCCGGCCTGTGATTGCGTCGCTCGCCGGGCCGAGCAGCATAATGCACAGATCTGCCGCACGCGCGGCGGGCGCGCCCCCGCTCTGCTGCTGTCTCAACGCATCCTGATACGCGGATTCGCCTACGTGCGCTGCGCCGGCATTCAGGACCTCATCCAGCATGCGCGTGTTCACGGCGCCCGGAGCGATGGCGTTGACGCGAACTCCGTTCTCCTCCTCTTCCTTCGCGAGGTTCTCCGTCAGCCGGACGATCGCCGTCTTTGATGCGGCGTATGCGCTGAATCGCGGTCGCGGCGATGTAGCGCCGCCCCCAGAAAAGTTCACAATCTTGCCATAACCCTGTCGCCGGAACAGCGGCAGAACGGCGCGACAGAGAAGCATCGTTCCAATCAGGTTCACCTGGATCGTGGCGATCCACTGGTCAATAGAAACTTCATCGAGCGCGCCGGCGGGTCCGAGGATTCCAGCCGCATTTACCAGCCCGGTGAGCGGGAACGCTTCTTCCCGAAGCCACTCAATGAGAGCGCTCACGGCGGCGGGTAGGGATACATCCACCGGCTTTGCGAGAACGCGTTGATGCTTTGAGGCAGAGTCCTGCAGCGCGGATTTAGCGGCTTCAAGGTCGCCTGGGTTACGCGCGCAGATTGCGACATGCGCTCCCGCCTTGATACAGGCCAGCGCCACGGCCTGGCCGATTCCGAGACTGCCACCGGTGACGAGAATTCCCCGGCCGTTCAGGACGCTCATGCGCGCTTCTCAAGAAGATCGGGGTTGCTCGCGAGATAACGCACCGTCTGCACCACGCCCTCGCGAATGCTCAATTTAGGACGCCAACCCAAAGAACGAATCTTCGAGCAATCCAGGAAGATGAATGGGTTGTCCCCGATCCAGCCGCGATCGCCGCCCGCGTATCGCAGCTCGGGCTTTACGTGCAGCTCTTCGCAGATCCAACGAATGGAGTCGTCCACCTGGCAGTATTCATCGGAGCCAAGGTTGAATATGCTCACTGGGGCGCTTCCCTGCTCGATCACGCAGAGAATGGCGTCTATACAGTCCTCGACATACAAATATGATTTGCGCTGCTTGCCGTTTCCAAGAACATCGAGGTAGCCGGGGTGAGCGCGGAGTTGTTTGTAGAAGTCGAAGACGTGCCCGTGACTGTAACGCTCGCCCAAAATAGAGACGAAGCGAAAAATGAAGCCTTGCATCCCGAACCCTTCGCAGTAGGCCTGAATAAAGCCTTCGGCGGCGAGCTTAGAGGCTGCATAGAGCGAGGTCTGAACGGGAAAAGAGGAGTTTTCGGGCGTAGGGAAGACTTCGGCTTCGCCGTAAACCGATCCGGTGGATGCGAAGGCAATGCGGCGGATATTGTTTGCGCGCATGGCTTCCAGAACGTTTACGGTCGCGATCGTGTTCTGATGTAGATCTTTCGTCGGGTGGTCCGTCCCAAACCGCACGTCGGCATTCGCCGCGAGATGAAAAACAATCTCGCAACCCCCCATAGCCACGGTCAGCTTGTCCGGATTCAGTAAATCTCCCTCGATCAACTGAAAGCGCCGATGAGAGAAGGCTTGACAAAGGAAGGAACGCTGACCCGTTGAGAAGTTATCGTACCCTATAACATCATTTCCAAGTGCGAGCAGGCGGTCGGTTAAGTTGCTTCCTATGAATCCCGCGCAGCCCGTGACAAAACATCGCAATAAGAAGCTCCGTTGGCGAGTTGCTTTGAACTCTCACTCTAGCATCGTGGCAAGGGCTGCCTGAGCTTAGCGATGGAACGAAACAACGTGTTGGCCGGATGGCAAGATAATGGACTGTGAAATCTGCGCAGCCTCTGATTTGCGGTAAATCTCGCCGTCCACTTCAATCAGCGAGACGGGTCTTTCGAGGACAGCGATGGCCCTGCTTCCACTCACGTACGCAATGTCAGTCTCGTTATTGGATACAACTGCCGAACGAACTTCGCCGTTGAAATCAATTATCGTTACTGCCGGCTTCGCGGCGGCTGGGGTGAGGGTGTGCTGTCCGAAGGGGACGAGAATGCTATCGGAACTTTGAACCGGCCAGGGCTTGCCGTCCACGTTGGCCAGTCCGTTTGAGAGTACCCGAACCTGGCCGGGGCTCTCGATCTCAATGGCGCCGTCTGAAGTCTGCTGCACGCGAGCAAGCGACGCCGCTACGGGCAGCAATCCCAGATCCTGTTTTTCGAGTGAGTTCTCAACATAAAGCGCAACCCTACCGAAATCGGCGGCGGCCTCATGCACCAGTTGGAAGAGTTCGACCCCGGTCTGCTTCTTGGTCGGATACACATCCTGGTACCGGTCGACGACGTTAACATCCACACCGAGGCCGCTGCGATCGCGCGTCAACCGCGCATATTCACCAGCGAGCTTTCGATAGCGCTCGGGGCCTGCATCCCACAGCGTGGCGGGGTCTTCCACCAGCAGCGTGCCGTGATGTTCGCGTACCGCGCTTAGACTCATCGATGTGTCGGCGCCGAGTTGATCACGGATGCCGGGCTCGAAGCGATCATCAATCTGTGTGAGTACAAGGTCGAGATAGGGCTTCTTACGCCGGTCCACCTCAATGACGTCGAGCCAATCGCGCTGCATGCGAGCGGTAAGGTCTGCCCGGTACTCGAGAAATTTGCGCAGCGCGTCCGGGTGAGCCTGAGCCGAGTAGGCCGACTTCGGATCGAATAACAGCTGAGGGTCAAAGCCGTTCAGCTTCGCAAATTCGCGGCGTACATCATCATTCATTGGCGTAAGCCGCGCCGGGTTGCTCGCACCCTCCAACGATTCGAAGTACAGCTCAGCGACATTAACACCGTCCCAATCAAAACGCTGCAGCAAAGCGTGAATGTCGTGCGAGACAGTGGCGCGGCACTCCGGGTTCTGCAGATTCATGAGCTTTCGCCAGTCAAGCTGGGCATCCTGCCCAACAGCGGTTTTCTCGCGCCATTGAGCGTGGTCCGCCCAAAATTTGTCGCTGACATGCGGCAGCTCGAGCCAGGCGTACACCAAAATGGCGTTTCTGTGGCAGGCTTCGATCAGATTCTTGAGATATTCGTCCTGAGTGGGATCGCCATCCAGGTTGTGCCAGGCTGCGACCTGCAGTGCGCTGATGCCGGCTTGGCGCCAGCGGCGAGCGAGGTAATCGGTATCAGCCCGGATGCGATAAGCGGAATCAAAGAATGCCCAAAGGTTCGTGGCGCGGACAGGCATTGCCAAGCCTAGATCCGCGAGGGATTGCAGAAGATAGGGAAAACGCTCGGTCCCGCGCGCACCCGGATCGGCAGCAAGCCAGAGGAGCGCGCCGGCGGCGGTTCGCTTGCCTGCCAGCACCGGCGCCCCCGTCCATTTCTCTTTCGCAAATATCTCGAAACTACCGGGCAGAGCAGCCTCGTGCATTTCCACGGCCTGTTGCCAGATGATTCCCAGCGCGTATGCATGCACATCGCAGATCTGGCGCACATTCAGCTTGTCCGGCTTCTCCGAAATCCCCGTGAGTTTCGCTGCCGGACCGAGCCCTTCGACGATAACGAAGTGATTCTCGCTCAGGGCAACCGCATCGGCCTTGCTTTCAGGCCCGATGACGATGATGCCGGCTCGTGATGATTCGTCTTGCGTGATACCGATCGACTGGAAAATGCGCGTCCAGGAGGCAGCGTCTGCTTTATCGACCCGGAACGTGGTTGCTCGCGAAGTAAGCGGGCACGCGGCCAGCAATACCAGGGCCGCGACGCTCGAAAAACTCTTCATTTGGTAATCGCGTACCACAAGCTCACGCGGATGTCGTTGTAGTTCGGCTTGCGCGGGTTGTATCGGTTATCGAGATAGACGCCTCTGAGAAGGTCCGTCGCGAAGTAAACGTTTGCCGGAAAGAAGGGGAGGTGCACCTTCACCCCAGGACCCATCTCCAAAGTCTCAGCCCAATACTGATTCTTCAGGTCGTGGACGAAGTTGACGTTAAAGAGCGTCTGGACAGAGGCGCCATCCCCCACAGCAAAGGTACGCCCGGAGCGGTGCTGCGAGTAGAACAGCCAGTCTTTATCGAAGCGGCTGACGTAAATGGCATCGTTTGCCGTCTCGTAGAAGAGCCCACTCGTGGGACTGCCGAGCAGGTGGCCGAAGCCCCTCGCGAAATTCAGGCCGCCGCGATAATCGGGTATCGCGTATGCTTCGTCCCGGCGGAACGGCAGATAGTTGACCGATTCGCCTGCTTCGAGCCAGCCCGTTAAGTGATGCCATGTCTTTGAAGCAGCGCCGGCACCGAAGATGAACGAGCTTTCGGAAAGATATTGCGGCTGCGCGACGCTGGCCTCCAAGCCGCTCTTTACGTCGCCTGAGAAGCGGGTCGAAACGTAGAACGATATCAGGTGATTTAGCGCGTTCAATCCTGGCAGCGGAATGGTTCGCTTGATCTGCGCGTAGCTGAAGAGATCGTGCCAGCGTAACGAATACATAGGGAACGCCCACACGGTGACCGCGGGCTGCACATCACCTTTCAAATTGCGATAGGCCTTTGCAGCCTCTGCGGCAATCGCCGGATCAGCGGCATGCCGGGCCCGATCAAACCATTCAATTGCTTCGCTATCGTCCTTCGATTCGTTGTATGCCCAGCCGAGTTTCAGCATGACCTCCGGATCGTCCGGGTTCTGCTCGTGCGCCTGCTGGAGATAGCGGATCGCATCAGCCAGATACCCCAAGGCGAGACTCTTCTCGCCCAGCGCCTTACTATCTACCTTCGGCGCCGGAACTGAAGGCTCGACGGCGGGACGCGTTTTGAGATGATTCAACGCGTCCAGTTGCCGGCGCGCTGCTTCGTCGCCGGGAGCGACTGCCAAGAGCTGCTGGAACTGATCTGTTGCTTCCCGCTCGTTGTGCATTGCCAGATACAGGAAGGCGAGCTCCCGGCGCAAGGCGACATTGTTCGGATCCAACCGCAGCGCATTCAGGAACTCATAAGGGTAGGGATAGCGGGCATCCATCTGCTCCCTGGCAAGCTCGGCCGTGCGCGGCGCCGGTGAGCGGGATGCCGCAAGGAGTGCAGCGTGCGCGTCTTCCAGGCGACCGAGTTGCCCCAATACACGTGCGAGCGCCAGCAGGATTTCGCTCATCGCGGGCTTCAAATGCCAGCAGATCTCATACTGGTCCGCAGCCAGCGGCAGGTCATCACGAAGTTCGGCTATGTTCGCAAGCTCCCAATGCGCGCTGAACAAAGAGATGTCGTCAGGATTCGCGGCACCAGCCAGGATTTGTTTCCAGCGGGCCACTCCATCGGCAAGCGGGCGGTCAATATTCTGGAATGCCTGTTCCGCTGTGGTACGAGTTGCCGGTGTACCGCTTTTCCTCAGAGCGTCGAAGGTGCGGCGGGCTTCGATGGCTTTTCCCGTTTCGAAGGCGAGGAAGGCGTACTCGAGCGATGCCGACTCGTCTTTGGGGTCGAGCTTCATCGCGGCCGCGAATTCGTCTCGCGCCTGGCGATTCTCGCCCGTTTTGAGCAGCGTATAAGCAAAGTCTTTATGGATGGCAGCGTTGGCGGGCTCTGTTTTCAGCGCCGCCCGGAAAAATGCGATGGCGGAATCGTAATCTTTTCTAGCCAGAGCGTCGTAGGACTGCTGCAGGTCTGCCTTGGCTTGCGCCTGCGGAAACATCTGGACAGCGGTTGCAGCCAGCAGCACGAGCATCCTCACGAACGTGCGGCACGCCTGGATTTTCGTAAACACAACCCGTACCAGACGAGTGGCTACGACGGCCTGATGTTCTCTTGCGCAGTCGACGGCGTCTGGCTTTCAGCAATCTTTCAGACCCGGACGCTAGACTGAGGTCCCATGCACATCGGACGAACGTTATCGACCCTGCTGCTCATCGCCGGCGCGGTCTGTCCGGCTGCCCTCGCGCAGAACTATAAAGTCAGTGGATCCATTCAGATCGGCGGCACCGGCGGCTGGGATTACCTGACCGCCGATTCCGAGAACCGCAGACTATATGTCTCGCATGGAACCGAGGTTGTGGTGGTCGATCTCGATTCCCATAAACCGGTCGGCCACATCACTGGCATGAGCCGCATCCACGGCATTGCCGTGGCGGACGATCTCGGTACGGGCTTCATCAGCGATGGCGGGACCAACCAGGTAATTTTCTTCAATCTGAAAACTCTGGCGCTTGAAAAGAAGGTGAAGACTGGGACACACCCGGACGGGATTGTCTACGACCCGGCCTCGAAGCGAGTGTTCTCGTTTAACGGAGGGAGCAACGATGCTACCGCTATTGATGTAACCACCGGAGAAGTTGCCGGGACGCTTAAGCTTGGCGGAAGACCTGAATTCCCGGTCAGCGACGGGAAAGGAAGCCTTTACGCGAACATCGAAGATAAGAGCGAGATCGTGCGCATCGGCTCAAAGGGCCTTAGCATTGAGGCGCACTGGCCGCTGGCGCCCTGTGAATCGCCCTCGGGCCTGGCAATCGACGTGCAAAACCGCCGGTTGTTCTCCGTCTGCGACAACAAAATGATGGCGATCGTCGACGCGGATACCGGCAAAATTGTCGCGACTCCGGCTATCGGTGAAGGGCCTGATGCGGCCGCCTATGACCCGCGCACGAAGCTTGCGTTCTCTTCGAACGGCGAAAGCGGAACGCTAACGGCCGTCCGGCAGACCGGGCCGAACGATTACTCAGTGCTCGGCAACGTACCAACCGCCGATGGCGCGCGTACCATGGCACTGGACGAGAAAACGCATAAGATCTACCTCGCCACCGCCAGTTTTGGACCGGCGGCGCCAGCGAGCACCTCCAATCCGCACCCGCGACCTTTGATTCTGCCGGGGACGTTTAAAATCCTGATTGTCTCGGAATAATCCGTAATTTGCGCGCGTAAAACAGGCGTTCAGCGGGTAGCGACCTTCTCGCCTTTGGTGTCCCCGGTATCCCCGTTGCCTGACCACGTTCCCACCAGCTTTTCTCCAGACAGTTTGAGGTTAATCGCGTAGTCGTCGCCCTGATACGGCACGTGAAACGAAATATCGTCGCCTTCGACTTTGAAATCCTTCAACGAAGTTTCGCCCTCTTCAGACGCGACAGCCGCGGAATATTTGCCGTCCTGGTTGCGTATCGTGAGACGCCAAGCAATTTCGCCGCCGTCCGGGCTGAATGAAACCATTTTCCAGTCGCCGGATAGAGCGGCGCCGTTCTGGGCCGCGCTTCCTTGCTGGTACGCAAATACGAGTGCCCCTAGGATGGGCAGAATTCGTAGTAACGGGTAAAGCCGAATCATCTTTTTCAATCTACCACTTACGCACAATGGTAGAACTTCTAGGGCCGCCGAAAATGTATAAAACTTTACCGGAAACATAAAATTCATTCATTTCCCTATAGGCGAATCATTCCTTCCTGTGATACGCTCTCTCACAAGCCAATAATTTTTCTTTCGACCGCTCGGGTTTTCCCCTGGGGCGGCACTTCTCAGGCTGTTCTTGAGTGCGAAACCGCCGAGGGAGAGGTGTGCCAAAAAGCGCATCGCCCTTGGGGGCGGTCCGAAGTGAATTTCTGGATAAAGGAGACGACTATTCGCTTCTCAATTGCAATCCCAGCGATCTTCGCTGCCTGTTCGGCCAGCCTTTTCGCGCAGCTTCCGAGTATCGGCGGCTGCACCGTTTTCCCAGCAAACAACGTCTGGAACACTCGTATAGACAAGTTGCCCGTCGATGCAAACTCGGCGGCTTATGTTGCTTCGGCGAACGCAACCAACAACAAGCTCCACCCGGATTTCGGGCATGGCACGATCGTGACCGGGGGCATGCCGTACAACCTGGTTCCCGGAACACAGCCCAAATACCCGGTTTCGTTCTACTACAGCGGCGACCCGGGTCCGTACCCGATTCCGTCCGATGTGAACATCGAGCAAGGTTCTGACCGCCACGCGATCCTGATCGACACTACGAATTGTGTCCTCTATGAACTGTTTAACCTGACCGGTTCAGGATCTTCTTGGTCGGCAGGCTCAGGTGCGATCTGGAAATTGAACTCGAATGCGCTTCGCGCGGACGGCTATGAGTCGGCCGATGCAGCCGGTCTGCCGATTTTCCCCGGTCTCGTGCGGTACGACGAGGTATCCGCCGGTCACATCAATCATGCCTTGCGCTTTACGATTGACCACACGCGGGGCGCTCATATATGGCCGGCACGAAGCAGCGCGTCTTCGCTCACGGGCGACCAGTACCCGCCTATGGGCCAGCGCTTCCGGCTGAAGGCGTCGTATGACATCAGCGGTTTCCCAGCGCCGGTGCAGGTTATTTTGACGGCGCTGAAGGAATATGGAATGATCCTGGCCGATAACGGCACCTCATGGCATCTGTCGGGGGTGGGAGATCTGAACTGGGACGACGATACGATGCACGCGCTCACTCAGGTAACGGGCGACAATTTCGAAGCCGTAGATGAGTCGAGCCTAATGGTCGATCCTAACTCGGCTGAAGCAAGCGGATCAGATTCGTCATCGGGATCCTCGGAAGTGCCGACCGGTTGGGTCTACGTAATCTCGAAGCTGAGCGGAAAATGCCTGGATATGACGGGCGGTGCGGGCGCGACGTTTAACGGCGATCCAGCGCAGCAATGGAGCTGCCTCAATACCGCTAATCAGACGTTCGAATTTTCGTCAGTAACGGGCGGATATGAGGTGACGGTGAAAGGAAGCGGTTTGCAGCTCGATATCCGGGGAGGGCCTTCGGCAACGGGCGACGGCGTAGTCCTGCAGCAGTGGAAATGGGTGGGCGGTACCAACCAGATTTTCAACGCGGTACCTACTTCGAACGGGTATTTCAATATCAAGCCGGAAAACAGCGGCCTCTGTGTTGAAGTTGCGGGCGCTTCGGTAAACAACGGCGCGAGGGTGCAGCAAAACGCATGCACCGGCGACGATAATCAGCAGTGGAAATTCGTGCCGGCGCAGTAGTCTTCCTTTGTTCTGCCTCTCAGAATGAAACCGCGGATTCCGGCGGCGGACGCCGGAATCCGCGGTTCGCTTTTAATCACGACTGATCGCTTTTCTCTGCGACCCACCCTTGATGTCCGTGCGGGTTAACCAGCTCACGGCGCCAAATGCTCCCAGCCATGATCCAGCGGCGGCAAAAAGCACATAAACCGGATTGCCGGTGTAGCTGATTACGGCGAAAGCGGATAGCAGGTACCAGATACTGCTCCAACTCGCTGCCGAAATTCTCCGCCGGGCGGCTACCGCCGAACTAAATAAAACGTAAACGGCATCGGTGGTGGCGGTCGAAGCCATCACCCCG
This sequence comes from Acidobacteriaceae bacterium, assembly GCA_019233375.1. Classification (GTDB taxonomy): domain Bacteria; phylum Acidobacteriota; class Terriglobia; order Bryobacterales; family Bryobacteraceae; genus Bog-105. Next base: position 21,684 of record JAFAMM010000276.1, read on the forward strand.
GCAGCGATCAACGGATTGGGCGTGTGCATAGGTATCAGCAGCTATTCTGAGTGACGGGAGATCGATCAGTACAGCAGGCCTTTCGCAAGTTGGCGGCAGCGGTTCGTCTGCTACGCTGAACGCGTGAGGCTGTACGACATCGATCCAGGACCCGATTCCCCTGAGCTCGTCCGCGTCATTATCGAAATTCCGAAAAACTCGAGTAACAAGTACGAATACGACGGCAACTTAGGAGTCTTTCGGCTCGATCGTGCACTGTACTCCCCAATGCACTATCCGGGCGATTATGGCTTCATCCCGGGAACGCTGGCGGAAGACGGTGACCCGCTGGACATTCTGGTACTCGTGAATGAGCCCAGCTTCACCGGCTGCATGATGGAGGCGCGTCCGCTCGGCCTTCTGCAGATGGTGGATAGCAAGGAGAATGATCAGAAAGTTCTCGCGGTGCCTAACCGGAATCCGCGGTTCGACAGCATCCACACGATGGATCAGATTTTCCCCCACGTGCGGCGGGAAATCGAATACTTCTTCTCCATATATAAGGAGCTGCAGGGCGCGAAAACGGAGATCAAGGGATGGGGCGGGCCCCGCGAGGCCCGCAAGATCATCACGGAAAGCAGACAGGCCTATCTGGATCGCCGCCTAGAGGAGGCAAGCAAGCAGAACGACCTGGAGCTGAATGTGAGCACGCACTAGATCAAAAAGGGCAGACGGCGCCGCGCGAGGCGGCCGCTCCACCTTAGACGTTAAAATCGCCGCCCGAACTGTCGTCGAAGCCGCCGCCGAAATCTGAGCCGTCGTCGTAGCTCTGGTTGTCGTCTACGTTCTGGTCCGAATAGTCGGTGCGGTCGTCGTAGTTGCCGCGATCGTCCGCGCGCAAATCGTCCTGTGGCGTGTCGTAGTAATTGTTCACTATTTCTTCAACAGGCCTCTCGGATCCGCCGCCGAACATTCCTCCTCCTCCACCTCCGAATCCGTGGAAGAGCGAGCCAATGGCATCGACGGCCAACGTGCCGGCGGCGACCCCGGCGGCCGTCTGTGCCGCACCTCGCAGGAAACTGGATCCTCCTCCCCCGGACGGCGGGGCGGCTGGAGCTGCATATTGCGGCTGGGGGGCCGAATACTGGGGAGGCGCTGCATACTGAGGACGCGGCGCGCCCTGAGGAGCTGCCGCGCCGCCGAGGAAACTGCCCGCCGCGGCAGGCTGTACCTGTGCTCCGCGTTGCAAGTCCTGAATCTGTTGTTGCGCCCGTTGTAGCGCGATGTTCTGGACCAGCACGGTCTGCGTCATCATGTACAGGGCATCGGGCCGATTGCCGATGTGTGTACGAATAAATTCCTCAGCTTCCGGATCTCGCGGCGGCGCAGGAGTTTGGGCGAATTTGTTGGCGAGATCGGTAAGCATGTTGCGTTCGTCAGGTGTCATTTAAAATTCCTCTGATCAATGGTGTATCAGCTATTGATGGTTTGCCGGGTCTAAGAGTAGACGCGCGTGTTCGGCTCTTTGTTCTACCGGGAAGGATAAAGCTTTTGGGTATACGAAACAAGTTGCCAGTGGCTTGCAACTGATCTCCAGTCGTGACAGTTTAAGAATGGATGCCCGGCGGGGATTCGTATTTTATACACGTCGCCTCTCCCCGATTGAGAAGGAGGACGCCCCGGCTTCCGGCAACACCGTTTTCAGTCCCACAGGAGACTGCACGCCATGCTTTTAGAAGCGACGACCCCGTCTGTCGATCAGGAAATTAATCCATGGGAGTCTGCCGCCCACCGTTTTGATGAGGCCGCGGAACTGTTAAGGCTCGACGATGGAATGCGCAAAGTATTGCGCTCGCCCGCCATGGAATTGACGGTCAACATTCCCGTAGTTCTCGACGACGGTCGAATTGAGGTTTTCACGGGATATCGCGTGCAACATTCGATTGCCCGCGGCCCGGCGAAAGGCGGCATTCGTTTCGCACCGGACGTTTCGCTGGACGAAGTTCGCGCGCTGGCCGCATGGATGACTTGGAAGTGTGCTGTCGCGAACATTCCGTTCGGAGGAGGAAAAGGCGGCGTCATTTGCGAGCCCCAGCTTTTGAGCGAGAGCGAACTGGAGCGTATCACGCGCCGCTACACGGCCGAGATCTGCGAATTCATTGGGCCGGAGCGCGACGTGCCCGCTCCGGATGTCAACACGAACGAGCAGACAATGGCCTGGATCATGGACACCTACTCCATGCATCAGCGGCACACCGTCACGGCGGTGGTGACGGGCAAGCCGCTGGAACTGGGAGGATCGCTCGGCCGGCCGGAAGCGACCGGACGTGGATGTCTTTTTGTTACCGAACAGGCGCTGAAACAGCTCGGCCTCGATGTTTCGCGCACGCGAGTGGTGATCCAAGGGTTTGGGAACGTTGGCGGCATGGCCGCCCGGCTGATGACGCGCCGCGGATTGAAAGTGGTCGCCATTATCGAGTACGACGGTGCCGTCTACAACCCGCATGGGCTGAATATTGAAGAACTCATGTCCCACCGGCTGGAGACGGGCTCCATTTGCGGCTTTCCCGGAGGAGAAGATCTCGATAAGGACCAGGCAATGCTGCTTGACTGCGATGTTCTGCTACCCGCCGCGCGCGAGAACGTAATTACGTCCGCAAACGCTGAACGCATTCGCGCAAAGATTTTGTGCGAAGGCGCCAACGGCCCGACTACTTTCGTCGCCGATTCCATCCTGGCAGAGAAAAAGGTGTTTGTCATTCCGGACATTCTTGCGAATGCGGGCGGCGTTACTGTTTCGTATTTCGAATGGGTGCAGGACCGGCAGGGTTATTTCTGGAACGAAAAGATGGTGAATGACCGTCTGGAAGAAATTATGGTGACCAGCTTCCATGACGTAATCGGGTACGCGGAGAAGCACGGGGTAAACAACCGGACGGCCGCCTATATGCTGGCGCTCGACCGCGTGGCGTACGCGATCAAGAAACGTGGACTTTACGCCTAGAGCGCAGATGGCGCGGATGCGCCGGCGCCGGATACGCAACCGAGCTCACAGGCCTTTCCCAGGCGCGTTTGCCAGCGCGACCGTCTCGCACGTGTGTTTGAATTCCGCGGAGGCCAGTCTCCGCTAGATGTACCCGGAAGCATCCACGCCGTTGATGCGGCAGTATCTGGCAGCCAAGCAGCAGGTGCCGGGCGCGCTCCTGCTGTTCCGGCTGGGTGACTTTTACGAACTCTTCTACGAAGACGCTGTTAAGGCGGCCCGCGAACTGGAAATCACGCTGACCTCTCGCAACAAAGAACGGGGCGACTCTGTCCCGATGTGCGGTGTTCCGTATCATTCGGCGGACGGCTACATCGCTCGCTTGATTCAACGCGGCTACCGCGTCGCGATTTGCGAGCAGATGGAAGAGGCAGGTCCCGGCAAGAAGCTGGTGCGCCGCGAAGTGACGCGCGTGATCACCCCGGGAACAGCCACCGACGCGACTCTATTGCGCTCGCACGAGAACAACTATCTGGCTGCCGTCATCAGCAGGAACGGACGGAGCGGGCTTGCTTACGCGGATGTTTCGACCGGCGAGTTCCGGGCCACCGAGCTGAAAGCCGAAGAGATCATACCTACAATCGAAACGCTGAATGTGCGGGAGGTTCTGCATCCCGAGGGAGCTCCGGCAGGGGCGCAATGTTTGGAGACGCCCCTCGCGGAATGGATATTCGGCGGCGAATATGCGGGCCGGCAGATTCTCGAAAATTTTCGCCTGCATTCGCTCGACGGCTGCGGTCTGGCTAGCAAACCGCTGGCTGTCTCAGCTGCCGGAGCGGTGGTGCACTATCTTCGCGAGACACAGAAATCGGCTCTCGATCATCTGAGCGGGCCCGCCTTCTTCGACCGTGCCGATCACATGGTGCTCGACGCGGTAACGGTCAGGAACCTGGAGCTAGTGGAGCCGCTGTTCGCTGGGGAAAAGCGCGATTCGACTCTGATCTATGTGCTGGACCAGACGTGCACGGGCATGGGGGGCCGCCTGCTGCGACGGCGTTTGCTGAATCCTTCCTGTGAGCGGGCGGAGATTGAAGCCCGGCTGGATGCCGTGGCAGAGCTGGTGAGTAAAGTGATCGCCCGGAGCGAGCTTCGAAAAGCGTTGACGGCCGTGCAGGACCTGGAGCGGCTGCTCGCGAAAGTGACGTTAGGGACCGCATCTCCGCGCGAATTGCTCGCGCTCGGCCGCTCGCTCGCACAGATGCCCACGGTCGCGAGAATAGCCGGGGAGCTGGAGAGCGCGATATTGCGGGACGAAATCGACCCGGTTTCTGAAGTCTGCGAGCGGGTCCTGAGCGCGCTTTCAGACGAGCCGCCTGCAAATGTGGCAGATGGCGGAACGATTCGCCAGGGCTTTCATCGCGACCTCGACGAATTGCGCGATATCAGCCGGAACAGCCGGCAGTACATCGCGGCCATTGAAGCGCGCGAGCGAGCCCGCAGCGGAATTCAATCCCTCAAGATTCGTTTCAACAATGTCTTCGGGTACTACATCGAAGTCTCAAAGGCGAATCTGCAACTCGTCCCCGCCGGATA
>JAFAMM010000320.1 GCA_019233375.1 Acidobacteriaceae bacterium
GGGCTCCCATAGAAGCAAAAGGAGCAGAACCACGAGCGATGACTGAAGGGCCCAAAGCGCGATTGATCGGGCGACTTTCAGACTTGTTGAAATGCGCGTCTGCCGCCGCCAGAAGAAATACGCTAGCGCGAGGCAGGCGGCCAGGCTCGCGGAGAGCAGAATCCATCTCGGCCAGCCGCTGAGAAAGACGAATGCCCCTTTAGAGAATACTGCGGGCGGGTATTTGAAGAGGAACTCGAACATTTGCTGCTCCAGCGCCCCTCAACGCGCACGACCCCAAGCCGGATCGTGCGAGGCCAGACTCGTATAAATTGCGAAAAGAAGGCTCCGCAAACGCATAAGTAGAGCTGGCTGGTCGCCAGAATAACACGTTTCCGCCGACGAACCTGATTACTTCGACGTTATGCGGGCCTACGAAGTTGCCGGGGCAGTTACAGCCGGAGAAATTCCGTGGGTGTCCGGCGCGACTGCTGCGCGCCGGGACTATTCGCCGGCATGAGCCACGGTTTGGGGCTGTTTGGGCAGCACCCACGCGAGGAGGTTGTTCCCGGCAGGCGTCACGAGATACTGGCGTCCGTCGAGTTCGAACGTGATTGGACCCGTCTCCATGCGCGCGCCGAGATTGACGTGCCATAACACCTTGCCCGTCTCAGGATCAAGCGCGAGGGCATTGTTTTCATTGTCTGCCGTAAACAGCAGGCGCCCGGCAGTGGTCAGCGTGCCGGCGCTCCCTTCACCGTCGCCAATATCGCGGCGCCAGCGGACGGCTCCGGTCTGGTAGTCGATCGCCTCCAGGAACGAATGAGCCCATAAATTCCGGTCGCGCCCCGCCCAGCCTTCCGGTTTCCCTTCGGCAGTCATATAGAAGATGCTCCAAAGTTCCCGAGCGCTGACATAGAAGAGCCCGCTTGCCGGATCAAAAGATGGGGCCAGCCAGTTTGTTGCTCCGTCCGATCCAGGCGATACCAATGTTCCATCCGGCTTCGGCTCCTTGGCAGGATTCGGTATCGGCTCGCCGCGTGAATCGATCCCTTCGGCCCAATTTGTCTTTATGAATGGCGTCGTGAGAATGTGCTCGCCCGTCGTTCGATCCAGAACGAAGAAGTACCCGTTGCGGCTCGCCTGTAAGAGTAGTTTGCGGTGTACCCCCTGGTGCACGTCATCGAGGATGACAGGTGTCTGAACCGCGTCCCAGTCATGGGTATCGTGGGGTGACGGCTGAAAATGCCAGTTCAGCTTGCCTGTGTCCGGATTCAGCGACACGATAGAACACGTATAAAGGTTGTCGCCTTTCCGAATTTCGCCATTGAGAACCGGGTTTGGGTTGCCGATACCCCAGTAAAGCTGGTTCAGTTCCGGATCATACGTTCCGGTCATCCAGGTCATGCCGCCGCCATGCGCGATGGCATCCGTGCCCTGCGGCCAGCTTTCTGCACCGGGCTGTCCCGGCCGCGGCTCCGTGTTCCATCTCCATTCCACTTTCCCGGTCTCCGGGTCCACCGATTCGAGGAATCCTGGGATATCGGTTACATCGCCGGAAACTCCCACGATCACGTGTTGGCGCACGATCAAAGGCGCCATGGTGGAAAAGTATCCTAGCTTGGGGTCAGCTAACTCGATGTTCCATTTGACGGCGCCGCTTTTTGCGTCCAGGCAAATCAGGTGGCAATCCGGAGTTTCAAAGTAAAGGCGGTCCCCGAACATGCCCACTCCGCGTTGACCGATGTGGTCGCCCGTCGATTCGCGGTAGTAGTGCCATACGACATGCCCCGTCCGGGCGTCCGCGGCCCAAACGTTATCAGGTGTGGTGAAGTACAACATGCCATTCACAACCAATGGAGTCGCTTTGATTCCCACTGATTGTGGCTGCAGAATCCACGCGAGCGTAAGTTGCTGTACATTGCTCTGGTTGATTTGCGCAAGCTGGCTGTAGCGTTGGCCAGTGTAGTCTCCATTGAAAGTCGGCCATTCAGCCGAAAGGCGCTTGACGAGACTGGCCGGTTCCAGGCTTCCATCGGCAGCGGAGGCGAACGGGCTAAAGCCGATCGCGAACAGCCCAAGCAAAGCGGCTTTTTTCATCTACTTCAATGTCTCCAGATACGCAAAGAGGTTGTGCATGTCCGCATCCGTGTATTTACTCGTCAGCTCGCGATGTGCTTCCAGGGGATCATGAATTTCTACTTTCACGTCTGCCTTGGGCCATGAGCGGTACCAGCCGTCCTGGCAGATGATTCCTATGTTGAAGGCGTCATTCAGGCTGACTTTGCCTTCGTACTGCGCGCCATTTGCAACGGTCACAGTTGCGGTCTTAAACGCAGTTTCTCTGACCTTTCTGCCGGAGGGATACACCATCTCCTGCTGCAAATCGATGGGGGAGAACCTCTTCGCGACACCGGCCAAGTCGCCCGTAGCCGAATGGCATTGTGAGCAGCCGCCCGCTCCGTCGAAAAACGCCTTGCCGGCTTCCGGGTTGCCGGTCAGCAGCTTGGATACAGGATAATCGCCGGGAACATGCGCGCTGTGCAGCGCCGTGTTGGCTTGATGATGCAGAAAAGCCACGATATCTGAGATCTGATCGTCCTTCAACGTGGTGAAGCTGGGCATGCCCTTATCGGGCCTGCCGTTCCGGACTAGCGGACCGAGCAGATTTCCATTATCGTCGTGAAGGGTGATGGGCGACCTCACTAGATCGGGCGCGCGCGAACCGGTCGCGTCATTGCCATGGCAGAATCCGCACGTGGATTTGAACAGCGCGCGGCCGCGGTCGACAGCCGCTGCATCCTCCGCTTGCCCCTGCCGAGGCATCGGAGTGGGCTGGGGTTGGTGTCCCTGCGCCCTGCCCATTTCAGGAAGCAGCATAACCAGCGCACACAAACAGAGTGGTGTAGCTAGCTTCATAAGACCCCAGTATTCCAG
>JAFAMM010000386.1 GCA_019233375.1 Acidobacteriaceae bacterium
CATCCGGCGCGAGTTCCGGCCATCCCGGTTCAGAAAACGTCCTGTTCATGTCCCATTTGAAATACCGGATCTTGTATTCGGTCGCGATTTTGTCGAGCACATTGAATATGTAGTCGCGCACATCGTCGCGCGCTAAATTCAAAACAAGCTGGTTCCGAAGTTCGCTGCGCGGCCGGCCCGGAAAGTTCATTACCCAATCCGGATGCGCGCGATAGAGATCGCTATCCGGGTTCACCATCTCCGGCTCGACCCACAGGCCGAAGTCCATGCCAAGGCTGTTCACGTAAGAAATGAGCGGGTTCAGTCCGTTCGGAAACTTTTGCGGGTTCACAACCCAATCGCCCAGGCCGGCGTGGTCGTTGTTCCGCTTGCCGAACCAGCCGTCATCCACCACGAACAGTTCCACCCCGAGCTTGGCCGCCTTCTCGGCCAGCGCCTTCTGGCCGGCTTCGCTGACGTTGAACTCGGTTGCTTCCCACGAATTGTAGAGAACGGGCCGTACGCGCGCGTGCAAGCCATTCGGCTCGATGTTTGCCAGTTCCAGCCTGTGAAGCAGCCGTGATGCCTCGCCGAAACCATGCTCCGAGTAGCCGCCGTAGAACTCGGGAGTGTCGACCGACTGGCCCGGGTTCAAAGGGTACGCGAAATCGAATGTGTTGAATCCCCCGGTCACACGGACTTGCTGGTAGGGTGTCTGCTCGACCGTAATGCGCCAGTTGCCGCTCCAGGCGAGCGCGCCAAACCAGACCCGGCCGCTCTCTTCTTCGGCATTTCCGGGATCGATTGCAAACCACGGATTTAAATTGTGCCCTGTGTGCCCCAACCGGCTTTCCAGAACTTTCATTCCTTCTTGAATGGGCTCGCGGTTCAACTGCGTTTCGGCCGCCCATCGCCCGCTCAGATAAGAGAGTCGGTACCCGTCGCCTCGCGGCACGTACCACGTCGCCGATTGCGCGCTTTCGATACTAAGCTTCTGCTGTGTGCCGTTGCGGATCGTCGACCACCGGCTGATAATGCCTGTGTCGGGGTAAGCGCGATAATGCAGCGTGACTTCTATATCGTCGCGAATATCTTTTAGCGTGATATCAAGGTTATTCCCGCTCGCGTGTTGATCAACGTAGTGCAACACTAGATCGCGATTGCCGTCCGCGCGCGTAATCTTCAGCGCCGTCTCGTAGTAACGCGGGCCGCCCCAACCGGGGTACTCTTCGTTTTCGAGGATTTGATGCGGATCAAACGAGGAAATGTCGCGCTGCTCACGCGCCTGCGGAATGTCTTCGATCCGCCACAGCGGACCACCCCAGTACAGATGCTGCAACTCGCCCGCCGGACCAATACCCATCGCATACGAAGTATGCGGCGTCCGGATGAGCCACACTTTTCGAACGCTGTCAAACTGGATCTGCGCGGAAACTAACGACGTCATGAAAAGGAGAAGTGCGACAAGGCGCATGATCTAATGTTCCAATATCAATGCGCCGGCTCCTCTCGCTGCTGCTATTCTGCACGTTTCTGATACCCGCTCAAAACCCCGACTGGTTTCCCAAGAAAGAAATGCTCACCATCGGTGTTTATTACTACCCGGAAGCCTGGCCGCAGGATCAATGGGCTCGCGACATGGAGAACATTCGCAAGCTCGGCATGGAATTCGTTCACATGGGCGAGTTCGCATGGTACTTCATGGAACCCGAGGAGGGACACTTCAATTTCGATTGGCTCGAGAAAAACGTCGAGCTGGCTTCTAAGAACGGATTGAAGGTCATTCTGTGCACGCCTAGCGCAACTCCTCCCATTTGGCTGGAGCGCAGTCATCCTGAAATTCTCGTCGTCGATGCACACGGCCGCACCATGGATCATGGCAGCCGCGAACAGGCCGATTGGAGTTCACCCGTGTATCGCGCGTATGTAACAAAAATCGACACAGAACTCGCCAAATACTTCGGCCATGATTCGCGCGTATGGGGTTGGCAGGTCGACAACGAATTGAGTCATTATGGCCGGCACTATTCGTATTCGCAGGCGTCTACGCAGAAGTTCCGCGATTGGCTCCGCGAGAAGTATGGCACGATCAACCGTCTGAATTCCGACTGGGGCGGCGCTTTCTGGTCGACCATGTATCAGAGCTTCGACCAGATCGATATTCCGAATCCGCAGACCCTTGTGGTCGACCCGAGTCCGCATGCGCTGCTCGATTTCGAGCGCTGGTTCGCGCATGAGGCCGCCGATTACATCAACATGCAGGCAAGCGTAATTCGCCAATACTCACATAATCAATGGATCACGACCAACTTCATGACGATGCATGAAGACGTGGACCCTTCGCTTTCGCAGAAAGCTCTCGATGTTTTCACCTGGACGCATTATCCGGTGCATGGCGAATTAGGCGAGGGGTCGCTTGGATTCAGGCTCGGCAGCGGCGAGCAGATGTCGTTTATGCATGATTTCATGCGCTCGTTCAACGGGCTCTCAGGCCCGATGGAGCTTCAGCCGGGACAGGTGAACTGGGGCGCTGTGAATCCGTGGCCGCTGCCCGGCGCCATCCACATGTGGATCCTCCGCGCATTTGGAGCGGGCGCTCGCCTGGTCTGCACGTATAGATATCGGCAGCCGTTATACGGCTCCGAGCTCTATCACAAAGGGCTGGCCGAAACAGATGGCGTTACCCCATCGCCCGGCGGCCGCGAATACGCCCAGGCCATGCGTGACGTTCTGGAGCTCAGAAAGCACTACGATCCAAACGCAAAAGAGCCTGCCGCGTATGCTGGAAAGCGCACTGCCTTTCTGATCAGCTACGACAACCGCTGGGACATCTCCAACCATCCGCAAACAAGCCGCTGGGACACCGTTGGACACTGGATGCGTTACTACCGAGCGTTAAAGAGCGTGGGAGCGCCCGTTGATGTACTCACGCCTGACCGCGATTTCAGCCAACATGCATTTGTCATCGCTCCGGCCTATCAATTAGTCGATCAAGAACTCATTCAGCGCTGGAAGTCGTATGTCGAGAATGGGGGCAATTTGATCCTTACCTGCCGCACGGGGCAGAAAGACTCGCGGGGTCATCTCTGGGAAGCGCTGTGGGCCGCCCCCATTTATCCGCTGATCGGCGCAAAGATTCCCTTCTATGATGTGCTGCCCGTCGGCGTAACCGGGAAAGTAGATGCCGGGGGCAACAGCTATGCGTGGGGCTCCTGGGCCGACATTCTGGAGCCGGGTACAGGCACGAAAGTTCTCGCCACCTACGCTGATCAGTTCTATTCAGGCCGGCCTGCCGCCATCACGCGCAAGCTGGGGAAGGGAAGTGTTACCTACGTTGGCGTCGACACGCTCGACGGTGAATTGGAGCGTGCAATTATTGCGCAGGTTTACGCCGCCGCGGGGACAATTCCTTCGAATCTCGATCCTAACTTCATCGTCGACTGGCGCGACGGTTTTTGGACAGCGACTAACTTTGCGAGTAAGACAGAAACGATCCCGGCGACTGACAGCGCGCAGGTCCTGGTCGGAAGCCGGCAGGTGCCGCCCGGCGGCGTCACGATTTGGATGGAGCGTTAGCTTCCGTTATCGTGAGTATCTGCCCGGCGGCCTGCTTTCCAAGGACCTGATGAATGCCGCTCGGCCAGGTAATCTCGATGGAATCCACGCTCCTGGCGTCGCCCAAACCGAAATGAAGCCGGACATCGCTCTGCGACAGATAACTCCCGCCGCTGCGCACTTCGCCAAACTGGGCGCGGCCGCTCGATACTAGTTTCACCCGTGCGCCTATCCCGCTGCGATTCGATTTGGTGCCAATGAGGCGAAGAAGAATCCAGTGGCCGGGAGGAGCCGTCGCGAGCTTCCATAGTGACGGCGTCTCGTTCTGATTGTTGATCGCGACTTCAATAGATCCGTCATTATCGATATCTCCGAATGCCGCGCCGCGCGATGAGTGCTTCTCGAGGAGGGCAGGCCCTGCCTGATTTGAAATATCTCTGAACTTACCGTCACGGAGGTTTTCATACAGGATGGCCCGATCTTTGTAATGAATGTCGATGTGAAGCGAATCAACTTCCGGGAAGACGTGCCCATTTACTAGCAGCAGGTCCTTCCATCCGTCATTCTTGAAATCAAAGAAGCCCGTTCCCCAGCCGACATAGCGCGTATTCTGACCTAGCCCTGAATCGAGCGTTACGTCATCGAAATTTCCCTCCCCGCGATTGCGGTAAAGCGTCTCGAATTCGTCTGAGAAATTTGTCCGAAAGATGCCGGAATGGCCGACGCCTGCGTAATCGGCAGCGGTTACGCCCATGCCGGACATCGCTTTCCCGTTCTGGTCAAAAGCCACGCCGCGAATCACGCCTTCTTCTTCGAATTTGCCATGGCCTTTGTTGATGTACAGCAGCGACGGCGTCTGGTCGCACGCGACATAGATGTCGGTCAGGCCGTCTTCGTTGAAATCACCGGTGAGCACGCCGAGCGAATAATGCCCTTCGGGTTCGGCGATGCCGGACGATTCGGAGATATCGGTAAAGGTGCCGTCCCCGTTGTTGCGGTAAAGAATATTCCGGTCGAACGGTAAGCCGCGAGGGCCGCAGTTCACCGCTATGCCGCGATAGAAGCAGTACGGGTTGGCGCCCGGTTTCGGTGTGCTGGCGGGATCAAACTTCAGATAATTTGCCACGAAGAGATCGAGATGACCGTCGTTGTCGATATCGAGGAACGCACAGCCGGTGTTATAGCGCGTCCGATTCTGTTCGAGATGCGCTGTTGCGGTGACATTTTCAAAACGTTTGCCCTGGATGTTTCTATAAAGGTGGTTCTGCCCCCAAAACGTAACAAAGAGATCGGTAAAGCCGTCGTTGTCGAAGTCGCCCGCGCACACGCCTTGCGCCCAGCCCGAAGAGTGCAGTCCGAGCGCATCCGTTACGTCCCTGAACTGGTCATGCCCTTCGTTGTGGTACATGCGATTCGTGCCGCCGTCACCCGAAAGAACAAAGATATCGAGCAGTCCGTCGTTGTCGTAATCGATCACGCCGATTCCGCTGCCCGTGGTTTCAATAATGAACTGCTTTGACACCGTGCCGCCGTTCGGGAAAACGTCTTTGAGACCGGCTTCAGCGGCGATGTTTCGAAAGCACGGCTGCCATGCAACGGCGGCGAGCAACGGAACAAGGAAAGTAGACTTCACTGCTGCGGTTGCTTCTCGCCGAGCTTCTTCAGGAAATCAGAGAACTCGCCGTCAGGCGGCTTTTGAAGGCGATCGAGGATTGCTTTCTCGGATTTGGCCTTATCCATTTGTCCCGAATCGCGATAGGCCGTAAGCAGAGCGTAATGCGCGGCCTCGTTTGAGGGCTGCAGAGCCGTTGCCCGCGAGAGGAGCCCGACAGCTTGTGAATATTGCTTGGCCTGTGTATCCATTTTGCCGAGGGCGATCAGGGCTTGCACAAACTGCGGCGAGAACGCAAGCGCGCGTTCGAAGTGGGCGCGTGCCTCCTCGGATTTGCTTTGTACCTGGGCGATCTGCCCGAGCTGAAACTCGCACCCGCCGTCTTCCGGATTGAGCTTCAATTCGGAGCGAAACTCGGCCGCGGCTTCGTCTAAGGATTGCTGGCTGTGATTTTCAAGCAACAGGGCGCGGCCCAGCCGGTAATGCAGGTCCGGAGCGTTCGGGTTCAACGCAATTGCCTTTCGATACTCCGCAATCGCTTCGGCGTAACGGTTTTGCACCTCGAAGATTTCGGCCGAGAGTTCGTGAACGCGATAGGAGGACGGCGTTCGTTGAAACATGGCGAAAGTAGCATCATTGAACGCTTTCATGTGCAGTTTCGCCGAGACATAGAGCACATCCGCATCGTTCGGAAACTGCTTTTCGAGTTGGGATACGAGCGTAAATGCGCGGGGATCATCGCCCGTACTGCTAAAGCATTTCGCGGCGGCCAGGCCGGTGAGCCGGAACAAGTCCGGCTGTGAACCCGGCACGGAGGTCAGTGCTGGAAGCGCCTCGCGGCAGTTACCCATGGCAGCCTTTGTGAGTGCCAGAAAGGCGCGCGATGTGGGATCTGATAATCCCGCCAGCTTCTGCAGAGCAACCGTGTACTGTCCAGCATGGAAGGCCGCGATGCCCTCCGTGCGAGCGGAGTCGCTTGCAAGCAGTACGGGCCTCAGCAGTGAAAGGACAAAGAGTAGCTTAATGACCCGCATCGTCTAGCATCAATTCGGAGTTGCCAAAGCGGTGATGCTGCTTGCCTTCGTAATACCGGAAGCTGAGCAGAGGCGGCGGCCCCGGGGCGATCGGGCCGGCAAACGATTCGCCAAGATCGGCACACCGGCCGGATTCAGAGATCTGCTGAATGAGCTGCGAATCGGTTTCTCCGGCCACCAAGAAAAGCAGAAATGCGATGCGTATCATCGGCCGCTCAAGTCCTGCAAGGCACGCCGCGCGATGGCATCATCGGGCTTCTTGTCGAGTAACTGCTGCATCACTTGCCGGGCTTTTTCGAAATTACCCATCTGCGTGTAG
>JAFAMM010000402.1 GCA_019233375.1 Acidobacteriaceae bacterium
GGGCGTTCATCTTCGCAGCCAGAAGCAACGCCAGCTTATTTTCGAATCCTTCCTGGCTCGCATTGGAAAAGGGCAAATTGTTCGGGTCTGCGCACACCCTGAGCACGGGCGTCTGTGCCAGCATCGGCACGGCCACCAGCGCGAGAAACGCCAGTCTACGGCAGGGCGAACACATATAACATCCCGCCTCTTGTCGTGTATTTTCCGAGATCTGACATAGCGTTCAGGAATCCGAGCGCCCCGGTGCCATCCACTCCGTTCAATCCACCGGACACAACAGCTCCCGACCACCCGCCCACCCCGGACAGGATCGCTACATATTGTTTGCCGTCGGGGCCTTTGTAAGTGACCGGTTGACCAATAATGCCGGACCCTGCTTTGAACTGCCACAAAAGATGGCCGGTATGAGCATCCAGCGCTTTGAACCATCCGTCCATCGTTCCGTAGAAGACAACGTCACCGGCCGTCACCAGCGCGCCGCTCCAGACCGGAAACGTTTCATTCACAGCCCAGACTGTCTTCGCCTGCACCGGATCCCAGGCGGAAAAAACGCCTCGGTTGCCGCCTGGGCCCGCATACATACGAACGTTCATGCCGACGTAAGGAGTGCCCGCAATGTAGTTTGCCTGTGTTCCTTGAGTTTCGTAACAGAGATTGTTATGGGGAATGTAAATGAAACCCGTTTTGGGAGAGTACGCGGAAGGAGTCCAGTCTTTTACGCCGGGCGGCGCCGGGCAAGCGTCGCGAATTGTCTTGAAACCAGTTTGCTTCGCCGGATTCAGCTTCAGCTCACCCGTCTTAGTATCCACGCCAAAACTGGTATTTACATATCCGAACGTCTGCGCGGAAATAACTTCCCCATTGCTTCGATCCATCAGATACAAATAGCCGTCGCGGTCCGGGTGCGCTAGAGTTTTCCGCGTTGTGCCGCCGATATTCAGGTCAAGCAGAATGTTCTCGTTTACCGCGTCGTAGTCATGCAGGTCATGCGGGCTGATCTGATAGGCCCAGATGGCGTCGCCCGTTTCCGGCCGCCGTGCAAAGAGCGACGAACCCCATTTGTTGTCCCCTGGACGTTGATCGGGGTTCCAGGGCCCGGGATTCGAAGTGCCGTAGTAAAAGAGATCCAGATCAGGGTCGTAAGAAATCCAGCTCCAGGCGGTTGCTCCGCCGATCTTCCATGCATCACCGGGCCAGGTCGTCATTCCAAGATCCTTACCCTGGTCTTTTTTGTAGAAGGGCTTGAAATTTGCACCGATGAGCACGTCTTTGTCGGGCCCTGCCCCGTAAGCCCGCCACTTAATCTTGCCGGTCTCAGCATCAAGTCCAGCGAGCCAGCCGCGCACCCCGAACTCGCCTCCGCTGTTGCCCACCAGCACTACGCCCTTCGCAACAATTGGGGCCATCGTGATGGACTCACCCAAATTGATATCCCCGAGTTTCGTTTTCCAGACCTCTTTTCCGGTGGTTGCATCCACCGCAACTGTCTGCACGTCCAGTGTGTTGTAGATAATCTTCCCGTTCCAGTAGGCGGCCCCGCGGTTCACGACGTCACAGCACGCTACGCCCTGTGACGAGGGCGCCGGATCCGGCTCGTAAACCCATTTCATGGGTGCCCCAGGCTTGGTAAGGTCCAGAGCATATAGATAGTTCGGGAACGGCGTTACCAGGTACATCGTGTTATTCACGACGAGGGGCGCTGCTTCGTGTCCCCGAGTGAGTCCGGTCGAAAACGTCCATGCCAACTTCATTGAGTTGGCGTTACCGGTATTGATCTGGTCGAGCGTACTGTATCGGGTGCTGGCGTAGTTTTTGGCAGCCATGACCCACTGGCCGTCGTCCGGCTGATTTTGTATTTGGGCAACTGCCGGGATTACCAAAAGCCCGAAGAGGAACAGAGATGTGGCGCTCCTAAGGAGCACAATCCTCATGCCGTTCGTGCGGCCAACGCGATCGCGGCGTGGCGCCGACATACTCGCACCTGTTGCCAAATCTGCGCAGTCTGAGTGCCTCATCCCTGAACGGTGTTAGTAGATCTCTGGTTCTTAGAACTAATTACGTGAGTAGATGTTTCGTTTGTACTGAGCAGCCATGCGAAACGTTTGCGAATACATCGTGTCTGGTCTTCATGGTGGAAGTCGGAACCTCTCTGCTGGGTATTCTGATCATCTGCTGGACCCTTCGAGAGGTGTTTACGGACCTTTTCCAGCCTTCGGCATCGGGGTCCTTAAGCTCGTTCGTGAGCAGAAAGCTATTTGAGTTAGGTAAGCGCGCGCGCTGGATGCTGGGTAGCGCCGGACCGCTCTCGATCGTTGTTGTCATATTTACTTGGGTCGTTCTTATCAGCGTCGGGTTTGCATTACTCTTTTGGGGGAAATTCCCATCGGAATTTACAAACACCTCGGCTGAACCCCAGGACTCCGTAGGCCGATTCTGGTCTGTCCTGTATTTTTCGTTAACGGCCCTAAGCACCCTGGGCTCGACGACGTTTTCTCCGAAAGGCGACTGGCTTCGTATTCTCGCCAGTTTCGAGGCGATTATCGGGTTTTCCCTCGTGACCGCGAGTATTACGTGGATCGTTTTGCTCTATCCGGCCCTTGGAAGGGTGCGAGCTCTCGCCCGTCGCGTTTCCACCTTGAGTAAAGCTCAGAAACAGACCGGGGTTGATTTGGTATCAGCTGACCCCGGCATGCTGGCCGACCTCGGCGCAAGCGTTCTGCGCGCGCGAGTCGATTTTATCCACTTTCCGCTGATCTATTACTTCCAAGCCGATGCCGGCGCAACCTCCATGGGATGGTTCCTCTTAGAGTTGGAAGAATTGGCGAGGAGGGCATCCGCTCAGGATCAAGTTGACGGGACGCGGCTCGGGGCCGCTCTTCTTACGGCCTCGCTGCATGAGTTAGCGGAGGTACTTGCCCGCAAATTCGTTCCGGGCAGCAACGCCGATGAGCCGAGGTCGGTGTTTCACGCCGTTGCAAAAGACCACCTGGAATCGGAATCCTAGCCGGTGAGATGACCGTGGTTTAGAACTCGCGCTAAGACATCGTATGTGTGACAGTCTAGTAGCTGTTCGTGCTTCGGAAAGGTCCATCCTGGAAGTCATCAACCTACCGTGAAACGCCGCGCGATCTTTTTGGGCGATCCGGCCTGCGGCGGCACGCCGGCGTGTTCCATCTCTGGGCGCTCGGCGTCGGCGCCGTAATCTCGGGTGATTTTTTCGGCTGGAATTTTGGTCTCGTCTCCGGCGGCTTCGGCGGACTGATAGCAGCGCTCGGCATCATGACCGTTCTGTATGTGTGCTTGTGCTTCAGCCTCGCCGAAATGTCGCCTGCGCTGCCGCACGCCGGCGGCGCTTATTCGTTCGCGCGCACCGCCCTGGGTCCTTGGTCCGGCTATGTAACAGGGCTCGCTGAAAATATCGAGTACATCTTCACGCCCGCTGTCATTGTGGTCGGAATAGGCGGCTATCTTGGTGCGGCTTTCGGTACGTCACCTCGCTGGGCTCCCATATGGTGGCTCGCTTGTTACCTTCTATTCCTGGTGCTGAATGTCCTGGGTGTCGAGATTTCGTTTCGTGTGTCCGCGACGGTTACTTTATTTGCTCTGGCCGTGCTTCTGGTGTTCTCGCTGTTGGCTCTACCGCACTTCGATCTGCGCCGTTGGGCTCTGGAAAACCGCGGCTGGCTTCCACACGGTGCGCGTGGCATTTTTACTTGTCTGCCCTTCGCTCTGTGGGTGTATCTCGGGATAGAGCAGCTCCCGCTCGCCGCCGAGGAAACACATCAGCCGGCGCGCAGCATGCCGCATGGCATTTTGCTCGCGCTACTCACCCTTATAATTTTCGCCTTCGCTGTGCTTATCTTGAATTCAGGCATCGCCCCCGGCGCCGCGGCGATAGGTCGATCGAACGAACCGCTCTTCCTGGGCTTTAGAACCATCTTCGGGAACGGCCTGCAGACAAGAATTCTGGCGCTAGTCGCATGTACCGGTCTCATCGCCAGCTTTCACGCCATCATGTATGCCTTCGGGCGACAGATCTACTCATTGGCGCGCGCGGGCTATTTTCCACCCGTTCTGGCTGTGACGCATAGCAGCCGCAAAACGCCCTGCCGCGCTTTGCTCGCGGGCTCGCTGCTCGGCTTCGGTACAGCGTGTTTCATTCAATATCTGCCGCAGCATAGTCCGGCCGCTGGGGTTCTGCTGAATATGGCGGTATTCGGAGCCGTCCTAGCCTACATTTTCCAGATGCTTTCCTTCATCGTCCTGCGAATTCGGCATGCTGCGATTGACCGTCCATTTCTCAGCCCGTTCGGCATCAGCGCCGCGCTTGTCGCAATCGCCATTTCCGGAGCCACGTTAATTGCTCTGTTCCTGAACCCTGACTACCGCCCAGGCGCATGGGGCGCCTTGGTCTGGTTCGGGTGTGGATTGATTTATTTCGCTGTGTACGCGCGTCATCGGCTGATCCTCTCACCGGAAGAGGAATTTGCGCTCCGCCAGGCACAGCGTATCAAAGCTCCCGAGCCGCTCGGAGATATGAGATGAGCGGCTATCGCACCGTACTCGGATCGCGCGTCTATCAGTTTCCCGATCTGAAGATGCTCCTCGCAAAGGCGACACCCTTGCGCTCAGGAGACGAACTCGCCGGCATAGCAGCGGCATCCGCCGAAGAGCGCGTGGCGGCTCAGATGGCTCTTGCCGATTTGCCACTCCGTGAATTTCTTTCCGAACCGTTGATTCCGTACGAATCGGACGAGGTCACGCGGCTGATCTTCGATAGTCATGATGACGCCGCATTTAGCGCCGTCTCGCATCTGACGGTCGGCGAGTTCCGCGATTGGCTTCTGGATGAGCGCGCGGACGGCGGGACCCTTGGCCGCCTCGCGCCAGGACTGATCCCCGAGCAGGTCGCAGCGGTATCGAAACTGATGCGGCTGCAAGATCTGGTGAAGGTAGCGCGGAAAGTAAGTGTGGTCTCTCGTTTTCGCACTACGGTTGGACTTCCCGGCCGGCTCTCGACTCGTCTGCAGCCCAATCATCCCGCCGATGATGCGCGCGCGATCGCCGCTGCCATCATTGACGGGTTAATGCTCGGTAGCGGTGATGCTGTCATCGGAGTCAACCCCGCGTCCGACAGTCCCGCAATCGTCCATGAACTTTTGACACTCATCGATGCCATCCGGCAACGGTACGAGATACCGACTCAAAGCTGCGTTCTGGCCCATATCACAACACAGTTGGAGGCGCTGCGGCAGGGTGCGCCCGTCGACTTGCTGTTTCAGTCGATCGCTGGCACAGAGGCCGCCAATCGATCTTTCGGGGTAAACATTGCCCTCTTGCGGGAAGCCTGGCAAGCTGCGAGCGAACTGAAACGCGGCACCGTCGGACAACAGGTGATGTATTTCGAAACGGGGCAGGGAAGTGCGCTCTCGGCAAATGCACATCATAGTCTTGACCAGCAGACCTGTGAAGCGCGAGCGTACGGTCTTGCCCGCTACTTTCAACCGATGCTGGTGAACACCGTCGTCGGGTTCATCGGTCCGGAGTATCTGTTCAACGGCAAGCAGATTCTCCGCGCGGCGTTAGAGGATCATTTCTGCGGCAAGCTTCTCGGATTACCAATGGGCTGCGATATTTGTTACACGAATCATGCGGAAGCCGATGACGATGATATGGACGCGATCCTCACGATGCTGGCGGCCGCGGGCGTGAATTACATTATGGGCGTTCCAGGCGCGGATGACATCATGCTGAATTATCAAAGCAGCTCGTTTCACGATGCGCTGTATTTGCGGTCTGTTTTCGGTCTGCGGCCCGCGCCCGAGTTCGAAGCCTGGGTTGCGGCGCGCAGGCCGGAGTTGCGGGAAATGCTGGCGCTCATCGAAGCATGAAGGCGCTCAGCGATTACACTCCCGCGCGCGTACAACTAGGAGCGGCGGGCGGGAGTTTGCCTGCCAAGCCGCTGCTCGAATTGAGGCTGGCGCACGCGCGAGCGCGCGACGCCGTGCAGTTTCCGCTGGACACCACGAGTCTCTCGCGGGAGATGTCGCAGCGGAATTGGATTTCGCGCGGTCTGCACAGCATGGCGCGCAATCGGACAGAATATCTGCAGCGGCCGGACAAGGGCCGTCAGTTAGACGACGCGTCGGCGGCCGAAGTCCTTCGATACAAGCAGCCGTCCCCGCTGACCATTGTGATAGCGGACGGGCTCTCGGCGCTCGCAGTCCATCGTCATACCGTTCCTTTTCTCGAACAAACATTCCAATGCGGCCTATCCGCGCCGGCAGGACCGGTGTGGCTTGTGTCTCAAGCACGCGTCGCGATCGGCGATCATGTGGGAGAACTGCTGAAGGCTGAGCTCGTCATCGTGATCATCGGCGAGCGGCCTGGTTTGAGCACGCCGGATAGCCTGGGTGTTTATCTGACCTGGAATCCCCGGCGCGGGCGCAGGGATTCCGAGCGGAACTGCATCTCGAACATTCACGCGCAAGGGCTGTCTTACGATTGCGCCGCTGCCAAGCTTGTTTTTCTGGCTAAAGAGGCACAGCGTCGTCAGCTTACCGGGGTGCAACTGAAAGATACACAAGACCAGCTGCTCAGCTGACCTTTTCGATTGAAGCATCGCGGTGCAGGATCGCGTCACTTGAGAGCGAATGATCAACGATCTCTGGTATAAGAACGCGATCATCTACTCACTCGCTGTAGAGACGTATCTCGACGCCGATGGTGACGGTGTGGGGGATTTCACCGGGCTGACCAGCAAGCTTGATTATCTGCAGGGTCTCGGAATTACCGCGATTTGGCTGATGCCGTTTCAGCCGTCGCCGGGGCGTGACGCGGGGTATGATGTGGCGGATTACTATGCCGTCGACCAACGCTATGGAACGCTGGGCGACTTTGTCGAATTCACGCAGGGATGCCACCAGCGCGGGTTGCGTGTATTGATCGATCTCGTGGTGAATCACACTTCCGACGAGCACCCCTGGTTTCAGCAGGCGCGGCGCGATCCCCGATCGAAGTATCGAGATTGGTACGTCTGGTCAAAGAAAAAGCCGCGTGACGCGAACTGTGGCATGGTATTCCCCGGTGTTCAGAAGTCAACCTGGGACCGTGACGCCGTTGCGAAACAGTGGTACTTTCATCGCTTCTACGAATTTCAGCCGGATCTGAACACGTCCAATGCCGCGGTGCAGGCCGAGATCTTGAAAATAATGGGTTTTTGGATTCAGTTGGGCGTGTCCGGTTTTCGTATGGATGCCGTACCCTTTGTCATCGCCCGAAAAGGTGCCGAGTTTACTAAGCAGGTGGAGGATTACGAAATGTTGCGCACCTTCCGGGAGTTTCTGAACTGGCGCAAGGGTGATTCCATCATTCTGGCCGAGGCAAACGTGCTGCCACAAACCGATATGGAATATTTCGGAAAGACTGGCGAGCGCCTGCCGATGATGTTTAACTTTGAGGTGAATCAGCACCTGTTTTACGCGTTAGCGACGTGTGACACGCGGCCGCTTATAGAAGCCTTGAAAGTGACTAGGCCCCGGCCTGCAACCGCGCAATGGGCGCAGTTCCTCCGTAATCACGATGAACTTGATCTCGGGCGTCTTACCGACGAAGAGCGCCAGGAAGTGTTTGCTGTTTTCGGTCCGGACGAAAACATGCGGCTGTACGGGCGGGGCATTCGCCGGCGTTTGGCTCCCATGCTGCAAGGCGATCGCCGTCGTCTGGAACTCGCCTACAGCCTGATGTTGACGCTGCCCGGCACACCCGTCCTCCGTTATGGAGATGAGATTGGTATGGGCGATGATCTTGGTTTATCAGAGCGTCAATGTGCTCGCACTCCGATGCAATGGACCGCCGAAGCGCACGGCGGTTTTACGAAAAGCAATAGACCGGTGCTGCCGAGCATTCGCGGAGGCCCATATGGCTTTGAACACGTCAATGTCGCACAGCAGCGCCGCGACGCGGATTCTTTCCTCAATTGGACCGTCCGCATTATCCGGATGCGAAAAGAAGTGCCAGAGATCGGCTGGGGCGACTTCGTTGTGCTGCGCACCGGAATGGCCGCTGTGTTGGCGCTCCGCTATGACTGGCGCGGCAACTCAGTTGTCGCGGTACACAATTTGAGCGGAGGGCCGCAGGAGATCTGGCTGGACCTCGGCATCAAGGGTGATGCGGCCCGTTTGCTCGTCAGCCTTCTGTCGGAAGATCACAGCACGGCAGATGATTCCGGGAAGCATTGCATTTTGCTCGAGCCGTATGGTTACCGCTGGTACCGCGTGGGCGGCCTTGATGCGCTTATTACGCGGACGGATGTTTAGCGGAACTGCCCGTTGTGATGCAGCCCGGACAGGTTGCGACGCCGTCGCCCGATCGTTCAAACCGGCCGGGGTTGCAGCGGCGCCCGTGTTAGTAGTGTTCGTACTCCTCAGTATTCCTATTCAGCCAAAATGCTATAGGATAATGCGACAGAAATGCGGGTTTCAATCGCACTCGTCCTTTCTTTCCTTGGCGCGTTCACGGGCTTCGAGCCACAACTCCTGATGGCTCAACAGCAACTGCCCAACGCGAGCGTACAAACGGCGCCGGCTCCCGGGCAGACTCATGCGCTGCGTGTCGATGTTCTAGCGGGCGATGGAGCGAAGAACGCCACCCAGATTCATGTGGCTGTACAGCCGGTATTGCAGATTTTGGATAATAGGAACCTGCCTGTTGCGGGGGCTGTGGTCACCCTCGAATGCCCGGTCGCCGGGCCTGGAGTCGTTTTTGCCAACGGATCCAGGAGCATCTCTTTGGTAAGCGAAATGGATGGCCGCGTGGTCCTGCACGGCGCCACGCCTGTCGGCCTCGGTCCGTTTGAGATCGCAATCACCGCTTCGTACAACAATTACGTCGCCAGCGCGACCATACACCAAACTAATTTCCGCACCGCCGCTGATGCCGCGGCAGCGCGGCTTCCGCCGAACAATATAGCCGGGCGATCACTTGTCACTCAACAGCACTCGTCAAAGGGCATTTGGATCGGCGTGGGCGTTGCAATGGCAATCGGCGTCGGTTTGGGCATCTACTTCGGAACGCGCGGGCATAATTCATCCTCAAGTTCCATCTCGGTGGGTACGCCCTCGGTGGGCGCGCCGAAATGAGATTGCCGAATTATCGTAAAGCGCGGCCTTCACTGTAACCGAACTCGATCCAGTGCTTTGCCGCATCCATCTTTGCCGCGGCCACGTCGGGATTCGCGCGCAGGTACGCGGTGCGGTCGAAATCCTTTGGCAGCTTTGGTGGCTTGCGCAATCCTTGGACGGGTGTATCGGCCGTCCGAGGCTGTGAAACCGCCGTGCCATTCACGTTATTCGGAACACGCTGGCCTGTCGCGATATCGACGATATCTCGAAGGTAAATCGATCCAAGAAACGGAACGGAGAGCAAAGGAGTGTAATACGCGCAGTTGTCAAAGAAATAGTGCGTGACCTGGCTGTACCGCGTCCGCCGCATATCGTTTTGCGGTGCACCCCCATGCAACAGATTTGCAGCCCAAATCAGCGCCTGACCCTTTTTTGCATGGAAGTACATGGGCTTCAGGTGGAGCGCATCCACAATCGCCTCCCATGCCTTCGCATAATCGCGATAATGTTCTGCCGAATCCGGCCTGACTGCGGAGAGATCGACGGCAACGTGTTCGTTAGTAAAAACTGGCAATGAGTGGGAGCCAGGGTAGTAGATGAGCGGCCCGTTATCGGCGTCAATGTCCTCCAGCGCCACCCACACCCCTGCCATGAAACGTTCCGGGCAGGAGCTGAAATGAATGCTGTCGGAATGGAAATGCTGCTGCGTGCCGACCGGAAAATTTAGCGTTTGAAAAGGGAAGGCTCTTCGTCCATACAGCTCAGAGAGCAACTTCAGTATCGCGGCATTGGTGGCCAGAGCTCTCACCGCTGAAATGTTTTTCCATGCATCCTGGACACGGAGATTCGGTACAGTCCCATTCCGCCAGCCATTCCAGTCATATTGCTGATCGAGCGCGCTAATGATCTCGGCGGCGTGCCGGTCCAGATCCGGGTCCGGGAAATCAATGACCGCAAATCCGTCCCGGCGGAGACGGCGTGCCACGTCAATCGTGTCCGGGGTCACCGCTTTCGATGCAAAGATTTCCTCAAATAAAGGTGATTCGACATCGGGAACACCAGGTAGCGGATTGACGAATGAGTTCATGGTTTTTGCGGTTTCGCGCCCCGAAACTTTCGCTGCAAGGCCGTATATCGCCTCAAACTTTTTCTGGAACGATGAACGGGGCGCGGTATGTGCCGTGGAGCATCTCGGTTGCTTCAGGATCACCGGTAACCGTTTCGGTTTCGGGGTCGAAGTGAATTGTGCGGCCCAAGCGGTAAGAAGCGTTCGCCAGGTGTACGAGAGTCGTTGAGAGATACCCTTCGCGGATAGGAGCCTGCAGGTTCGCGGCGTTACGGCTGCGCACGCATTCTATGAAGTTAACGAAGTGTTCGTTCTTCATAGGCAAGTGCTGAGCGGGGCCGGGCTGCTCTTCCGGCCCTAAGAACGACTTGTATGCGTTGTAATCTGAGATCGCAAGATAGCCCTTTGCGCCGTAATACAGATTGCCGATCGTGCTCGGTTTCGTGTTGTCTACGCCAAGTGCCTGCCTCGGCCGCTCGGAGGACTTCGGACTGCTGGTCAGTCCTGCGGCCGGCACGCCGCTGCCGCCGAACTCCGGAGTGCCTATGCCCGCTTCATGGTTCGTGATCCACCCGCGAACTTCGAAATTCATCATCTTGGTCTGGCCCTCGGGCGTCCTGAACTCGTAGGCGACGGTCAGCACATTCGGGGTCTGCTGGTCATCATCGAACAGGAAGTGTCCTCCAACGGCGGTAATTTTATTGGGCAGTCCAACGCCAAGGCCCCAGCGGGCAAGGTCGAGCTCATGAATTCCCTGATTGCCCAGATCCCCATTTCCGGTGTCCCAAATCCAGTGCCAGTTGTAGTGAAAGCGATTTTTTGTGAAGGGCTTCAGGGGCGCCGGACCTGTCCAGAGATCGTAGTGCACTCCCGGTGGTACGGGCTCGGGCGGCGCATGTCCAATGGTGTTGCGCCATTTATAACAGAGCCCGCGCGCCATGTAAACATTGCCGAGCAGGCCGGAGCGCATCTGATTCATCGCGTCCAGAATGGCCGCGCTTGAACGGCACTGGCTGCCGTGCTCGCAGATCACCTTATACTTTTCGATCGCCGCGACCAGTTGTCTGCCCTCCCACCAGTTGTGAGAGCACGGCTTCTCGATATAAATATCCTTGCCCGCCTGCGCCGCCCAAATGCCGATCAACGAATGCCAGTGGTTCGGCGTCGCGATAGAAACGGCATCGACGTTCTTGTCTTCGAGCAGTTTGCGAACGTCAACATACGTCTGGGGTTTCGGCAGCCCCATCTCCTCAGCGTCGGCCACGCGCTTGTTCAGCACGTTCTCGTCGACATCACAGAAATAGGCGATCTCGACGCCCGGTATGGTCTTGTACCCGCGCACGTGATCCCAGCCGCGGCCACGCACCCCGATCACGGCAATGCGAATACGGTCATTCGCTCCGAGCACCCGTTTCGCCGATGAGGCGGTTAATGCGACGGCGGCTGTCGCCTTCAAAAAGTTTCTTCGCGCCGGACTCTGAACATCGTTTTGCAAGATCAAATCCTCCCCGGGCCGATACTCATTCTCAGGTTACTCCTGCCTAGGGCGCTGAAAACGAAAATTAGCCTCATCGGAATCGTTTCTAATGGATGGTATCTGAACGGAAAGCAGGTGCTTCCTTTGAGAAGGTTCTTAGAAATCTCGATGCCGCTGCTGCTATTTGCCGTCAGCGCGGCCTCGGCGGACACAAAAGAGACATCTTCGGGTTCGCCGCGGCCCGCAGCGGGTTACTTCGGGCTCCGCAATAGCAAGTACAGCAATCAGGCGAACGGCGTCCCGGAAGTCGCTGAACGGCTCAGAGACATCACCGTCGATCCCAAGGAGGTCGCAGACTCACAGGCTGTACCTGCCGAGGTTCGCAGCCCTAAACCGGCCGTTGACTTGACCGAGGGTATTTATAAGTACAACGCGAAAATCGCGATGGGCGATCAGGGAGTGGCGCTGAAGATGGCTACCATCGTGAGGCACGAGAACGGCGCATGGACGGTCACCGAGATGATGGAAACCCCGAGTGGTGCGGCTACCGACATCACAATTCTCGAAAGGGGCACGCTCATCCTTAAGAAGCGGTCCCTCAACCAGGGGACTGCCGCCGTCAACCTGGAATTTACTGACGACAGGGCTTCGGGATCTCTGGATCTGAACGGCAGAGAGCGGCCGATCGCCGTTCAACTCGGAGGTCCCGTCTTTGCCGATGCCGCGGGCGCGCAGCAGGTCATCGGTTGTCTTCCTCTCGCCCCGGGCTACTCGGCTAAATTCCGAAACTTCGATATCCAAAAGCAGAAAGAAAAGTTGATGCAACTGACCGTCACCGGACAGGAGAGTGTAACGGTACCCGCGGGCACCTTCGATGCGTATAAGGTGGAACTCACCTCGGCGGATGGCGGCCCGGACAAGGCTACGCTTTGGATCGCACGGGATTCCCGGAAGGCTGTGAAGATGACGGCAGTCTTGCCGCAGATGAGCGGCGCAACCTTGACAACCGAACTGCTGCAATAAGCACCGGCTTCAGGTCAGTTCCAGCTCCACCTCCTCGACGTAACACCATCCCCGATCTTCGCCACGTTCAGCTGAGCGCATAACAGGGTGCTGCGTTTCGTGAAAGTGCTTGGTTGCGTGCTTACCCCGTG
>JAFAMM010000078.1 GCA_019233375.1 Acidobacteriaceae bacterium
CCGACAGCATTGAACATCAGCACGGTCGGCGGATTCTTGCCTGCCTCACGCACGGGATAATCTTCCCACCGCTTTCGCACATTCGGGCTGAAATTGAAGTCCCCGCGATCGATTTGGATCTCCCAATCGGGCCGTGCGGACGGGTACTCGCCGGGATGGATCCAGCCGCCCTGCTCCAGGCACACGACCTTCGCCCCCAAATCCGTCAGGCGTTTCGATACCGCCGCGCCGGCAGCGCCCGAACCGATTACTAAAACATCAAACTCCGGCTCAGCCATTTTCGCGCTCGTCCTCGCGGTAATGTTTCGGCATAGCGCGGACCTGTCCCAGGACCGAGTCGTCGAAGGGCTGCATGTGCGGTCCGGGATGGTCGGTCGAGTAGAACTCATAGCCGATCAGCTTCCAGATCGCGGGCTGCGTGTAATAAGATTCGTAAACGTAATTCCGAAGCAAAGCGAAATCATCAGGCTGCTGAGCTTCGAAGCGTGTGAGTGATGCCGTGACGTCATCCGGCGCGAGCTCGGCAAACGGCTTGCTCCATCCCGCTGAGCTGATCCGCTGAAGGGCAGCCAGACAGCGTTCGATACTGGCAGCGATCGCCGGCTCACGCGAGATCAGTTGCGTCAGATAACGAAAGCCCCCGGCTTCGGTTGCCGATGGCATGCCGTCGCCGGCCGGGATGATCGCATCCATTGCCTTTTCGAGCGCCGGGTTCGACGACGAGGCCGGTGCGATCTCAGGCACCAGCGTGGCCGCTACTACCCCGGCGGCGGCTGTTTGGGCGATGAAATCGCGGCGGGTAGTTTTCATATCAGAAATCCGCCCGCGGACGTTTCCCTCGAACAAAGCTCGTGGTTCAAAGAATCGTCTAGACCTGCTGTGTCGAGGCTTTCGCGTTCAGACTCGGTCATATCCGGTGACTATCGATTGTATTTCTTTCTGAGTGTCTGCGCTCTGATACACTTTCAGCCTAATGGGAGCTAAGTCATGAAGCTCACCATCGCCTTGGCTCTCTTTCCGCTCATCTCTCTTACGAAATTGAGCGCGAAGGTTGACGATTACCCGCAGAAGATAGCTCCAATCCTGCAGCAATCGTGCGTTAAATGCCACGGACCCGAGATGAGCATGGGCAAGCTGCGTCTGGATTCGGAAGCCGGGATCTTACGCGGCGGCGCGTCAGGGCCCGCGATCGTTCCGGGTAAAAGCGCCGGCAGTCTGCTGGTCAAGCGAATCCTCGGGCTGACCGATGCGCCGCGCATGCCAATGAGCGGTGACCCGCTTTCCGAGGAGCAGATTGCGGCGATTCGGGCCTGGATTGAACAAGGTGCGTTCATGGCGGCGGAGCCCGTCGCGTCTGCAAAACAGGAGGCCGCCGCGCCCCAAAGCATTTTGTTCTCCGAGAGCGTCCGGCCCATTTTCGCGGCGCGCTGTTACGGATGCCACGGCCCCGACGTTCAGCAGAACGGCCTGCGCCTGGATTCACTCGCCTCCGTTCTGAAGGGCAGCGATTCTGGGCCCATCATTGTTCCCGGTCACAGCGATCAGAGCCGGTTGATCCGCCGGCTGCTCGCTGACGAGAAACCGCAGATGCCGTATGGCGGTCCGCCGCTCGAAAACGGCCAGATCGCGGCCATCCGCAAATGGATCGATGCGGGCGCGCCCGGGCCGGATGCGACCACCCCGCTCGCCGCCGCGAAACCGCCCAAACATTGGGCCTATGTAAAGCCTGTGCAGCCGCCTTCTCCGCGGGTGAAAGATGCAGCCTGGTGCCGGAATCCCATCGACTACTTCGTTCTCGCGAAACTCGAGAAAGAAGGGCTGAAGCCGTCGCCCGAAGCCGATAAATCGACCCTCTTACGCCGTGTGTACCTGGATTTGACCGGCTTGCCCCCATCGCCGAAAGAAGTGGACGATTTTCTGAACGACAAAAGCGGCGATGCGTACGAAAAGGTTGTAGATCGATTACTCGCCTCGCCGCACTACGGAGAGAGGTGGGCGCGGCCATGGCTGGATCTGGCTCGCTACGCCGATAGCAACGGATACGAGAAAGACCGTCGGCACATCGCTTGGGAATATCGCGACTGGGTTATCCGCGCGCTCAACCAGGACATGTCCTTCCGCGAATTCACCATCGACCAGATCGCCGGAGACATGCTGCCCAATCCCACCCAGGATCAACTGATCGCGACCGGCTTCAACCGCAACTCGATGCTGAATCAGGAAGGCGGGATCGACGTTGGCGAGTATTACTGGTACAGCCAGGTCGATCGCGTCAACATCACCGCATCGGTCTGGCTCGGCACCACCTTAGGCTGCGCGCAGTGCCACAACCATAAGTTTGATCCATTCACTCAGAAAGATTACTACCGGTTTCTCGCGTTTTTCGATAACAGCGAGCACAACGTAACCGGAATCGCCAATGGCGATAAATGGATGGGCGAGCCCGATATCGAGCTGCCCACGCCGGAACAGAAGAAGCAAAGTACCGAACTCCGGTCGGAAATAGCGCGGCTCAAGACAGTTCTGAATACAGAAACACCGCAGCTTGACGCTGCTGAGAAATCATGGGAAGGCCAACTCACGGCGGCGGAAAAGGAATGGCAGCCCCTCAAACCAACCACGTACCAGTCCGCCGGCGGTGCGACACTGAAGCTGCTCCCTGACAATTCCATCCTCGCTTCAGGCAAAAATCCTCAGGCCGATACCTACACGATCGAGGCGAAGGTGGATACGGCGAACATCACGGCTGTCCGTCTCGAGGTATTGCCGGATGCAAGCCTGCCGCACGGCGGTCCCGGTCGCGATTCCGAAGGCAATTTCTTCCTGAGCGCTCTCGGTGTGGCGATCGCGCCCGCAGAGAACCCGAATGCGCAACAGAGAGTCGTATGGAAGCACGCCGGGGACGATGAATCGCAGGAGGGGTACAGCGCGAAACGCCTTGTCGAAAAAGATCCGGATGATAGTGGGCTTCACGGCTGGGCTATCGACGCAACTGCACAGGCCCCCGTTCGCCGGCAGGCGGTGTTCACGGCCGCTCAGCCGTTCGGATTCGCTGGCGGCGTCATTTTGCACATCACTCTCAGGCATGAAATGCGGCACGCTACGCGCAACATCGGACGCTTCCGTCTTTCGGTAACAACGGCCGCCGATCCCCAAATAGCCGTTCAACTGCCGGCCAAACTCCGTCCGCTGCTGGCGATCGCAGATGCGCAGCGAACCCCCGAGCAGCGCGAGCAATTGGCGGCGGCATACCGTGAGGTCTCCCCGCTGCTCGAGCCGGACCGCAAGCAGGTGGCCGATCTCGAAAACCAACTGAGCAAGCTCGGCATCGTCACCGCCATGGTCATGCGGGAGAACCCAGGTTACTCACGGCCGAGCACATACATCCGTCAACGTGGAAGCTACACCAGCAAAGGCGATCTCGTTTATGCCGATGTGCCCCCGGTCCTCAATCCGCTGCCAAAAGATTCCATGCCGAACCGCCTGGGTTTGGCGGAGTGGCTGGTAAGTGATGATAATCCGCTGACCGCGCGAGTCACGGTCAATCACTTCTGGGAGACGATCTTCGGCCGGGGTATTGTCGAGACCAGCGAAGACTTCGGCACTCAAGGTGACCCGCCTTCGAACCCGGAGTTGCTGGATTGGCTCGCGACGGATTTCATGCAGAACGGCTGGAGCATGAAGAAAGTCCAGCGTCTCATCGTTACGTCTGCAACCTACCGCCAGTCGTCGCGGGTAACACCGGAGTTGCTGGCGAGGGATCCCTATAACAAGCTGCTCGCGCGAGGCCCGCGATTCCGAGTCGAAGCGGAAATGGTGCATGACATAGCCCTCTCGGTAAGCGGACTGTTGAGCAGCAAAATGTACGGGCCGAGTGTCTTCCCGTACCAGCCGGATGGCGTCTGGAACATTCCCTATAGCAGCGATAAATGGGTTCTTAGCAAAGGCGAAGACCAGTACCGGCGCGCAATCTACACGTTCATTCGACGAAGCGCGCCCTATCCGACTCTGGTCACCTATGATGCCCCAAGCCGCGAATTTTGTACGGTTCGCCGCGTGCGCACGGACACCCCGCTGCAGGCGCTGGCGAGCCTGAATGATCCGCTTTTCTTTCAGGCCGCCCAGGCAATGGCAAAGCGAATGCTGCGAGAGGGAGGAACTGCCACAGCGGATCGGATTACATACGGCTTCCGCCTCGCGGTCTCACGCCCGCCCACCAATGCCGAGCTCGAACGCGTCTCGAATTTCTACCGGCAGCAATCGGCCGAACACGGCGGCAATGAAGATTTCGCCTGGACCATG
>JAFAMM010000429.1 GCA_019233375.1 Acidobacteriaceae bacterium
GAGTGTGCGCAAGAATGCGCACTCGGTCAGCGTTTCCGTGACGCTGGCGAACGGCAACAAGGAAGAAGCGGAGTTCGACACACTGCTGGTGGCAGTGGGCCGGAAGCCGAACACGGAGAACATCGGCCTTGAAAATACGCGGGCGGCTTTGGACAGGGGCTTCGTGAAGGTGGATCCATACCAGCGCACGGCGGAGCCGGGCCTGTACGCGATCGGCGATATTGTTGCTGGGACGCCGCAGCTCGCGCACGTGGCGACGGCCGAAGGCATGATTGCGGTAGCGAACATCGCAGGCAAACCGGCGCGGCCCATCAATCGTAACCGGATTCCGGGCGCGACCTATACGGATCCAGGCATCGGCAGCGTGGGGTTGACAGAGGCGCAGGCGCGCGCGCAGGGCTTTGATGTGAAAGTGGGCAAGTTCCCGTTCGCCGCGAACAGCAAGGCTACGATTCTGGATAAGCACGAAGGGTTTGTGAAGGTCATCGCGGACGGGACACTGGGGGAGATTCTTGGCGTGCACATCATTGGACCCGAGGCTTTCGAAATGATCTCGGAAGCAGTGACGGCGATGGAGTCAGAAGCAACGGTAGAAAGCATGATGGCGACCATTCACGCGCATCCGACGATCTACGAGGCGCTGGGCGAGGCCTTTAACAACGTGTACGGGCTGGCGATCAACATCTAAGGGGCTGGAGCGTGACAAGGCCGTTGGAGATTGTGGATCTGGGGCGCATGCGTTACGGCGATGCGCTTACCGTTCAGCAACGCCTGGTGGAGCAGCGAAAGAGCGGAGAAGGGACCGACACGCTGCTCTTTGTGGAGCATCCACATGTGGTGACGATGGGGCGCAACGCCAAGGAGCAGAATCTGCTGGCGAGTCAGGAGATTCTGGCGCGAACGGGCATTGAGTATTTCGAAACGGACCGCGGCGGGGACGTCACGTATCACGGGCCGGGTCAGCTGGTGGGATATCCGGTGCTGGACTTGCGAGAATGGAGGCGCGACGTCCACGCTTTCTTCGCGGGCGTGGAACAGAGCCTGATCGATGCGCTGGCAGGATTTGGCATCGCGGCGGGCAGAATTCCTGAGCGCGGATACGAGGGAGTGTGGGTGAATGGGGCGAAGATCGCGGCGATCGGCATCCACATAAGCCGCTGGATCACATCGCACGGGTTCGCGTTGAACGTGGAAACGGATCTGAGCTACTTCCGATATATAGTTCCTTGCGGTTTAACCAGACCGGTCTGTTCGCTCCGGAGTTTAGGCTGCCAGGCAAGCCGCGAAGAGGTGATGACGGCCGTCGCGACCTCTTTCGCACGCGTGTTCGATTACGAACTGGTGATGGCCAGTGAAGAATTGCAGGAGATCTCATGATTGACGTGGTAATGCCCCAAATGGGGGAAAGCATAGTTGAGGGCACGCTAACACGGTGGTTGAAAAAACCTGGCGACAAGGTGGAGCGCGATGAACCCTTATTTGAAATTTCGACGGACAAAGTAGACACCGAGATTCCGTCGCCTGCGGCAGGCGTGCTTAGCGAGATCGTTGTGCAGGAAGGCAGCACAGTCGCGATCAATTCAGTTGTGGCGCGAATTGGCGAGAACGGCGCGGGAGGACAGACCGCAGCGCCGGCACAGGCTGCCGCGCCGGCGGCACCGCCCGCACAGCAGCAACCGTCTGCTACCATCACCACGCCGCCCACCGTAGGTGTCGGCCCGTCCGCTGCGGCTCCGGAAGCACGCACGTACTCGGCCCCTGCATCATCGGCCGCCCAGCAGCCCCGGACGCATGAACCGGCGGCGACATCAGCCGGCCCATATCCGGTAGAGCCGCCCGCCGCCGCTCCGCAACAGGGGCAGACGCAGGCTCCGCCGGCGCCGGTTTCCCAGGCAGACGGCCAGGAAGAGCAAGGGCCGCTCTCCCCTCTGGTGCGCAAAATGGCGCGCGAATACAACATTGACCTGTCGCAGGTAAGGGGCACCGGCGCGGGTGGGCGCGTGACGAAGCACGATGTAGAGGCTTATATGTCATCGCAGGCTGCGCGTACGTACGCGGCTCCTGCGGCCGCAGTGCCCGTCTCAGCAGCGGTGCAAGGGCCACAGACGGCGGCGCAACAAGCCCCGGCACCCGCGCCGATGCCGCTCGCTGAATCCGCCAAGGTTCGGACAGAACCAATGAGCGTCATGCGGCAGAAGATCGCCGAGCACATGGTGATGAGCAAACGCACATCGGCGCACGTGACGACCGTTCATCGCGTGGACATGACCACCGTAGCGAAGCTGCGCGAGAGATCAAAGAAAGAATTTCAGGAACGGAACGGATTTTCATTGACGTTCCTGCCTTTTGTGACAGCTGCGGCGGCAGAAGCGCTGCGAGCCTTCCCGATTTTCAACGCCTCGATCGACGGCAAGAACATTGTCTACTATCGCGACATAAACATCGGAATCGCTGTCGCGTTGGAAGCGGGTTTAATTGTCCCTGTCATCCGCAACGCGGACGAGAAGAATGTCGCGGGTCTGCAGCGGGCCATTGTTGATCTTGCGACGCGCGCACGCTCACGGCAGCTCAAGCCGGATGAAGTCCAGGGCGGTACCTTTTCCATCACAAACTTCGGCAGCTTCGGAAGTATCTTCGCGACGCCTGTCATCAATCAGCCACAGGTAGGAATACTAGGCGTGGGCGCGGTAGAAAAAGTGCCGGCGGTTGTCGATGGCGACGCCATCGCGATCCGGTCGCAGGCGCATCTGGCGCTGACGTTCGACCACCGGCTGATCGATGGCGCCCTGGCCGATCAATTCTGTCAGAAAGTAAAGTCGATTCTGGAGAACTGGTCGGCGAACATACTCTAATTGGCTGAAGAGATTCGACATAAACGGGCTCCCAAGGGTGCCCGTTTTCGTTTCGCCCCAGCATGCCGGTCCCTCACCGCCAAGACACCTAGCAACGGTGCAACGAGTCCGTCAAGCACTGAAATATCGAGTCTTTGACGCGATTCAGTTATACACTCCCACCCGATGAGTGTAAGTCCTTTTTTCTTCTTGACGAAACCTTAAGGCGGGTTTAATATTCCTTTGGGCTGTTTTAAACTTCAACTGATTTGTAACCCAGGAAAGAGGTCCGCGAATGACCTTTCAGGTCGGTGAGAAAGTGGTCTACCCCAATCACGGCGTAGGCACTGTCGAAAATATCAGTTCCCGTTCATTTGGCACTCAACAAGAGCGTTTTTACTTACTCCGATTGGCATCGAGCAGCATGACCGTGATGGTGCCGTTTTCGCATGTGGGTGATCTGGGGCTGCGCAAGGTTACCAAATGCAGCGAGATTACCCGGGTGCTGAATTATCTGGCCGCAGGGCGCCCATGCTGCCCACAGGACTGGAAGGACCGTTTCAAAGAGAATTCGGAGCGCATGAAGGGTGGTAGTTTGCTCGAAATCGCCGAGGTATTCAAGGCGCTTGTCATCATTCAGACCTCAAAACCGTTATCGTTTCGCGAGAAAAAGATGCTGGAGCGCGCTCGCAGCATGCTGATTCTGGAAACTTCCGTTGCAAAATCAGTGAGCGAAGAAGGTGCGATCGCGCTGATCGCAAAGGCACTGGCCAAATGCAATCTGCCGATGCCCGCTGCATTGTAAAAACACCGACGACTTAAGCACCATTTCCGGTAATCGACATACTACGTTGCTATCTGCCATAAGATGGGGATATGTCGACGCAAGCTGTCGCCCTGGATTTCCCGTACAATTACCGATCCAAGCTGATCAGCGCTTTGGACACTGTCGATCTGGGTGCTGTTTCGCGCGCAATCGAGATACTGTCGGAAGCGCGAGACAAGAACCGGCACATCTTCACATGCGGCAACGGGGGCAGCGCATCCACGGCATCGCATTTCGTCTGCGACATGGTGAAAGGAGCGAGTTTCAACAGGGAAAACCGGTTTCGCATCATGGCGCTGACAGACTCGCTGCCCACCATAACTGCTTACTCAAACGATGTAAGTTACGAGTGCGTATTCGCCGAACAGCTCAAGAACTTCGCTCAGCCCGGGGACGTTCTGATTGCCATCAGCGGCTCCGGCAATTCGCCGAATGTTCTGCGCGCAGTCGAATACGCGAACTCGATCGGCTGTCAGACCATTGGGCTCACCGGCCGAGACGGCGGCGAACTCGGGGCAATGTCCGGTCTGCAGATCCGTGTGGCGGAGCCGCATATGGGCCGCATCGAAGACGTCCACCTGATCATCACGCACATGCTGTGCTATTACTTCATGGACCAATAGCGAACATCATCATCGAGGGGCGGCTGCACGCTCGCTAGAAGATGACGCGGCGCAATGCAGGTTGGGCGATTTTGAAGGCTGCCTCAGCCGCTGGCGGAGCTGCTTTCTTCGCGCACTGGCTGAAAGCTGTACAGCCCGTGACGAGCGCTCACGGCCATGAAAGCCACGTGCAGGCTCCGCCCGATCCGCATAACTGGGAAGCGTATAAACCTCAATTCTTTTCAGCGGAAGACTTTCACATGCTCGATCTGGTCACCGCGACTCTGATTCCGAGCGATGACACGCCAGGAGCCCATGACGCATGCGTCGCGCATTTCATCGATTTCGTCGTTTATGCTGCAGCCGAGTACGCTCCTGATATGCAGGCGCAGTGGCGCCGTGCAATGGCGTACTTGCGAGGCGAGCAGTTTGTAACAATGAGCGAGGAACAGCGGGTCGCTCTGCTTGAAAGAATCTCTGAGCCCGAGCGCGACGCCAGCAAACGGAATCCGGGCTATAAGCACTATGCACTCATCAAAGACATGACCGTACATGCGTTCTACACCTCGCGTATTGGTCTCGTCGATGTTTTGAAATACCAGGGTCTCGCCTATCTGACGGAGTTTCCGGGCTGTAGCCACCCGGAGCACGAGAAGGTCTGACCCGTTTATGCAGAAGTTCGACGTAATCATAGCCGGCTCGGGAGCATGTGGCGGCTGGGCCTGCATGGCTCTGGCCCAAAACGGTTTCAAAGTGGCCCTGGTTGAGGCGGGTTCGCACATCGAGCCGTTTCGCGATTTCCATCATCAATGGCCGTATCAACTTCCGTTTCGCGGCGCGGGGCAGCCGGGCTATCTGCGCAGGTATCATCGCGGCGCAACCGAATATAACTACCGGATCATGATTGATGATGCCGATAACCCTTACACGACTCCGCCGGACAAGCCATTCCGCTGGTTGCGATCACGCGTGCTCGGCGGCCGCACGCTGCACTGGTCGCGCGCATCCGACCGGTTTTCTGATCTCGAGTTCAAAGCCGCTTCCCGAGACGGCTATGGCGAGGACTGGCCGATTTCATACGCCGATATAGCTCCCTACTATGACCGCGTGGAGCGCTTCATCGGAGTGAGCGCCGCTCCGGCCAATCTGCCGCAATTCCCCGATGGCGTCTTTCTTGCGCCCATGCCGCTCAATTGTGCCGAAACCATCTTTTCGGCGGCCGCGCAGAAGATTGGATTTCCGGCAACGCCTCGCCGCGTGGCACAACTCACGCGCACGTGGAATAACCGCCCGCCCTGCCATTATTGCGGGAACTGCGTGAATGGATGTGATGTCGGGGCGATGTTCAGCACTGTTTCTACAACCCTTCCTCCCGCACTGAAGACAGGAAACGTCACCCTGCTATGCGATTCGGTCGTGAGCCACGTGCTCATGAACAAGGAAAACCGGGCATCAGGCGTGCGTTACGTTGAGCGCTATACGAACCGCAGCGTGGAGATCGGTGCCAGTGTCGTCGTTCTCGCGGGGTCGTCGCTCGAAAATACAAGGCTCTTGCTGAACTCGGCGAATGGCGGTCTCGCCAATAGCAGCGGCGTTCTGGGCAAGTATCTGATGGATCAGATCGGCGGCGCTGATGTAACCGGATTTCTCCCGCCGCTGAAGGACACGCCAATTCGGAACGACGATGGAAAAGCTGGTGGACTGTATATTCCCAATTTCACCAACATCGGCCCGAAGCCCGGCTCGTCCGGTTTCATTCGTGGATACGCCATGAGCGCGTCCGGCGGAGCAGCGCTGTTTCCGGCGTTCGCATCCGGCCTGGCCGGTTTCGGCTCGTCCTACAAAAAACAGGTGAATTTGCTCTATCCCGCGGCTGCCAGGGTCTGGCTCTCCGGAGGCGAGATGCTGCCCCGAAAGGATAACTTCGTTGAACTCGACGCCAATGTGCGCGACAAATGGGGCATCCCGGTGCTCAAAATCACGTGCACCCACTGTGATAACGACCGCCGCTTGTATAACGATTTTTTCGCGCGCGCGCAGGAACTGTTTCGTGCCGCCCGGGGCGAGATCGTTGACGCGAAACCTTATTTGTCACCGCCGGGCAGCTTAATTCATGAAGTAGGCACCAGCCGCATGGGCAATGATGCGAAGACAAGCGTTCTCAATTCCTTCTGCCAGACTCACGACATCCCGAATCTTTTCGTCTTTGGCGGCGGCTGCTTCGTCACTACGGGTGACAAGCATCCGACCCTGACAATGATGGCGCTCACTGCTCGCGGCTGCGATCTCCTAGTTGATCTCGCTCGCAAGGGAGACATGGCGTGAGCGCCATTACGGCCGCGCAAACGCCCGATTTCGAGCAGCGCACTTACCGCAAGGTGACGTGGCGGATCATGCCGTTCCTGTTCCTGTGTTACATCTTTGCTTATATCGATCGCGTAAATGTCGGATTCGCGAAGCTGCAGATGCAGCAGGATCTGGGCATCAGTGATGCCGTGTATGGAGCGGGCGCCGGGATTTTCTTCATAGGTTATTTCTTCTTCGAAGTGCCCTGTAACATGGCGTTGCAAAAGGTCGGCGCAAAACGCTGGCTGGGACCCATCATGATTGTGTGGGGAATTGTGTCCGCCTGCACAATGCTGGTGAGGACTGAGTTCCAGTTCTACCTGGTTCGGTTCTTACTGGGCGTTGTTGAATCCGGTTTCTTTCCTGGCGTGATTCTTTATCTCACGTTTTGGTACACACAGCAGCATCGCGCGAAGATGGTCGCGGGGTTTATGACCGCCATCCCGCTCTCTGGCGTAGTCGGCGGCCCCGTGTCTGGATGGTTACTCGACAGTATGTCGGCGGTGGGTGGCCTGCGCGGCTGGCAATGGTTGTATATCGTCGAAGCGATTCCCTCTATTCTGGCCGGCATCGTAACACTGGTGCTGCTGGCCGACGGACCCGCTAAAGCTCGCTGGCTGAATACAGAAGAGAAGGCTTTCCTGGCTCGAAAGCTCGACGAAGAGGAGCATCGAAAGCGATCGGGCGGGCGCGGCCACCATACCTTGACCGACGCATTTCGAAGCTGGCGAGTCTGGATGCTCTGCTTCGTCTATTTCGGCTTCGTAATGGGCAATTACGGAGTCAGCTTCTGGCTTCCGCAGATCGTGAAGGACACCCTCACGAAAGATCCCTTCCGCATCGGCCTGCTCACCACGATTCCGTGGACTGCAGCCGCGATCGCGATGGTCGTGGTGGGTCACCACTCCGATGTAACCGGAGAGCGCCGGTGGCATGTGGCCCTTGCCGGTATGGTGGGAGCCGCGGCTTTCGCAGTCTCAGCATTGCCTGGTATTTCGGGGGTTGTGGGCCTTGCTGCTCTGACAATCGCGATCGCAGGACTCGCAGCCGCTTATTCCACGTTTTGGGCCTTGCCGACCGCGATTGTGTCCGGTGCGGCCGCTTCGGCGGGCATTGCCTGGATCAACTCGATCGGGAACCTGGCGGGCTATGTCAGCCCGTTCCTGATCGGAAAAATTCGAGATGCGACGCACAGCATGACTCCGGCGTTGCTGATGCTGTCATTTTGCAGCATCGCTTCAGCGCTGCTGACACTATTTTTCTTCCGGCCTACTCGAGCACGTTCTGCTCGATAACGACATTCTCTCTGACAATCAGTCGTTTCTTCGCGAGGTGGCAGATCTGGGGCATAACGCGACTGACGTGCTCTTCGAGGTCAACGAAGATTATGACTACGGGCAAATTGCCGCCGGCCTCCACCAGGCTGGAGCGATGCACGTTATTACGCCCGTTGAACCCCGCGACAGCATGAAAGGCGCTCGCGCCCGCAACGTTCTCCCGGCGGAGAAGCCGCAGGATTCCATCCCAGTCGTCGGATTCATTCAAATAGATAGTTACTTGAACCGCCGTTTTGACGCTCATATGCTCCGCGCAGCCGCTGCCCCAAGCGCGACACCCATCAGGCACAGCACATTCATAAGAATGATATTGGAAGCGAATAACATCCAGCGTCCCTGCTCCATCAGCGCAAACGTTTCAAAGGCGAAGCTCGAGTAAGTCGAATAACCGCCGCAGAAACCAACAGCAATCAGCAGTCGCCAGCGCGGATCCACAATGACGCGCTCACCTGTCCAGATCAGGAACAGGCCCAGAATGAAACTCGCAGAAAAATTGATCACCAGGGTGCCGTATGGGAAGTTAGAAGGGATCAAGCGGCTCACAAGCTGCGCTACAAAGTACCGGAGATTCGCTCCTGCGATTGCGCCCAGCGAGATAAGTAAGATGTTCTGCAACATAGACTCCTGCCTGGCAACTGGTAGGAGTCATCAGCCCAGGGGGGCGGTTGAGGCGAA
>JAFAMM010000013.1 GCA_019233375.1 Acidobacteriaceae bacterium
TCTCGAGCTGTCAAGCAACCGTGTGATCATCCGCAATGCCGCGGGCCACGTTTTGGACAACGTGTCACTGGCACACGCCGCTACAGGGAAGGTTGGGTTTTCGGGGAAGCTGAAACTGCGGGTTCTCCAAGCGAGATATTCGCAAGACCTGAATAGCCCAGCCGAATAGCCTGGTATGCGCGAAGTGGAACGATTTGTGCTCCGTAACAGCGCGTTCGGGCGGGCTTGAGTTCCAATCACGTGGCAAACGCATAAGAGCTGGCTCTACGCCAGCCAGCGGTCCAGATGAGCGGCAACGAACTCATCGTCCTGCAACGCTGGATAGCTGGCGCAAACGCGTTCGATCTCCTGCATCTGCCCGGGCGAAAGGTCTTCCTGTTCGTCCAAACACCAGCGTCCTGCGAGTAGCCCCTGTCTTCGTAGGATCTCGTGGAGGCCGGCGATGCAACCTGCGAAGCTATTCTTCGCATCGAACAAAGCTGCATTTGCGTCCGTGAGCGCACCCGAACGTGCCAGGATGTCGAGCGCGCTTGCGCCATTCTTCTCGCGGCAAGAGCGGATGTTTTCGAGTAGCTCGACGGCACGCCTTGTCCATACCGACCATTGTCCGAGCAGACCGCCGGCAAAGCGCATGGTACGGCCGTTTACGTCAAAATCGCTTAGCAGGTCGGGAATGATGTTATCGTCGTTTCCGGTATAAAGCGCAATTTCAGAGCCGCGCCCGCTGTCGCCGGCCGCCCGCAGAACGTCGACCGTTTGATACCGGTTGAAGGGAGCGACTTTGATGGCAGCCACGGAGTCGATGTCGCAGAATCTGCGCCAGAACTCATAGCCAAGCACTCTCCCGCCCACGGCGGGCTGCAGATAAAAACCGAATAGCGGGATCGCCTCTCCTACCGCTCGGCAGTGTGCGATCAGCTCGCAGTCAGTTGCGTCGCGGAGCGAAGCCAGACTCAACAGCCCGAGATCGAATCCGAGATCGCCCGCCAATCGGGCTTCTCGCAAAGCCTGTGGCGTTTCGCCACAGATGCCGGCAATCAACAGGACGCGCTTTCCGGACGAGCTTTGAAATTGGCGAACGGTAGACGCGGCCAGGCGGAGAACCGGTTCGAACAAAGCGAATTTCGGATCCCGGATGGCGAACTGAGTCGTGTGCACAGCCACCGCGATTCCGCCGGCGCCGGCATCACAGTAATACCGGGTCAGTCCGACTTGCCTTCTCTCATCGAGCTTCCGTTGAGCTGTTAATGCCAGCGGATGCGCCGGTATCACCATGCCATTGGCGATAAGGCGCGCCGCTTCCGGATCCAGTTTCGGCCCGTGTGCCATCAGAACCCGCCATCCGTGACTTCAAAGTGTGTCGGTTTGTTGAGGGTTTCCCCGCCTGAGCTGACCCAATCCGCAACCCATTCCCGCAGTACGGAAAACGGCACTTTCGGCGGCCCAAGTAGCGAATG
This sequence comes from Acidobacteriaceae bacterium, assembly GCA_019233375.1. Taxonomy (GTDB): domain Bacteria; phylum Acidobacteriota; class Terriglobia; order Bryobacterales; family Bryobacteraceae; genus Bog-105. The sequence goes on from JAFAMM010000013.1 coordinate 1,458, forward strand.
GCACATTGATGAATCGCTAAGCAGCGCACGGGCGCCTTCCTCGTGGCGCACCTGAAAAGGCCGTTCAAACCGGTCGGAAAAGAACTGGGCCGCCTCCCGAACAGTGATCATCTCCGCTCCGGTCACATTCAGAATGCGCGGCGGCGAAGCGCACAAGGCGAGCGAACGCAGAGCATAGGAGTTCACATCGCGCTGCCAGATCGTATTGAATTGGGGCACTGTCAGATCCAGTGGCTCACCCGCGTACACGTTCTGCGCTATATCCACGAGCACGCCATAGCGCAGGTCGGTTGCATAGTTCAGGCGTAAAAGGAGGCACTTCGTCCCATGCTCATTCGAGAAGTATTCGAAGACGCGTTCCCGCGCAAGGCACGATTGCGCATACTCGCCGACAGGCGATGGCGGGTCGGTCTCGCGCGAGCCGCCGCAGGCAGGTTCCACAAAACTGTATACGTTGCCTGTCGAAAACGCCACGATCCGGCTCCGCCGGTAACGGCTGGCCGCCAGCATGGGCGCGATCGCGTTCGCTGCCCACGTCAGATCGGGGCG
>JAFAMM010000142.1 GCA_019233375.1 Acidobacteriaceae bacterium
CTCGACCGTCCCCCAGTCATGGCTGACGTTGTACATGGGAAAGCACGGCGCGAGCGTTCCGTCGGTCCTGATGATAAGCGTGTTCTGGCCGGCGCGGCAGTTCCACTGCTGTACCTTTCCGCGCATGAACTGGGTCATCTCGAGCAGGCGGGCGGCTGAGTTTGGCATCTTGTATCCTTGCCGCTTCTTTTCAACAAGCCAGTGAACGAGTTCGTCCACCGCAGGCCAGTCTTCTTTATGGATAAAGGTATCGTTGTTGTCAGCGTGCTTGAAATCTGGCTGATCCATAAGCGGCGACTCGTTGATGTGATAATCCGTCGCTATGCCGTGTTCGTGAGCGATCTCGGTCAGTTCTCGAACATCATCGAGATTGCGCCGGGTGATGTTGATATTAAAGAAAACCGTGTAGCCGTATGAGAACTGTTTCTTGACCAGATACTCGAAATACGGCCGGATAGGCGCGAGCGCTTTGGGCAGGCCGGGCTTTTCATTCACTACATCGACAGCAAAATTGAATGACGCCATGCCGGCATCGGCGAGGCGGTCGATCACATCGGGCCGCAGCAGCCGGGCGTTTGTAGAGACATAGTTCCAAAACCCTTTTTTGGCGGCGTAGTAAACGACCTTATGAGCGAACTGAGGACGCAGCAGCGGCTCTCCGCCCATCAATGCCAACACACGGCAGGGCGTACCGTGAAGCCAGTCAATGGACCGCCGCGCGACGTCTTCCGTCATCCCTTTCACGCGATTATCGAAAGCCCAGCAATAGTGGCAATCCAGGTTGCATTTCCATTCGGTAAACAAATATGCGATGATCGGTTGAAAATCTCCCGGCAGAAGGCGGGACTTAAACCAGGGGACCATCCAGCCGCGCATCGCTCTGTAGATGTGCGGCGCACTCCAGCGGCGCTGCTCGCGAGAATCCTGTTCGATGAAATTATCGCGCCCCAACAATTCGGGGAACTGCGGAAAGACAGGCTCGGGAAGGGACTGCGGTTCCGGAAGCGGCTCTAAACGGGCGGCAGGACGCGCACTGGAGAGCAACTGCAGAGTGGAAACGTCGGGTCGCGAGCTGTTTGTTCTTGCTTCTGTGTTCATCATGTGAGATCAACAGGTCCTTTTCTGTTATGACGCGCAGCAGACCGCCGTTTCTTGGGTGAATTTATCGCGCAAAGATCGCTCAAATTCGGCAAGCTGGCTTTCAATCTGCCGTTCGGTGGCGGAGCGCTTCATAATGTCCTCCCGATAACGGGTCAAAAAGTAATCAATGGTTTCGACACGGATCTTGATGGAACCTGAAGGCTTGTTCTCGTCCAGATCTTTGAATGAGAAGTATGGCGTTCCGGAACGCTCAATGATTCCCTCAATCACTCCGTAAATCGGCGCATCATGACCGCATTTGAAGCTGGAAAGCTCGAGCGCGACCAGGTTGGGATGACGCGCGGTAAATTTGGCTGCCCACACTTTGTGATTTGTGCTGCACGAATAGGAGTTCTTCCAGACATCCTGAATCTCGAGCGGATGAGTGATTGCTCCTGAGCGCACTTCCTCGCCGAATAATCGCTCCAGCAGATCCTGGTCGAGCGGCAGGGTGCTCTGCGAGAAGATCGGATACCCGAGTTTCTGGAACTCGTCCAATATCTCGTGATTGAGTCCCGGGTCGTGATGGTAGGGACGGCCGAGCATCACGATGCCTATGCGGTTTTCTGCTTCGAGTTGGTCGAGCACGCGGCGCGCATGCTGCCGGATGCCCGTTTCGTATTCTTCCAACTGCCTGAAGCCGACCGCCACCGCACGTTGGTTTTCCTCTTCGGAGAGACCGAGCAGGGGGCCGAAGCATTGAAACATCTGCTGGGAAAACAGGCCGCGATCAGCGAAATTGATGATGGGGCTGAGATACTCGATGCCGTGCTCGGTGAAAACGTCAGTCTCTTTGGTAAACGCCGCTTTCACAGTCGTGGGCGTGGCCGTTACGGTCGGACATGCGTTCGTGCCTGTGAGCTTGACCAGAGGCGAACTCAACACGTCCATCATGGGGAAGAAGATGGCGTCCAGTTTTTTCTTCGCACTCTTCAGAAAAATCAGGTTGTGAGTGTGCGCGATGCCGATCTTCGATGGAAAGCAGGGGTCGATCGCTCCACGGGTGGACCCGGCGCGGTAGAGTTCCCCGCTCGTGTAGTCCGAGTACACGATGTTTTCGCCCTTTAGTCCTAAGGCTTGGAAATAGCCGTTGAACACCGGTGCGTAGGTGTAGATGTTCAGCACGCGAGGAATGCCGATCCGGATTTCGGCGCGGCGCTTCATCTTTTCAATCCGTTCGCGAACCGGCTTGCGCCACGTCCATGAGGTTGGCAGAGGATCAGAGACATTCTGAACCGTCTTCATGCGGAAGACTTCATGGGCCGCAATGTCAACGAAGTTAGGATAAGCGTCGCGCTTAGCATCAATATCCGCTTTGATGCCCTTCATCTCGGCGGTATCTTCCACCGTGCCTTTTTCACATGTTGCGATGATGAGCCGGCGCTCGCCGACCCGCAGCGGAACCTTCGTCTTGCGCTCCTGGAACTTGGGTTCCGGTAGTTTCACTGTCTCCGTCGAACTAGCGGAGAGATGAATCTGGACAAGAGGCTGCGCCGCCGCCTTGAGGCTGACCGTTTCCGGCGCTACGAACACGGCGGTCTGATTTTGCTTTTGTGAAATCGGTTCGGCTGAAGCGCCGTCACCGCCATTGACATCCACGTCGATAAAGGTCCGCAGGCAGTTATTCTTGCAGAAGTAACAACGGGTATCTTCGTTGCGCGTGGTACGGTATCGAATCCGTTCGACTGCGTCCAGGCCGATAAAGGTGGTTTGCCGCCCGTTGAGCCACAAACGTCGCGACTCTACCGCGGCGCCTATCGCCCCCGATTCGCCGCAATGTTCGTGAACGATGATTTCCGGCTCTCTACCCGCCGCACGGAAACTCGATTTAATGAAATCGACCTCGGCCTTGACGACCGCGAGATTGTTTTGTGTGCCGCCCTGCAAGACAAAACGGGAGCCAAGTGCCGCTAAGTTCGGAATGCTGGCCACATAGAGAAATACGTTCTTCGGCAACACAGCCGCCAACCCGGCGAGTATCTCCTCCGCTCGCCAGCCTTGCCGCTGGAAGTTCACGATATCTGACTGCATGAACACGGCGCACCCGTACCCAAACAGCGGCATGGAGCCCGCGGAAAAGGCCAGGTCCGCATACTGGTCCATCTTGAGACCGAAACCTTCGGCGGTGCTCTGTAGAAAATAGCCGTTACCGGCAGAGCATTGCGTGTTCAGCTTGAAGTCCTTCACCCGGCCGTTTTTGAGGACGATCAACTTGATGTCCTGACCGCCGACATCCACAATGACGTGCGGGTCGCGATAGAACTTCAACGCGGATTCCGTATGCGCCACGGTTTCTACCAGCGCCACGTCAGCTTTCAAGACGTCCCTCAGAACATCTTTCGCGTAGCCGGTCGTGCCCACACCGAGCACCTCCATCGAGGCGCCGTCCCGCTCGACTTGTGCGCGCAGCTTGGCGAACATTTCGATCGTGTCCTGGATGGGATTGCCGTTCGACAGTTGATACGCCTTGCAGAGGATGTCGCCTTCGACCGAAATGAGCACGGCCTTCGTTGAGGTAGATCCGCCGTCAACACCGACGAAGCCGCTAATCGTTTCTCCTGCCGGAAAAGCTGCGGGTATGAACTTTTTCGGCCGGTAGCGTTGCCTGAAGGTATCCAACTCGTCTTCGGTGCGTGCCAGTCCTTGGCCCCCAGCTTGCGCTTTTTCTTCCTGGCGGCCGACCTCTATGTAGCGAATCAGCGCCTTTGTTCCTCTGTAGCAGCCGACGCAGTCATCCTCGTCTTTGCCGAACTCGACGGCGCCCAACGCAGCGAAGTACTGGGCGTTTTCGGGAACCTTGATTAGCTCGTCGGGCTTGGCGCCCTCGGGGATTTCGACATTGCGCTCTTTCCACATGCGCGGAATGTTCGCCTGCCACGCCTCGCGCATTCCGCGAATGAATGAGTTCGGACCACCAAGCAGAAGCACATGCGGCCGGAGAGTATTGCCGCGCGTGAGTACGCTCAAATTTTGCAGGACGATGGCCTCAAATAGAGAAGCCATTAGTTGATCCGGCGGAGTACCTTCCTTCTGCAGGCCGTTTATGTCGGTTTCGGCGAACACCCCGCACTTACCAGCGACCTTGTGAAGCTTGATCCCGTGATAGCCCTGGTTCGACAATTCTGACGCGGGGATTTTGAGCTTTGCGTTGATCTTGTCGATCACCGCACCCGTGCCGCCCGCGCACTTATCGTTCATCGAGGGAATCTTCTTTTTGCGGCCGCTCGCATCGTCGTCTTTGAAGACGATGATTTTGGCGTCTTGCCCTCCAAGTTCGACAACCGAATAGACCTCGGGATGGAGCTTCTCGACCGCGAGCGCGACCGCGGTAACTTCCTGAACAAATTTTGCACCGACCAGGTCCGCAAGCGTTCCGCCGCCCGACCCGGTTATGAAAAGGCGCGTGTCATGCGGGCTGATTCCGGCCTCGCGCTCCATCCGCACCAGGAATTCTAAAACCTTCTCGGGCTGCTTGGTTTCGTGGCGCTGATAATCCCGCCAGACAATCTGGTCAGTTGCCGCATCGACAACTACTGCCTTCACAGTGGTCGAACCGACGTCCAGCCCGACCGTGAGATGACTAGTTCTCTTGTGCATAGGCGCTGCGTAGTTAGATTTCGTTAAGCAGCCGCGACGCGTGTTCGCCGGTTCTTGTTCATCCGGTCGTTGACATGCAATACAAACTGCGCGGCCGTGCCGGCGACCCCTTCCTGGTGTGGCACCTTGTAGAACGGACGTCTCAGCTCGGGATGATCTGTAACATAGGACCGGATCTCGTCCAGGTCCTTGCCCGTCGATGCCAGAACCTGTTCGAATTCACTCTTGGCTTTCGCCTTTGCCTCGCCAAGCGCCATCTGCACCCGGCTGTGTGCGTTCACTTCACCCTCCCCGGATGTTTCGATGGGCAGAAAAATCATGTCCCTGTAGTGATTGATAACCGCCGATTGCGCGCCGTCGGATTGCGTAGAGGGCATGCAGCCAAACGGCTTTAGTGCCAGCACCATATGGCAGAGATGATTTTCTGTGTAGTAGACATTCTTGCCGACTTCAAGGTGGCCCTCGCCGCCGCGCGCCAGCTTGTGGTAGTAAGGATGGGCAAGACGCGCCAGTTCCTTCTGCGGAATTAGATGATGCGTCAAACCGCCCAGCCGGTCTGTGACGCGATGATAAAAGTGTGTCCACATGCCCTCGCCTGCCACTAAAGAGAGCCATTTCATCCGAAACTTTAGTTCGTTTACGGCATGCTTGTGGACTTCATACCACTTGGCGTCTTTGTATTTGAAGTTCAGCCGTTTGCGATCGACCGTATTCATCCGGACCTGGTAAATCATGTACGCGATCCAGGTAGCGATTGGCTCAACCAGCACCTGTGCGCCTTCGCGTTCGAGGAAACGGAACATGTTGAAGTTTCCATCGCCCTCGGTAGTTTGCGCCCAGAATTCGCCGGTGATTTTCACGATCGGTTTCACCCGCAGGCGATCCACATCCACCTGGTTCAGCCGCTTGCGGCAGGTATCCATCGCCTCCAACACCCCGTTGCCGTATAAGTGGTCATAGACCTTGCAAAGCACGCTGGCCGTATTCTTGAAAGCTGCTTTCTTCCCCACGCGAGCTGTCAACCATCTCGGCGCGTCCTCCATAAACTCGAACGGTTTGCGATCGCGAAG
>JAFAMM010000351.1 GCA_019233375.1 Acidobacteriaceae bacterium
CGGCCCACCGCCGGAATCAGACCCGCGGCCCCGTTCGTTGGCGCAGTGACCACTCGCCCACCAGCGGCGTTCTCTTCGTTCACGGCCATGGCGAAGACGTTAACCCAATCCATGGCCCGCAGCGGATCTGTGCCCGACTCACTTTGAATACGGGCTAGCAGTCTAGGCGCGCGACGCCTTACGCTCAGGCCGCCCGGCAGGATGCCTTCCGTCCGGAGACCGCGTTCAATACAGCCATCCATTACGGACCAGATCTGAGAAATACGCCGGCGAACCTCTGGTTCGCCGCGCAGTGCGCTTTCGTTTTCGAGAATCAGCTGCCAGACCGGCATATGCTTCGATTCAGCCTGATCCAACAGTTCCGCCCCGCTTGAGAAAGGATGCGGGACCAGAAGCGAAGCGGCTTTGTCCGGGGCATGCGCGCCTTCTTTGACAATGAAGCCGCCGCCGATGGAGTAGTAGATGTCGCTCGCGAGAGTATTGCCGCGCTGGTCGAAGGCAGTGAAGCGCATTCCGTTCGGATGCCCTGGCAGAGTGCTGTCGTGGTGAAAAAGCAGATCTGAATCAGGATGGAACACGATCGGACGTACGCCCAGCAAACTTAAGCGCTGCTCCACCCGAATGCGCGTGACGAGGGGATCAATGCTGGACGGTTCGATCTGTTCCGGCGTTTCACCGGAAAGGCCCAACAGAATCGCCCGGTCGGTTCCGTGTCCGATACCAGTCAGCGCAAGTGATCCATAAAGCTCCGCGCAGACGCGCTCCGCTCGCTGCAGATCGCCGTTCTGGTGCAGCATTTCTACAAACCGTAATGCCGCGCGCATGGGTCCAACCGTATGGGAGCTCGAAGGCCCGATGCCGATTTTGAAGAGATCGAAAATGCTGGTTCTCATGCGACGGCGTCAGGCGGCCTCACTCAATGCTTCAGAATGCATCCGTCCAGTCAAGAATGACCTTCCCTGAATTGCCGGACCGCATCACTTCGAAGCCCTGCTCGAAATCTCGAAACGAAAAACGATGCGTAATGACGGGAGTAATATCCAGTCCGGATTGCAGCATCACCGTCATCTTGTACCATGTCTCATACATCTCGCGGCCGTAAATGCCCTTGATGGTCAGCATGTTGAAAATGACATCACGCCAGTTGATTGCCATTTCATGCGCCGGTATGCCCAGCATCGCAATTCGCGCGCCGTGGCTCATGTTTGCGATCATCTCGCGAAAAGCGGCAGGGCTGCCGGACATCTCCAGCCCTACGTCGAAACCCTCCTGCATACCGAGCTGCTTCTGCAGCTCGCGGACGGGCATTTCCCTCGGGTCCACTGCAAGCGTGGCGCCCATCTTTCGCGCCAGTTCCAGACGATACGGATTCAGATCCGTTACCACTACGAACCGCGCGCCTGCATGTCGAACGACTGGAACGGCCATGAGACCGATCGGCCCGGCGCCTGTGATCAGAACATCTTCGCCGAGCACCGGGAATGAAAGCGCTGTGTGCACGGCATTGCCGAATGGATCGAAGATGGCCGCGATCTCACGATTTATGCCGGCTTCGTGACGCCAGATGTTACTCATGGGGAGCGCAATGTACTCGGCGAATGCTCCCGGCCGGTTGACGCCAACGCCCTCAGTGTGAGCGCACAGGTGCCTTCTGCCCGCTAGGCAATTTCTACAGCGCCCGCAAACTACATGCCCTTCTCCACTGACGATTTCCCCAGCATGGAAATCATTCACGTTTGACCCGACTTCTACAATTTCGCCAACGAATTCGTGGCCGACGGTCATGGGCACTGGAATCGTCGACTGGGCCCATTGGTCCCATTGATAAATGTGAAGATCCGTTCCGCAGATCCCGGTATGAGAAACGCGGATGAGGACATCGTTGATGCCGATCTCCGGCTCAGCGATTTCCCGCAGGCACAAACCGGGCGCGCACCGGGATTTCACGAGCGCTTTCACAGCAGCATTCTCTTCCTTGCCGTTGTTGTTAGCATCCATTCGTATGGTAATCTGCCTTCACGCCTGAATCCGCCCGTTCGCATCACGACGCGAGGCATACGGTACATATAGATATGTGTCGATCCGGGAGATCTGGCCCGCCGTAGCCTTGAAACCTTTACCGGTGAGACGACTTACATCAATATGAAAGCCATTACCATCATTCCAGGCAAGCCAAATTCTGCCGCGGTGCAGGACGTTCCTGAACCCGATGCGAGCGAAGGGAGCGTGCTGGTTCGGGCGCTCGAATTAGGAATCTGTGGGACTGATTTTGAGCTGATTTCCGCCGAATATGGGTGGCCCCCCAAGGGGCGCGATTATCTGATACTCGGTCATGAGTCGCTCGGCGTTGTGGAACAGGCGCCCAACGGAGGATCGTTCAAGGCTGGGGACTTGGTCGTTGGGATCGTCCGTCACCCTGATCCCGTTCCGTGTGTCGCGTGCGCGGTCGGCGAATGGGATATGTGCCGGAACGGCGAATATACCGAGCGCGGAATTAAGGAGCGCAACGGCTTCGGCTCCGAGCGGTGGCGCACTCAGCCGGAATTTGCGGTGAAGCTCGATTCGAACCTGCGCGACGTTGGTGTGCTGATGGAACCGACAACAATTCTCGCAAAGGCGTGGGATCATATCACGCGGATCGGCGAGCGCGCCAAATGGCAGCCTAAGACCGTGCTTGTAACCGGAGCTGGCCCGATTGGGTTGATTGCCGCTCTGATGGGCAAGCAGCGTGGCCTTGATGTTCACGTGCTCGATGTAGTAAAGGAAGGCTTGAAGCCGGAGTTGGTGAAGACCCTCGGTGGAACTTACCACACGGACTCCATTGAAAAAGTTGGCTTTCGCCCGGACGTAATTATTGAGTGCACGGGCGTAGCGCCGGTAATCGCAGGAGCGATGGCTATTCTCGGCAATGACGGCATCCTGTGCCTCGCGGGCGTTTCTTCGCATAACCAGAAAGAAACGCTCGATCTCGGCACCATTAACCGCACCATGGTTCTCGAGAATAGCGTGATCTTCGGGACGGTAAACGCCAACCGGCATCATTACGAAATGGCAGAGGAAGCTCTGCTGAAATCGGATCGGACATGGCTTAGCCGGCTAATCTCCCGGCGAGTACCGCTATCCGATTTTCACGAGGCACTCCATCGAAGGCCCGATGACATTAAGGTCGTGATCGAGTTCGCAAAGAACTGACGTCATAACGGTGCCTGTGCACGCATGACGCTGCTCATTGAAGATTACGCCCTGATCGGAAACAATGCCACCACGGCCCTCGTGGGACGCAACGGCTCCATCGATTGGCTCAGCTTTCCACGATTCGATTCGGCGGCCTGCTTTGCAGCTCTGCTCGGGACGAAGCAGAACGGCCATTGGAGCGTGGCACCCCAGGCCGAACATCCGAACGTGAAACGTCGCTACCGGGAAGGCACCCTCGTTCTCGAGACGGAGTTCGACACCGCGGAAGGCGCATGCGTTCTGATCGATTGCATGGACCGGCATCAGGAGAGCCAGCACGTGCTCAGGCTCGTTCGCGGGTTACGCGGTCGTGTGCCCATGCATATGGAACTGGCGATCCGTTTTGATTACGGATCCGTTACGCCATGGGTCAGCCGCATGACGGACGGCCGCGTGCAAGCAATAGCAGGCCCCGACCGTTTGACTCTCGCAACGCCCGTGGAATTGCGCGGCGAGGATCTGATGACGCGCGCGGCGTTTGTTGTAAATGAAGGACAAGAGATCCCCTTTGTCCTGACCTGGTCCAGCTCTTTTACCTCCGAGCCCGCGCCGGTACACGTGGCGGAAAACATAGAGAACGTCACGAAAGCCTGGCAGGCATGGTCCGGCAAGCATATACCACACGGTGAATACGCGGAAGCTGTTCTGCGATCGATCATCACCCTGAAAGCGCTTGCGCATTACAGAACTGGCGGCATTATCGCCGCACCCA
>JAFAMM010000419.1 GCA_019233375.1 Acidobacteriaceae bacterium
CGCCGTTCTTGCGCGCGGGTAACTGGTCCGAGTGGCGCGCCAGGAACTCGCTGTGATGCTCGATCTCGAAGCTCTCGCCGAATTCACGCCAGTCTTCCTGAATCGTGCGCACGCAGTGCGGGCAGATGGAGACAATCCGCTTCACGCCAGCCTGCTGCAAAGCTCCCACATTCGATTCCGCTAGCTGGCCGAACACCAGGTCGTTGCCGAGCCGCCGTGCAGGATCGCCGGTGCACCGTTCCTTCCTGAGTACGCCGAAACTCGTTCCTAGATGTTTCATCACTGCGGCAAACGCCGCAACAATCTCCCGCCCTTGCGGATCATACGCACCCATGCACCCGAGCCACAGACAGTAGTCCTGCGTGCCGTCGTAAACCGGCAGTTCCTGTTTGGCGATGAACTTATCGCGCTCGGATTGCGAGAACCCCATCGCATTCCCGTTGCGCTCCAGATTGAGAAACAGTTTTGTCCCGTATTCGTCTTCCCAACTCCCGGTGTTCACAGCGCCGCGCCGCAGGCCGATCATCAGCGGCAGATGCTGGATTCCGACCGGACACTGGAATTCACACGCCCCGCACGTTGTGCACTGGAATACTGCTTTCTGCGACACTGTCGCGCCGAGAATGGGTGTTTCGTTCGCGTTTCCGTACTCGTCGAGGTAGTCGCGTATGCCGAGCGCGATCAGCTTCGGATTCAACTCCTTGCCTGTGTTATTCGCGGGACAGTGTTCGGTACAGCGTCCGCACTCCACGCACGAATAGGCCTGCAGCGCGGTGATTTGCGTAATATCTTTCCCGTTGACCAGTCCGAAATCCTCGTCCCCGGAAAGCGGCGGAATCTTACTGAAGTGATTTCGGTCTAGAAAAATGGTGAAGGGGCTGAGCACCAGGTGGAGATGCTTGGTGTGCGGAATCAACGGGAGAAAGGCGAGCAGTGTGAGGGTATGCACCCACCACAACACACGGCCCGTGGCCGACGGCTCGCTCACCCACCATTGCGGGATGTACGTGACCATGAGAATGAAGATGAAGAGTGCGATCAGGCCCGATTCCGGCGAGAGCGGTCCCAACCATGCGGGCCGTACGACAAATCGCCTGAATGCCAACCCGGCAATTGAAATGGCGCAGCATACGGCGAAGGCAAAAGCAAACCAGAAATAAAAAGCGCCAAATCCCTGGTGATAATTCAGAAAAGGCGCCCCAAATCCGGACAATATGTGATTCAGCGTGACTAGCGCAAAGGCACAAAAGCCCCAGAACACGAACGCATGGGCCAGCCCGGGAAGGGGACGCTCTCGAATGACCTTTGCCTGACACATCACCTCCCAAAAAAAGTGCCAGGCACGCGGCGGGAGCGGATTCAACGTGAAGTCCGGGTCGGGTTTTGCGTGACGGATTCGTTTCAAAACCAGCCTGAAACGCCTCCAGAAGAGCCAGAAAGACAGGCCGATGAGGGCCAAAAGGACTAGTCGCGCAGCAATCGTTGCTATTCCGTGCATGGGGTAACCGGCGGATGACGGCTCGTTGGGCCGTCTCCGCTCGCTCTAGTAGCATAGTAGAGCGTGAGATACGTCATTTCGGGAGCCGCCGGGTTTATCGGCTCGCATGTTTGTGACCGACTGATTCACGCGGGCCATCAAATCGTCGCAGTTGACAATCTGATTACGGGGCACGCGGAAAATGTTGAACATTTGATCGGTAAACCGGGCTTTCAATTCCTGGAGCAGGATATTTGTAAGCCGCTACATATCACGGGACACGTGGATCACGTGTTCCACCTGGCGTCGCTTGCAAGTCCGGTAGACTATCTGGAGCATCCGATCGAAACGCTTGAATCGGGTTCCACGGGAACGCGCAATATGCTCGAATTAGCACGGCATCACCATGCGCGATTTCTTCTAACTTCCACCTCAGAGTGCTATGGCGATCCCCTGGAGCATCCGCAGTCTGAGACCTATTGGGGCAACGTGAACCCGGTGGGGCTGCGCTCGTGCTACGACGAGAGCAAGCGTTATGCCGAGGCCCTGACCATGGCTCATCACCGAGTCCATGGCGTCCGCACGACCATCGCGCGCATCTTCAACACGTACGGGCCCCGGATGGCGTTGAACGATGGCCGCGTGGTGCCTGCATTTATTGATCAGGCGCTTAAAGGCCACAGCCTGACGGTGTTTGGTGACGGCTCTCAGACGCGCAGCTTTTGCTTCGTTTCCGATTTAGTTGAAGGCTTGCTTTTGCTCAGCGAATCGGATGAGCGCTACCCAGTGAATTTGGGCAATCCGGCCGAAATGACCATCCTTCAGTTTGCCGAGGAGATCCGCGCCCGCTTCGAGAACGCAATCGGAATCGAGTTCAAGCCGCTTCCGTCGGATGACCCGAAGCTCCGCCGCCCCGACATCACCAAGGCCCGCCGCGTCTTGAACTGGGAGCCCTGCGTTCCTCTCAGCGAAGGGCTGACCATCACGATCGAGTATTTCCGTAAGCGGGCAGAGCGAGGCGGCGACCGGTTTCCGCTTCGCGCCAATGGCCGGCCTGATCAGGTCGAAGTCGCTTAAGCTTTCTACGCGATCGACGGCTCTAAATGCGGCAATGCCGCAGCCCCCGCTTGGCCAGGTACTGCTGGTGATATTCCTCAGCGCGATAGAAGTTCTGAGCCGGTTCGATGGCGGTAGCAATTGATCTCTTGAACCGTCCGGACGCTTCCAGCTTGGCCTTGGAAGCTCGTGCGGCCTGCTCTTGTTCCGGCGTGTGATAGAAAATTACGCTTCGATACTGCGTTCCCACATCCGGACCTTGGCGGTTCACCTGCGTTGGGTCGTGCTCGTTCCAAAACACATCGAGAAGCTTGTCGTAACTCACCTTGGTGGGATCGTACTCGATCTGGACCACTTCAGCATGCCCGGTGCGGTCCGTACACACGTCTTTGTAGGTCGGGTTCTGAGTATGGCCGCCTTCGTAGCCAGCCGCCGCGTCGACTACACCCTCTATATCGCGGAAGGCAGCTTCCACACCCCAAAAACAACCCGCGCCAAATGTCGCTTTTTCGGTCATGGGTTCATTGTCGCCCTCTAGGAAGCCCACGCGCAGCTGCCGCCGCCGTAACGCGCTGGTCCCCACTTTCCATCATGCTTTGCGAGCACGTAGAACGTTCCTCCTCCGCAGAGGCCGCCGCAAGAATGTCCCATATAGACGACCGCGACCGTCTTGTCTTTATTGAATCCTACAGCCGAAAGTTCAATAAATCCGCCTGAGTCGGGGTATTCGCCGTAGAAGGCCTTCCAGCCTCCGCCATTTGGCTCGAAAAAGCCGTTGATATGCTTGGACGGCACCAACACATATTGCCGCGCACCTTCGAATTGGGGCTGCAGCAGCCACTCTTTCGTATTTGTGATTTTCCAGTTCTCAACCGCTGGCCCGACGCCAGGATCCGAGTCTTTCCCGGGATTAAGGCAAATCTGGAAATGGGAATCGGTCTCCGCCTTGATGACCAGGAGTTTTGCGTGTGCTTCCGTGACAGTCCAATCGTGCGGCAGAAGCGCATCGTAGACTTGATAAGCCTCGGGGACGGTGTAGGGCTGCGGCGCGTCCTCCTTTTCGGCGCCCTGGGTCATCAATACCAACGGCGCGGTCAGCAGCAAGGCAGGGAAGAGCAGTACCGGCTTCATACTAGCGGTTCAGACGCCGGCTGAACCGGTCCGGTTCCGGCTATCGCACTTGAATTGTGAGCGAAACCGACTTACTTTCGCCTTTTGCATTGTATGCCGTCATCGTATAGGTGGTCGTCTTTTTAGGGGCGACCTCTACGCAATGGTGGTACATCGGCTTGACGTCCTCGCCTACCGGCGGCGTCACTCTCACCGATGTCGCATTCACCACGCCATAGCAAAGCTGTGTCGTTTGGCCCGGTTTCAGCATGCCGTCATCGGCCGAGAAGTTCTGGAAACGGATCTCCCCCGAACCGTATACTTCATCGATGACCTGCTTTCGCTGTTGTTCCTGCTTCGCGGCGATCGCCTGGGTCGCCTTCCGGCTGCTCTCGTAGCGGGAATAGAAGACCCAGGCAACGTACAAGGCCGCAATCACCACGGCGATGCTGGTAAACGGAAGAATCTTCCGCAGCCGGGCTTCAAGCGTCATCACTTGCTAGACTCCTGCAGCGGAACCGGCGTTTCCGCCGCCGTCTGTCAGTAGCCGTACCTGTAGTTCAGGTCCCAGGTTCTCCGCAGCCGTCTCAACTCGAGCACATCCCGATTGAGAATGTTACGCGCGCGCCCGTCCAATGGGTTCTTGTTCAACACATTCTGAACATCATCGATGCTTCTGTCCAGCTTGCCTTTGTCGAACACGCCCTGGTGCAGCCGTTCGGCGAACTGGGAGAGGTGGGTCATTGCGCTGTCGTAGCGCTGCATCTCGTGTCCCGAATACGTATTGTGCGCCGCGATCATTTTCAGATCATGGATGGTCGCATCCACCGGCCTGGCATGCTCCGGGCTGTATCGATAGATCTGCGCCGGTAGGGATTGGCTGCACAGCATCATTGCAGCCAGCGCCGTGCACAGTGCGAGCCCCCAACTTGGTCTTGTCGATTCGTTCATGTTCATTCTCCCCCTGCGTTCGACGACGCCGGGTTTCTGCGCAGGTGTACGCCCTGCTTGCTCATGGCTGGAAACTAACGTGGAACGGATGTTGCAGTGCGTGCGGTCATCGCAGCACGTTTACTTCGATGAAGGAGGCGCTGCCGTGGGAACGGTACACTCGCTCCGTTGCCTTCACGAACTGTTCCGGTTTCGCTGAAGGGATATCCGTGAAGGTTTGCGGATTGCGGTCCGTCAGTGGAAACCACGAACTCTGGATTTGTACCATGATGCGGTGCCCTTTGAGAAAACAGTGGTACACGTCGGGCATGCTGAAGCGAATCTGCTCTATTGCGCCGGCGCTAAACGCTTCAGGGTTCTCGAAGCCGTTTCGAAACTTGCCTCGAAATGGTTCGCCTCGCACGAGTTGTTCATAGCCGCCAAGCGCCGGCGCATCGTCGGGATAGACGTCGATCAGCTTGACATCGAAATCCGAGTCCGTGCCACTTGTGGAAACGAATAACGCCGGCGAGATCGGCCCCGCAATCGTCACATCCTGCGTCAGCGGATCCGTCTCGTAGGTCAGTACATCCGGCCGGTTTCGGACAAACCTCTGATCCGCAATCATGTACTCGCGCTGCATATCCAGAACCGGTTTGTTATAGAACGGCACCGGGGCACCAGGGTCACTGACATACTCATCAAAGCCGCTCGCCGCCTCCGGCTCTGCGAACGAGAGTTTGCCCTTACCGTTCAAAAAAAGCCGCTGTGCTTTCGCCGCGGCCAGTGGCCATTCGTTGAATTTGCTCCATTGGTTCTTGCCGGTCTCGAACATGTAGGCCTTGGGAAGCTGCGCGCCGGGCGCACCCTTCAGAAAATGCCGGAAGAAGGGAAGCTCCATTTCGTCGCGAAAGAAGTCTGCTGTGTTCGCGCCGAAGGTGACATCGCCGAGCCTTGCACCGCTGCCTCCCTGCCAGCCGCCGTGCACCCAAGGTCCCATCACAAGATGGTCGGCGGTCTGCGGCGATTGTGCACTGATCGCGCGAAAGGTCTTCAATGTGCCTGACAGATCCTCCGCATCAAACCAGCCGCCCACGACCAGCACGGTCGGCGAGACCGCATTGAGATGCGGAAGAACGTTGCGCGTCTGCCAAAAGTCGTCGTAAGTGGTGTGCTGCATCGTGCCGGTCCAGTACGGATTCCGATGATGGAAATAACGCTCATCGGCATGGTCCAAGCTGCCCAGATTCAAATAGAACTGGTAGCCATCTTTCGTTCCGTAGCGGAAGTTGCCTTCTCGCGTGGGCCGAGCCGGATTGTTCTGCTTCACAAAGCTAGTGAAGAAGCTGAAGTTCGCGATCAGCATGAATGCGCCATTGTGAAAGGCATCATCGCCCATGTATTCGTCCGCTATCGGCGCCTGCGGGGAAGCGGCGGCCAGCGCCGGATGGGAACGCACCAGGCCGCAGTCTGTATAGAAACCGGGATACGAAATTCCGGTCAGCCCAACCTTCCCGTTATTGTTCGGAACGTTCCTCACCAGCCAATCGATGGTGTCGTATGTATCTGTCGTTTCGTCGATGTCGTTATCGCCGACCTTGTTTAGAATGGGCCGCACATCCACAAACGTGCCCTCCGACATATACCGGCCGCGAACGTCCTGATATACGAAAATGAAACCGTCTTCCTCGAACTTCTCTGAAAGGCCCAGGCGCTTGGGAAACTCATTTTGCCCGTAAGGCTCGACGCTGTATGGTGTCCTCGTCAGAAGAATCGGATATTTTTGAGACGTGTCTTTGGGCGCATACACGATTGTGAACAGCTTCACGCCGTCGCGCATCGTGACACGGACTTCCTGCTTCGTGTAGTGCTGCTTTATATTGAATCCGCCATCCCTGCCGAAGCCGAGACGGGAAAACAAGAACAGAAGCACCCAAGCACATAAAGACATCAGCACCATCGTATACTGGCAAAGAAACGGCGAAACAGAATCGGACGGCCTTGATGCTTGATGTACAGGAACAACTCGCGCGTCTCCGCAAGCGCGTTGCGGCGATTGATCGCAAGTACGCGCGTCCGGCGGTCGCGCTTATGCGGCCGAAGCCCGTGCCCGCTTTCCACGAGGAGCCGCGCAGTTTTATCGAAGAATGGTCGGATGGCGCGGTTGTCATGAACGAGTTTGGCGAGCACTTTCAAACCGAGCGGCTGTATGCTGCACACCGGTGTCATGGGTCATCCGATATAGGTGCTCTTGCGGAAATGCCTGACGCGCTGCTCGATGCGTTGGGTGAGAACGAAATACCGGCCGTACCGCCACAGCGCTGGGCGTTTCTCGATACGGAGACGACGGGTCTCGCGGGAGGTTCCGGTACATATGCGTTTC
>JAFAMM010000075.1 GCA_019233375.1 Acidobacteriaceae bacterium
TGATGGTCTTCACTGTTGGCGCGGCCGACATAAGCTCCGTTTTCTCTTTTCAAGTACGGAACGGGAGGAATCAACCACGGCCCGTTTGCGGTGGGGGTGTAGTAGAAGGTCTCTGGAGTGAGCGGCATTGTGTTGTCGCCAATGCTCGTACCCCACGAAGTATCAAACGACAGTCCTATACCCGGTGCGGCAGACGTTGTCCAGGTCGCCGAATTCGAATTCAGCGGCAGATTGTCAATGCGAACGTTGAAAACGGAGTCGTTCGGCAGTACGGGACATCCCGCTAGTTTGTTCTGAACTGGGATTGAAGTGGGTGCAGTGTATGAGGCCGAGGTCGACGAGTTAACAACCAGCGTACCCGAACTCCCGCTGACCAGCGCCCAATTCACAGGCCGATTCGAAGTGAGAGTAATACTTTGCCCGCTGGTCGTGACGGCGGCAGAGGGTGTAATAACTAATCCTCCGCTACTCACTGGGGCGGCTCCAGTCCCGCTCAACGCGATGGTTTGCGGCGATCCCGCCTGGCTATCGTTCAACGTGAGATTGGCTGTTTCCGCGCCGGCGACCGATGGAGTAAAGGTGATGGTTATCGTACAGCTACCGCCCGACGCGACAATCGAACCGCAAGTATTGGCGGATGCGAAGTCACTGGCATTTGTGCCTGTCGTCTGAATTGAACTGATGGTCAGCAACGCGGTTCCGAGATTTGTCAAGGTAACATTTTTCACGCCGCTCGTTGTCCCGATGTTCTGGGTTCCGAAAACGACGGACGAAACGCTTAACGAAACCTGCGGCTGACCGCCCGGGCCGCTGTTGCTCCCGCCTATAACCGTCCAGGTATTGGCTGAGGTGCAACCGTACAGGTTTGCCCCCGCAGGAGCAGATTGATTAAAAAAGAGCTGTCCGACCTGACAGGTGGCGGGTAGCGATGTGCCAACCGAAACGGGCCGGGTAAACGAAAAGTTTGAGAAGTCCGCGTTTTTCCCCTGAGTTCCGAGGTTAATTGCCGTGGAAGCGGGTTGCGCGACAGGAGACCTGGCGAGGAGCGCGACCGTTGGAAGCAGCATCACAGTACCCAAACAGTAGAGGTGACGCGAGTGCCTTCGCCGGAGGCCGCTATAACCGACGCGAGAAGTGGAAGCAGCTTTGTGCGGCAGATTGTTGAATCTTTGATTTTGTTGCAGCAAAGGCTTTCTGGTCCTTTCATGAAAAAAGAAACACGACACAGGCCTGGATTACACATGCAAGCGATACGGCCCGGCTAAGCCGAACGAATAGAGCGGCGCATTTTCAATGAATTACGAGATTGTGCGAGAAGTTTTGAGAAATTTCAAAGGCTGTGACCAGCCTGCCGGCGGCATAGCAGGCGCCAGCAGCATCCGATGCAGGAGCCGCTGAAGCAAAAATGCCGTGCCTCAGGTGGTATATTTCGACGGCGAAATTCTCACCGAATCACCCGAGTGACGAGCGTTGCGCCTTGGTTTACTGCAGAACTGTATGCAATGCCGCCGGTATGCTGATCGGACCTGCGCCATAAACGAATCGCTTCAACGGTTCGGCGTCCAAACATTGCCGGCGGCGCGGTAAAACTGCAGGCTATCGCCGATTGTCCGTCAATCTGGCTATACTGTACCCGAGATCTGACCGATAAAATGCCGTGGGGCTTACCGGCAGCTCGCATGCAAAGACGACCATTCTTGTCATTACCAGCAGCTTACGATGTGGTTCCGGCTGCCCAGCGAAGCGAACCCAAACACCGAAGTAAATGCGTCTACCGGGAGGTGAGAACTGTGACATCCTTGGCGACTGTGCGGAATGCGATATGCGCACTGGCTTGCACGAGCGTAACGCTCTATGCGGGAATCACGATAAGGCCTCAAGGTCCGGTGGTAGTCCCGGTCGGGAGTGCGGTGCAGTTCAAAGCGAATGCGGATGTCCGCTGGTCGCTTGAGCCGGGCAGCGCCGGGGAGATCGACAGAGATGGGGTCTACCACGCTCCAAATAGCATTCGTGTAAACAATTCTCTCGGCGGATGCCAGGTTCTGCCGAACGACCACATATACAATACGCGCATCGATACGTTACCACTCGACCCGAACTCTCCCTCTCTGATGTCTTTGATACCGCCTTCGTCGATCAGCTACTTCGAGGGTTGGGGAATAAACATCGGTAATCATTCCACTCCGACGAAGAAGATGCATTTCTTCTACACGCCGCATCATGACGGTTCTTTTGAACTGATGCCCTGGCCGGAGCTGAAGCGGCAGACCGGCGCGTTAACGGATCCGTCCTCCGGAGAAGATCGGCACGAGTTTACGGTAGACCGCGATACCTGCCGCTTCTATGAGCTCTATAACGTCTACACTCCGGGCGTAAACAAGTCTTGTCCTACCTGCACTGCTCAGAGCGGAATTCAATACAGCGGCATGGACGCAGCTCTGCAGGAAGGATCCGTTGATGCTGCAGGACTTTTGATAATGCCGCTGACCGTGAGCCTGGGGGAAATCCGATCTGGCGCGGTGCGGCACGCGCTTCGTGTTACGTTCAGCAACAACATTATTAGTCCTTCCTCGGCATGGCCGTCGCGCTCACACGCGGGTGCTTGGGGGCACATCCCCTACGGAACGCGGCTGCGCCTGAGAAGTTCGTACGACATTTCGAATTTCAGTGACACTGCCAAAGTGCTGCTGACGCAGTTACAGCAATACGGCCTGATGATTGCCGACGGGGGGCCGAACTGGGCCATTAGCGCCTCCACGGACGTAACAATGGACCCGGTCGTAGTAGCGGCGTTCGAAGAGGTGGCGCGAAAGGGTCCGCATACCGCCGATTTTGAGATTGTGGATGAGTCGCCGCTTGCTGTATCACCGGATTCCGGTCTGGTGAATCCGGAGAGCGGACATGTGAAGCCGGATTCATTTGCAACAGTGGTGGCGACCGATTCGCAAGGCAAAACCGCCAAAGTCAGGATTCTGCTTCAGGGCGTGACGGTCGGCGTGCCGGACCCCAGCGTCTGGATTCAGTCGGGTGTTACTCAACAACTTGCCGGTTGGGTAAACGGCGCTCAAAAGAAGGGATTGACGTGGACGATGAGTCCGGAAGTCGGTAGCCTGACGCCGGATGGACAGTACACCGCGCCGGATGTTTCACGCCCGGCGCATACAACCATTACGGCTTCCAGCGTGGCGGATCCTGATGCTAAGGCCCAAATTGACCTTACTGTTATGCCGCCGGGCCCGATTCGAGTAAAGATCGGGAATGCAACGACTGCGGCCGGCGCTCCGAATCATTACGCTCCAGATTACGGTCCCGATTCGGAGGGGCATATGTGGTGGCGTGATCAAGCAGGCGAAGTGAGTTGGGGCATGGTTTATGACGATTATGGTGTGAAATGGCCGGCTGGAAAAGACATACCTCTTTATTACACCAGCCGCTATTCGCTGGGCGATATGGTGTACAAGTTTTTCGTTCCAAACGGAAGATATAAGATCACGCTCTTATTTGCACAGCGGGGTGAGCTAGGTAAGCTTGATACTTACCCGATCCAGTGGCGTGCACCCATTGATCTGGAGGCGCAGGGCAACATTCTGGTGAAGGATTACGATATGGGCGCCGGCATCGACCACGCAACAAAGACACCGGTAAGCGAATCGATGCCTGCGGAAGTATCCGATCAATCGCTCTATTTCGCATTGCGGCGCCTTTCGGCGCCGGGTAATATCAAGCCAAGTCCGATGCTGAACGGTTATGTCATCGAAAAGGACGATGCGCCGCCCCATGTCTCAATCATCCCGCACGAGGTCCCGATATTGCACATCAATGAACAAATTCAGTTCAAAACCATTGGATGGCATATGCCTGCATCCGTTAAATGGTCCGTCGTCAAGGGGCGCGGCACCATCAGCGATACAGGACTCTACACCGCGCCGTCAGAGCCCCCAGCAACGGACGAGAAGATCGTGATCCAGGCGCGAAGTGCCGCCGATCCTTCAAAGGTTGCAACAGACGAGATTACAATGCAGCCGGGCAGTTTGAGCATAACCCCGGACTCAGCAGCCATTGATTACAGCCTGTCTCAGAAGTTTCAAGCCACGCTTTCCGGCGTACCCTATTCGAATGTGAAATGGTCTGTGAGTCCCGATATAGGAAGTATCAACTCGGACGGAGTGTTTACGGCGCCTGACCAGGTCAAGCGCGACACAGTCGTGATTGTCAAAGCCGAAAGTAAGTTGTTTCCCGGCCGCTCTGCTAGCGCGACTGTCAGAATAAATGCCAGCGCGGCACCAATCCGAGTGGTGTGTGGTCCACCGCGTGGTTTCAAAGACGCCAAGGGCAATGTATGGTCCGACGATTTTGGTTACAGCGGCCAGACAATCGCATACAGTGTTTCGATCCCTATCCCGCGTGCACGGCCTGATTTGCAGAGGGTTTATCAATCATCGCGCTATGTCTATGACAACGGGCGTTTCAGTTATAATTTCGCGGTTCCAAACGGGCGATATCATGTGAAGCTTCTATTCTGCGACTACGCCTTCAACGACCCTGGACATCATTCATTCGACGTCAAGCTCAACGGGGAACAGGTGCTCACTAATTTCGACCCGAACGCTGTGTATGGTAGCAAGGCAGCCGTCGACAAGGAATTCGATGTTACCGTCCAGGACAGGGCGGTGCACATCGACTTCATCGGACACAAAGGCGGAGCAACCATCAACGGGATCGAGATTATTCCCGCAGGATGATCAGGGTAGGTGGGCGGCTTCCCTGTAGCGCCTCGCCACTGCTTCCCATGTAAATTGCTCGGCGTGGCGTTGAAAAGCTTCTGCACGCGCTCGCGCGGCGACCGGGTCGCTCAAGGTCTTCAGGATCGCTTCTGCCAATTGATCGGGCTGGTCAGCCTCGCACAACAGTCCATGCACCCCATCATCAAGAAACTCCGGGATGCCGCCGACACGCGTCGCAACCACCGGAGCGCAGGCCTTCGCGGCTTCGAGCACCGCCAGGCCAAACGGTTCATCGCGTGACGCGAGAACGAAGCATTCAGTGTGGTGAAGCCAATCCCAAACTTGTTCATAGGGGAGATCGATGTAGAGCCGCACGCGATCTCCGAGATTGAGTGTCTGGGTGAGCGCCGTGACCGCTTGTTGTTCCGGGCCAGCACCCGCTAACAAAACCAGCGTCAACTCAGGGTGCATCTCAGCAACGCGCTGGAATGCTCTGAGCAGGACGTCGTGCGCCTTCTTCTTTACAAGAGCGGCAACCGAGACGATGTACGGTCCTGCCATTGGCCGCTGGGTTCGCCGCGGCGGTGCGGGTGTGATGCCATTCAGTATGGCGGTCACTCTCGCACGAGGGCTGATCGTTTTCACCTTAACTGCGAGCGCGTTCGAGCAAGCGACAGTGACGTCGGCGGATGAAAGAAGCCAACGGTAGATTGCTCTTTGGATACCTCTGCTCATCAGTGCGCGGTCCACATCAGCCCCGTGGAAAGATAAAATCAGCGGAGGGCACATGTTCAAACGGCGCAAAACCGCAAGTGGGAGGTGCTGGAATCCTACATAGTGCGGGTTCACCGCGGCGGCTCCCTCAATGATCCGGTGCAGCCTAAAGAGGTTAGGGATGAACAGAAGCGCAAACGCCATAAGGTTCTTGAGGGGCATCGTGGGCGTGTGCAGCTTAAACCAGAGTTGTTCTTCCGGCGGTGCCGGTGTCCATCCCGTTGAAACAATTACCGGGTCGTAATACCTCTGCAAGGCGTCACGGATGCCCAGGATTACGTTGTTTACGCCGGTTCCAGGCCGAACCGGCCAGGGCGAGATCAGGATATATTTCTGTTTCGCCCCACGGTTCGCCTGATCGGATTCGGAGATTTCCCTGAGAGACAGCGGCTCGTCAGGGAGGCATGTGCGCGAGTCTGCCACGAGTCACCTCGTCGCGAGAGTGAGGTCTAACGCCAAACGCTCGATCTCAGCGCCGTTCCCCATCCGGCTAATCAGTTCAAGCTCGCCGGAGCTGCCTTTGCGGAATACCGAAGCGTCGTGCACCGATGATTCGTCGTCTATGGTACGGCCAACCACCCAGATGCCGTGCGTGCGCAGACTGCCGATTACGGCTCGCGCGGCCTGTGTTAGCTCGACCTCCGAAAAGTATGCGCGATTGAGGATGTTCATCGAGCGAATCACGTGACATGGCGTCTGGGAACGCTCAAAAACCGAGTGCCGGCAAATCGAAAACCGGGCGTCAGACCTTGCGAGCGCCATTGCGTTGGGATGGACAAGCGGCAGCTTGCGGACGACATAAGGCTCGCGGACGAGAGCCGCCTCGCCGCGCGCATCCAGCCACTCTGCCGGAAGAGGCCACAGGCCAGCCGACTTTTGCCAGCGCGTCTTGGCCGACTCGCAAAGCAGACGATTTACGGGGACATACCACGGCTCGGGCGGCTGGACCGAGACGACAAAAGGTGGACGAACGAACTGCAAAAGCCGCCCATCCTGATCGGCGATGAAGATGTCTCCGGACCGCCTGTCTTCCACTTCGATAAGAAACAGAGCAACATCGGAGGCGGTGAACCTCAGCCCGGGAAAGAGGGGCAGAAGAGTCTGTGCCCATTCATACGAGGTGAGACACGCCGAGGCGGCCCAGTCCTCGACGAGAAGCTTTTCCTGGGGCCGGAAGTTCGCCCGCAAGACTTCATTCACCACCGGATCAAGATTATGGAATCTGTTCCGGAACGTGGTGCGGTAAACGCCATTTGCGAGCTGCACATGGCGCATGAGCTGTTCAAATTGCTGATCGTCCGCGGCTGCAAGCAAACGCAGTGACACTCGGCCGCGGGAAACGCGGTAAAACAGATAGGAAGACAATTGTGACGGCGCTGCGGGGAAGAATTGTTCCAGCCGCCAAACCCCGAGCCTCAGCATACGGCTGCGGATCCCTCCAGACGATGGCAACCTCGTTCTTCGAGCAGGTTCTCGTACAGGCCTTCCATGCGCTGAAGAGTGTTTCGCATCGAGAAGCGCTGATGTGCGGTGATTACCGCCTGCTTCCGGAGCGTGTTCCGGAGATCAGCGTCGGTGACCGCTTTATACATCATTTCGAAGAGATGATCGGGACTGTCTGTATCAAAGATGAGACCGTCGTGTCCGTGCGTGACTAGTTCCGGGATGCCTCCAACGTTTGAGCCGATTGCGCAGCAGCCGCACGCCATCGCTTCGAGCAGTGCATTAGGAAAGCTTTCCGAATAGGAGCTCGCGACGAAAACATCAATGCCGCGCATCCATCCGGCGACATTGGGGTGGCCGGGCTCGAAGTGGCAAGCATTTTGCAGACCAAGCTGATCGCGAAGACTAGTCAGAGGGGCGACTTCGGTACCGCTGCCGACCAGCAGCAGCCCTGCATGCGGATACAGGGCGTGCAGGCGCGCGAACGCGCGCATGATCCAGTCGATACGCTTTTCTTTGCGCATGACGCAAACACAGCCCACGATCACGCGGGCATCCCTCAGCGACGGCGGTCGTAAGCCTTCCCCCGGAAAGAACTCCGCTGGGTTGACGCCGTTGTAACAAAGAAATAGCTTATGCGAGGGAAATCCAAGATCTCTCTCCAGGGATTTGCCGACCGCACGAGAGTTAATCACAACACGGGTAGATAAATGGTCGGTCACGCGAAGCACAGCCTGCTGCCAGCGCGGATACATATTGCGATACGAAAGCTGGCTCGTGATGACAACCGGCACATGATTGAGGCGGGCGACTGGCGCGGCGAACAAGCTCAACGGAATATCGAGAGAGTGAATCAGGCGAATATCGTGTTGCCGGATATAGGCCCTCATGCGCCTGGCACCCTCAATAGCGCTCGCGTTGCGTAACGACCTTACGGGCAGTTCGACTATTGGCACACCGGCGGCTTCGAGCTCCGGGGTTCGAAAGCCTGCTGCGTAGAATACGCCGACATGGGGCTCAAACCGATCGCGGTCCAGGCCTATGGCGAGTTTGGCAGCATCCCGCTCACAGCCGCCTTCATCGAGGGACCTCACCATTATAAGAACCGGCCATCTATCTCGCATCTTTCTCAACTATATCGGCTTCGGGGGCCGGTTCTGATGCGCCGCGCGCGTCTCCGCGCCGTCAGAATTTCCCGATATCGGATTGGTGATCTTACCGGCTTCGCATGTCGAGCGCCCGGATTACGCCCAGCGCTCTCGCAATCACCGGGCTGCGCGAGTGACCCATGACCTGCTCCATAACGTCCATCACAGGGGGTCGAAAAACGATCATTGCGCCGATATAAAACGCCGAACCGCAGGCGGATGTGCATATAAGCCGGACCCATTGACTTGAGACGCCCGCCGCGCCCAAGCCATGAAGTGCCAACCCGCAAACGATAACCATCGCCGCAGTAACAAGAAGCTGCGGCAGCAGGGCCGCGGCGAAACGGGTCAGTTTTAGCCCGATCAGACTGAAAGGAATAAGGAAATTGGGGATTGTCAGCAAGCCCAGGTAAACGATACCGTAAGCCGCTGCTACACCGATTGCGCCGTAGCGGACGCCAATGAGGAATGACGTAACGTAAAGAATGGACGAGGCAACGCCCCAGCGAAACATCCAATCGGTCTTTCCCTTGGCTACGTAGATTTGTCCTACCGTTGTCTGAACCGATTGCACGAGGCCCACCGGCGCTAGCACCTGGAAAATCGCAATCGCCCCGAGCCACTTCGAGCCAAGAACGGCCCGGATCAGAGGATCGGCTACTACCCCCAGGCCGGCCATGACGGGAAAGGTGATCAGTCCGATCAGCATTGAGCTTCGAACGTACGCCTGACGGAAACGACCGTTATCGTTCTGAATTTGTGCGAATGCCGGCAGTGTGACCTGGGCCATCACGGAGCTGATGTTTTGTATCGGCTGCAGCATCATGTTATACGCCATCTGGTAATTGCCCAATTGCGCCTGGCCCAGTACTTTACCCACCGTGATATTGTCCGCGTTACGGGCGAAATAGTTGACTACGCCGAAGCCCGAGAGGTGCAGACTGAAACCAAGGACAGATTTGACTTCAGAGCCATCGAACTCGCGACGCGGCCGCCACGATGACGCAAGCCAATACAAAGCGGTTGCGGTGAACGAGTTCGCCAGGTTTGCAAACACCAGGCTCCAGACGCCAAAACCAGAGAGCGCAAAACTGAGTGCAACAACATAGCTGGCGAGCGCTGCGGTCACGTCGCAGCCAGCGATCGATTTGAAACGCATCTCCCGAACCAGGATCGAATTAGGAACCACACCGCAGGAAGTAAGCCAAAATGACAGAGAGAGAGTGCTCAGAATTGGGACAAGAGCAGGCGTTCTGAAGAACGCCGCGACCAAAGGGCTACTGGCGGTAACAATCAGGGCCAGCACGATGCCGAGAAAGAAGTTAACCCAGAAAAGACTGGAGAGGAGGCGCCGCGAGACTGAGAGTCGTTGCACGATGGCGGTACCCGTTCCGAGATCGCGAAAGTTCAGAATGAACACGATCAGAAGATTCGCCATCCCCATCACGCCGTAGGCGCCGGGCCCAAGCAGGCGCGCCACAGTGGCGATCGAGGCTAGCGACAGAAGTTGCCTACCCGCCGTCGACATCGTGGACCATGCGGTACCGGAGACCGCGCGCTGAGTTAGTGTGGTCTCAGAGGTCTGGTTGGAAGTTGGCATGCGGTATTAAAAAACGTCGGCTGGCGCATACTGCGCACGCAAATCCAGAAGGGTGTGATCGTTAGACGCCAAGGCTGCTGAAACTGTAGCCACACTTTGCAGTTTAGACATGAGATATGACAGGAAGGATTTTCCACTCATTCTTTTGTGGGTGCAGAGTGAAGAAAAGTCTCTTTTGACCGATATCAACAGAATGCAGTGGAGATAACAAGGCGACATTCTTGACATTACGTGAGAGAGGTTCCGTACCGCTATACTGGCGGGAGTTCGACTGGACGCAAGGCTGTGTCTAAATTCAAGCCAAATGCCCGCATGGCTGCCGCAGTTGCCAGGCCGCCACTTCGCAGATCTGACACTGTCAATCCGGGTTCATCAGAGTTGTCCTCGGCTGCCGCGACTTTGACGCTACCGCGGAAAGAAGACGAAGTATCGCCCGCCAGCGTGGCTTTCGAATCGTCAGCGCAGCGTTTCGCCCTCAACGTTGCCTTGGTGTTCTTCTTTTTTCGGATCAGCTTTCTGCATGAGTATATTACCGGTCATACCGGGATCGATTTGCACTTGATGATTGTGCTTGGTGGGCTCTGCTATCTAGGGTGTCTGATATCCGGCCGCGGCGCCGCGGCGTTCCGCGATAAATGCACGTGGCTATGGGTCGGATTTCTGATTTGGATGACGATTGCGACCCTCACGAGCACGTGGCGGGGCGGGTCAATCTTTCAGTGGAACGATTATGTCAAGACCATCTTCCCCATCATTCTGATCATTCCAGCAGTCGTCACAGTCAAAACGGACGTGCGGAAGTTTATGACGGTTATCGGGTTGGCGGGAATCGCGAACACGGCTTTGGGATTCGTGAGCAGCGACTTCAAGACCGGCAGAATGGGCCTTGAAGCGGCCGGCAGTATCGGAGATCCCAATGATTATGCCGCCCATCTCATCTTTCTCATCCCTGCCATGGTCTACTTTGCATTCGGTTTAAAAAAATCGGTGTTCTATAAGATCGTCGGCACGCTTTCTGTTGTGGCGGCACTCTATCAGATTCTCAGCACCGGTTCGAGGGGTGGCTTGGTCAGCTTGATGTTATTTGTGCTCTATGTATTGGTGACGGGTGACCGCAAATTGAAGGTCGGAATCCTGCTCGGTGGACCTGTGCTTGTGCTGCTTGCGCTCCCGCTCGTTCCCCGGAATTCAATTGATCGGCTAAATACTTTGTTTGAGTCGACGCCTCAGCAGCATACGGAAGCGGAGGAGTCAACCGAAGCGCGCCGGGCTTTGTTACAGGCAAGTATCGATGCGACCTTAGCCCATCCAATATTTGGGATCGGACCCTCTGTGTTCATGGACTACGAAGCTGGTGTTGCTGCAGAGCTTGGAAAACACGGGATGTGGCACGGAACGCACAACGCGTACACGCAAATATCTTGCGAATGCGGTATCCCGGCGTTAGTTCTGGTAGTGGCAGCGCTGGGCCTGACATTCAGATATTTGCGGCGAGTAAGACAGTTGGGGGACGACACTTTGAAAGGCGCATCCGCTACGCTGGCTGTGATGCTTTTTGGTTTTTGTGTAGCAATCTTCTTTTTAACGAAGGGATACAACTTCAACTTTCTAATCGTAAGCGGCCTTGCAATTGCGATGAATCGGATGGTATCCGAAGGCAACGCTGCCTGACGCCGTTCCGTATTCGGACGCGGTGGCGCACTGCGAGGACGGTCAGTGCGACACAGGAAACACCCTTCCAGCCTGAAGCTGGATCGAGAGAAACAAAGTGAAGATACGCTTGGCCATTGTGGCAGGTGCACGGCCGAATTTCATGAAGGTGGCTCCGCTCCTGGCAGCACTTTCTGAGGACGCCGATTTCGAAACGGTATTGATTCACACGGGCCAACATTACGACGAGGCAATGTCTGGCCAGTTTTTGCGGGATCTGCAGATCCGGGAACCGGACTACCATCTACAGGTAGGCTCAGGCACCCACGCCCAGCAAACGGCGGAGATCATGCGACGGCTCGAACCGGTTTTGATCGAATCCCGGCCTGCTGGGGCCGTGGTGGTCGGGGATGTCAATTCAACAGTTGCCGGCGCCCTGGTCGCCGCGAAACTGGGGGTAGCTGTCATACATGCCGAAGCCGGATTGCGCAGCTTTGATCGGAGCATGCCCGAGGAAATCAACCGGTTAGTTACCGATTCCATCTCCGATCTCCTGCTCGTGACGGAACAGAGCGGTGTCGAAAACCTTCGAAGCGAGGGGAAACCGGCTTCCAAAATCGTGCTCGTCGGGAACCTGATGGTTGATTCGCTAAAGCGTAATCTCGCTGAAGCAATGAAATCCGACATCATGGAGAGACTTGGAGCGAAGGAGCGCTTTGGGCTTGTGACGCTTCACCGTCCAGCCAATGTCGATAGACAGCAAAAGCTGGAAGAAATCGTCTCTGCATTGAGCATGATTTCTAAGGAGTTACCGCTATACTGGCCGGTTCATCCGAGAACGCGGGCTCGCCTGGAGAGTGGATCCGTCGGAATTCCGTCCTCCATTCGTTT
>JAFAMM010000083.1 GCA_019233375.1 Acidobacteriaceae bacterium
CGGACAAAGGCGGTCGTGATTGTCAACCCGAACAACCCGACGGGTTCGTTCCTGAAACCGGCGGAACGGAGAGCGCTCGCCGAACTGGCCAGCAAATACTCACTTCCTGTTATCTGCGACGAAGTCTTTTTGGATTACCCGCTGGCGGAAGCTGCACCCGGAGGCACCTTGCTTGGCTGCGGAGCGCCGCTTACGTTTTGCCTGAATGGCTTATCGAAAATGGCCGGCATGCCCCATCTCAAGCTTGGGTGGATCGTGCTGGACGGAGATCGAGCCAAAGTACGAGCAGCGCGCGACCGGCTGGAATTGATCCTTGACACGTATCTATCCGTGAACCTTCCCGTCCAATCCGCGCTCAGCGACCTGTTCGCCGTGGGCGATGAGATCCGCGCAAAGCTACTCGCGCGCATCAGAGGCAATTTCGCTTTCTTGAAGGCTGAACTCACCGCGAGCGCGGTCCACGTGCTTACCACCGAGGGTGGCTGGTCGGCTATTTTGCAACTGCCCAAAGTGCTGACCGAAGAGGTCTGGGTCGAGCGTCTCTTGACAGAACAGGACATTATCGTTCAGCCCGGCTACTTCTTCGACATGTTCTCCGAACCGTATGTGGTGGTGAGCCTGATCGCGGAACCGGAGGCGTTCAGAATCGGCGTGCGACGGTTGAAAACCCTCTCGAGTGCCGGTTAGCGCTCAAGACTAAAGGCGCGTTTTATTTCGTATGCTGTGTTTCCGATAAGATCGTGCACGGTCAGCACGAGCGTATACGCTCCCGCTGGACTGTCTTTTTTCGTCGTCAGGTCAAGGTTACCCGGCACATAATGCGCGGGGTAGAAACTGCTCGATTGCAACTCGGCGGCATGAGGTTGTTCGATGAACGGTTTGCCGTCCGGTCCTATCACCGTCAATCCATACGCAAGACGGTAGGCGTTTCCAAGGTTGAACTTGTAGCCGGTCATGTCGAAACGCACGTAGACGGTATCACCCGGGCTGTAAGCGGGCACCGCGAGTGGCTCGCTATCTTCTTCGCTTCTCAGAAAGCGAAAGTTCTCAACTGTGATTGAGCGCGATGTTTTGATTTGCACGCCGCCGATACGGAAGGGGAAATCCGCCGTGGTTTCCGCTTTCGAAATACCATCCTGCACATACACGTGGATGCGATAATCGCCGGCCGCCAGGAATGAGGGCAATAAGAACGAGGCGCGGCGCTTCGGCATCCAGTTCTTGTCCTCCGGATGAAGCTCCTCTTTGATCTCGCCTTTCACAGGCGCCGTGAGGGCAATCCCGCTCATGTCTTCGGGAACCAATTCGTACGTCAGAGCGATTTTCCGCGTCTCGGTCTTCGGATCCGTATCGCTGCTGAACCCAGCCACTTCAAACGTGAAGTAAACAAAATCACCCGGCAGAAATTTATAGTCCTGGCTCACGGCGGGCGCATCTTCTCCTGCTTCCACACCTCCCGCCAACACCGCAAGCGATGATCTGGCGGGCTGACAGAAGGCGGCCGAAAGGAAGCACAGTGACAAGAAACTTGCCCACGCAACCATGGCGACGCCCAGGGCATCGAAATGACGAAGTTTTCCCAGCACAGCGGTATGAGCCGAACTCAAATCTTCAATAAGCGCCCGCAACGAGCGGCGATTGGCCGCTGGTTGCTGGTTTTGATGACAGCGGCTCTGCCGGCGCCGGGAATCGCTCAGTCCGTCCATCCGATCACCGGGCGGCGTATCGCTCCCGTGATGGGCGCGGGCGGCGCTGACTGGCTTGACCGGGAAGAGCGAGAAGGCGAAGAACAGCCGCAGAAAGCCATTGCTCAACTTCATCTTAAACCCGGCATGTACGTCGCCGATGTCGGCGCCGGAACCGGTTATTACAGCATTCGAATCGCGCAAAGCATTGTGCCCGGCGGTCTCGTGTATGCGAATGATATCCAGCAGGAGATGCTTGATCGATTAGCGAAGAACGCGGCAGCACAGCACGTCACAAACATAGTTCCCGTGTTGGGGACGGAGTCGGATCCGCGGCTGCCTGCCGGCAAGATCGATTTAATAATTCTGGTCGACGTCTATCACGAATTTTCGATGCCGGAGCGCATGCTGGACCGGTTGCGAAATTCCTTGAAGCCCAATGGCGAACTGGTGCTGCTGGAATACCGGCAAGAGGACCCTTCGATACCGATCCGCCCCGAGCACAAGATGACGGTGGCGGAGATAAAGGCGGAAGTCATACCCCAAGGGTACCGGTTCGAGAAACTGGTGGAAGTTCTTCCCAGGCAGCACATGGTGTTCTTCCTCAAGCCTCAGTCATGAGCGCCCGCGATGGCTAAACAACGCGAATAACATGGAATCAGGACGGAAACCAACCCAGTGGGGCTCATAACCGGCGCTCCTCCGCTACCGATTAGCAGATATACAGAGTTTGACCGCGAACGCTGGAAAGCGCTGCGCGCCAACACACCGTTGTTGCTGACGGAAGAAGAGCTGGAGGGTTTGCGCGGCATCAACGAGCAGGTCTCGCTGCGGGAAGTGGAGGATATCTACGTTCCGCTATCGCGTTTACTGAATTTGCATGTTGCGGCGGTGCAACATCTCTATGAAGCGCGCCGGGAATTCCTGGGGATTTCGCAGCCGCAGAAGACGACATACATCATCGGAATCGGCGGCAGCGTAGCGGTTGGGAAGAGCACTTTCTCGCGCGTGTTGCGCGCCGGCCTTGCACGCTGGCGGAATCATCCGCGAGTCGAATTGGTCACCACCGACGGATTTCTTTATCCAAACGAAATTCTGGAACGGCGCGGTTTGATGGGGCGAAAAGGCTTTCCCGAAAGCTATGACCAGCGATCGCTTCTAAGATTCCTGGCCGATATCAAAGCGGGCGTGGCAACGGTGCAAGCGCCGGTCTATTCTCATCTGCAATACAACATCGTTCCCGGGTTGATGCAAGCCATCTCTCAGCCGGATATTCTCATCCTTGAAGGCTTGAATGTGTTGCAAAGTCCGGACGCGCAGCGCGGGTCTACGCGCGTGTTTGTGTCGGATTTTTTTGACTTCTCGATTTACCTTGACGCTGAAGAAGGAACAATCGAGCGCTGGTATATAGAGCGATTTCTGCGTCTGAGAGACACAGTTTTTCAGAACGAAGCATCATATTTCCATCGCTACGCCGCGCTCTCTGAGATGGAAGCTATGGAGACCGCCCGCAAAATATGGGCTGAAATCAATCTCGTAAACCTGCGCGAGAACATCCGGCCGACGCGCGAACGGGCGCACCTCATCCTCGAGAAGACCGGCGATCACTACGTGAACAGAGTAAAGCTCAGGCGCGTTTAACTGCGGTGGTGGTGCTGTGTTCGCGAGCCGCGGCCGCGCGAGCAGAAGTACTTGTAGTTTGAGATTTGAGTAGAACTGGTGGACCTGGAGAGATTCGAACTCTCGACCTCTTCCATGCCATGGAAGCGCGCTCCCAACTGCGCCACAGGCCCTCTCGAAGGTTTTACGTCCCGAGAATAGCACATCACAGTACCGGGAAACTTGCGGCCGAGGTAAGAACGATTACCACAGATATGCGGACATCAGCTATTGACTCCAAGCTTGAGACGGAGCACAATCGAACGGGTAAAAGCTTCCGGGCGCGCGGAAAAACACCAGTGATAGCCTGGAAGCTCCGTAGCTCTCAATGAACAACGTGTCTCCGTTTGCCATTCCAGGGCAGGAGGTTTCCTCTGCTCAATCCGACGTTGCGGGTGTTCACCCCGACACGCTTGATCAACTCATTCACGAACTGCGGCAGCCGCTAAGCGTGATAGAGTCCCTTGCGTATTATCTGGAACTGACGGTTAGCGACAATACCTGCTGCACGCATCTTCAGAAAATCCGGCTCATGCTGCTCAAGGCCCATGCGATTCTGGAACAGGCTTCCGGGTACTCAAGGCCGCCGGATCTGGTCGCTCACAGGCGCTCACTGGTACAGGGGCACTGAAGTTATTTCATCCGCCGTTCTTAGTTTCTAAGTCTCGTTCTTCCGTCAATTGATCCAGCCTGCGCTTGAGTTCGCGCACGCCGTCGCGAAGTTCCTGTAACTTCGCGACGTGCGCCAGGCCCTTCAGGTGCTGTCGAAGCGGTCGGGCGGGTATACCCCACACCGGTTCGCCGGCGCGGACCCGCTGCGATGTCAGAATGCCCGCTTTCCCGCCGACAACAGCCCGAGCTTCAATCGATGCCTTTTCGCCTATACCTGCCTGGCCGCCGATCATCGCGAAGTCTCCTACCGTGACGCTGCCCGAAAAACCGGTCTGGGCCGCCACGAGTACATGCTTGCCGATTCTGCAGTTGTGCCCGACGTGTATCAGATTGTCGAGTTTCGTTCCGTCGCCGATGCTCGTCACGCCCAGAGCAGCGCGATCAATGCAGCAGTTGGCGCCGATCTCCACGTCGTCACCGATTTGGACAGTTCCGATCTGTGGAAATTTCTCATAGCCCTCGCCGCTCGGCGCGAAACCGAAGCCATCCGCACCAATGACACACCCCGAGTGCAGGATGACTCGCGAACCGACGGTCACCCGCTCATAGATGGTCACGCGCGCATGCAACGTACAGTCCGGACCAAGGCGTACGTACGCCCCGATGCTGCAGCCGTCAGCCAACAGACAGCCGCTCTCAATAACAGCTCCTTCGCCAATGACACAGTACGGGCCCACCGAGCAACCGGGCGCAATGCTTGCCGTCGACGCAATCAGTGCTGTCGGGTGAATCACTCCGCTGCGGGTTTGCCGCGGGAAGAGAGCGCCAACAGCTTTTGCAAATGCGCCGCGCGGATCGGACACGCGGATTAGCGTCGAAGCCCCTTCTCGATCGAAAGACGCGTCTACAATCAGGCAGCCCGCTCGCGATTTATGCGCTTTGGCATGCGCTTTTTTGCCGGTGACAAATGACAGGTCATCGCTCGATGCGTCTTCGAGCGAATTCGCGCCAGTAATGATTTTCGCGGCATCGCCCTCAACCGAACCAGTGCACAAATCAGCTATTTGAGCGGCCGTGAGGGCGGGCATCCTCCATACTTAGCATGTATATGGCCGTGGAGAGCTCAGCCTATATCGCGCCGACCGCGCGCGTTCATCCGGACGCCATTATCGGTGCGGGAACGCGCATCGGAGAATTTTGCGTCATCGAATCGAATGTCGTAATCGGCGCGCGCTGCCTCCTGGAACCGTACGTGTATGTGAAGCGCTGGACGACTCTCGGCGAGCAAAATGAGATTTCCGCCGGCACAGTGTTAGGAACCGATCCCCTGGATAAAGCGTTTGGTGGCGAGCGCAGCTATTTATTCATCGGAGACGGAAATAAGATTCGCGAGCATTACACGATCTCGCGCGGCACGCAGCCGGAATCAGAAACGCGTATCGGCAATCATAATTACATCATGACGTCCGGCCATATCGCACACAATTGCACCATGGGAGACAACATTGTCGTCGCAAGCTGCGCCCTGGTTGCGGGGTATGTGGATATCGAGAGCCAGGCATTTATCTCCGGAGGCGTCGTAATCCATCAGCATTCAAAGATTGGAAGGCTGGCGATGGTCGGAGGAAATTCACGTGTAAACAGTGATGTCCCGCCTTTTTTCCTTTACTCCGATTTCAATGCGGCGCCTAAGGGGCTCAACACCGTGGGCTTGAGGCGCGCTGGATTTTCCCATGAAGACATGAAGAAATTAAAGGCTGCATATCGAATTTTGTACCGGTTGGGCCTCAAGCAGGACGAAGCTCTCCGGCGGATCGAAGCCGAGGCATTTTCAGAGCACACGATGCATTTGATCAAATTCGTGCGTGAGAGTAAGCGAGGGATCTGCCGGGAAAGCACAAAAGGCGCGGAGGATTAGCGGCCCACCGATTCTCTACTGACCGGCACGCGCGAGCTGGGTGTGACTCAACGAGCCGGCGTACTGCGAGACACCTTTGAACAGAGCCTCCGCGATTCGTTGCCTTTGATCGCTCCGGCGCAGCAGGTGTTCGTCATGCGCATTCGAGACGAACCCGATTTCAGCGAGAATGGACGGCATCGTCGCCCCGATAAGGACAACGAACGGCGCTTGACGAACGCCCCGGTTTTTCGACTTTGCATTCATCCGGACAGAGGCGGCCCAGAGCGAAGCCTGCACTCTTTGGGCGAATTCGCGCGACTCTTCCAGCTTCGTTTCAAGAACCGCACGATGCAGCAGATCATTGAGATCCGAAATGGAGCTGGTGGAAGTTGCATTTTCCCGCATTGCCAGGTCGATCCCCGCCTTATCCGAGGTCAGGTTGAAATAGTAGGTCTCGACACCCGTGGCCGAACTCTCGGGAGATGAGTTGGCGTGAATTGAGATAAAGAGATCAGCCTTCTGTTCGTTTGCGATGTGCGTGCGGTCCTCGAGAGGAATAAAAACATCACTCGACCGCGTGTAGACGACATCGGCTCCGAGCTGGCGGGTGATCAATTTTCCAAGACGAAGAGCAACGTCCAGAACCAGCTCTTTCTCCATCAGACCATCCGGGCCGATCGTGCCTGTATC
Source organism: Acidobacteriaceae bacterium (assembly GCA_019233375.1). Classification (GTDB taxonomy): domain Bacteria; phylum Acidobacteriota; class Terriglobia; order Bryobacterales; family Bryobacteraceae; genus Bog-105. The sequence continues at coordinate 6,547 of JAFAMM010000083.1, forward strand.
ATGGCCGCCATGCCCGGCGTCGATGACCACACGGCCGAGTTTTAGGCCGAAGACACGAACCAGCGAACGATCGCCGCTGCTGTCGATCTTTGCGGGGGCTGAAAGCTGGCGACCTTTGGCCGAGTTCGGACGCGGAGCGAGTTCGCGGGTGGCGACATTGACGCCGGGCGTCGCCACAGGCGTCGCAATTACAGTAGTAGCCGAGGGCTGCGCAGGCAGAGGCTGCAGTTGCAGCGTGTTCAGAACCATCAATTGCCGGTCTACCACGAGAATCGGATCTCGCGGAGCACTGAAGGCGGGCGCCGCGTCTTCGGCCGCGCCAGGAGCTGACGAGAGATCGATTACCTCGGATCCGGTCACGCTGCGCGCCACGGAAACACTTCCCGCTCCCGGGTTCTTGGGTCGAATTTCGATCATGAGCCGGTCGGGGTTTACGAGCTGGGATGAGACCACTTGCACGGGAGCAACGAGATCGAAGACAATGCGGGTCTTTCCCGGGCTGACTTCCGCGATTCGAATTTGCTTCAAAAGCCGGTCGCCGACCTGAATGGTCTGGACACCGCGATGCGCAGCCGAGGGAGGCAGCAATCCGCTCAGGTCAAAATAGAGCCGCGCGGGATTGTCGATCTGATCGGATGAAAGCTTGTACTCGCCTTGAGTTTGAACTGCGACTCGCGTCACATCGCCGAAGGACCAGAACCGAACCGCTTGCACGCGGGCGGGTCCCGCCGATTGTGCGAGCAAGTGAAACAGCAAAGGTTGCAGCGTAACGAGAACAAGAGCGGGGACCGGGCATCGGGGGAGGCGAGGCATCACACAGAAAGCAGCCGGTCAGTCAGGCCGCCGCTCCTCATGCCGGTATTTTAAAGAACTGGACCCCATAATACGATGTGTCGCGATTTTGTTTTATATGAATTATAGCCGGGATTGATGGTTTCGGGTGCTACCATTTGGGCATGCGGACGGCAGGATTCGTCCTGGCAGGCGGCCAAAGTACGCGGATGGGGACCGATAAGGCACGTCTCCCCGCCGGCTCACATTTCCTGGTAGAAGACGTCGCGCAAAAGGTGATGGTTGCGGCGGGCAACGTGGCCCTGATAGGACCGCCCCAACGGTATGCTGATCTGCCACTTGAGTGTCTCCCGGACCAGCGCCCGGGCTTTGGCCCCATTTCCGGGATTGAAACCGCGCTGGCCAGCGGCCGCGGCGAACTCAATTTGATAGTGGCCTGCGACATGCCACAATTGCAGACCGTCTGGTTGCGGGAGTTGCTCGCGAAAGCAGCCAATACCTACTCACTTTGTGTTGCCGGACGAGACGCGACCGGCGCCCTACACCCCCTTTGCGCGGTGTACAGATCTTCCTGTCTGCCGTTTGTGGCCCGCGCAATCGACGAGGGCAGACTCAAGCTCTTGGACCTGCTGGCCCAATTGCGCAGCGATTTCTATTACATTGATGACACGGTTCTCAACCTGAACAAGCCGGAGGACTGGAGTTCGTGGCATGAGCACTGCTGTTACAGCTTTGAGCGAGTCAAGCCAGTTTAGCCGGATCCCGGAAGACCCGTATCCGCACTACATCGAGTTTCGCCACGTTCACAAGAGCTACGATCATCCAGTCCTGCGGGACGTGAGCTTCCATGTGGACACCGGCCAAACGCTGGCCATCATTGGGCGCAGCGGAGTCGGCAAATCTGTGAGCCTCAGCCACATCATGGGTTTCCAGAAGCCGGATAGCGGCGAGGTGATTGTGGCTCATACCGACATCACCCGGCTATCCGAAGAAGAGCTTCGGGCTATTCGCCGCAAGGTCACGATGGTGTTCCAATCGGGTGCGCTGTTTGACTCACTGTCGGTTGGCGAGAACATTCTGTTCTCGCTAGAACTGCGCGAAGATTACAACGAGCAGAATAAAGAAGACGTCGTCGACGGATTGCTGCAGATGGTAGATCTACAGCAGGTCAAGGACTTATATCCGGCGGACCTTTCCACCGGATACAAGCGCTCTGTCGCGATTGCACGCTCGCTGGCGGCGCAGCCCGAGTGCATCCTTTACGATGAGCCGACTACGATGGTGGACCCGATCATGTCCGATGACATCGGTAATCTGATGCTGCGATTGAAACGCCAGCTCGGACTGACATCTATCGTCGTTACGCACGACCTCGACCTGATGCGCAAAGTGGCCGATACCGTCATGTTTCTTTATCAGGGCGAGGCGATTTACTTCGGGCCGACGGCGGAATTGGAGAAATCACGCCATCCGCATGTGCAGCAGTTCCTGGCGATGGACCGTGTCGAGATAGTGGGGCGTATCGTCGAGACTTAGTACTTTACGAAAAGGATCGAGATAGGGTGTCGATCACGCGCCGCCTAACAACCGGCGTTTCAGTGCTGCCCAGTTTCTGGCGAGCCAGCCGGTATGCGGAGTCTTAGCGGCTTGCGCGTCCATTCCCGCACTTGCTGCGTTCGTGGCCGCCGGCGGCCGATAGTCCTCGGTAGCGGTCAGATGAACGCGCACACCGTCGAACAGATAAGTGCGCCGGCGCATCCTCCCGTCGTCATCTTTGGTGATGAGCGAAAATGTCCGGCCGGCCTCGTTGGTGTCCGGCGGATCGACATGCACCGGGAAATAGCCCTCGACATCGCGCTTCCGGTATGAAGTCTCATACCGGTGGCGGCGGCGGTTCCAGAGAAAAACGCGCCAGGCATCGAAATCGAACGGATCCTCGCTTCCAAGCGTCGTCCAAAGCCAGTTGTGCTTCAGACCTTTTTCCTCATCGTTGACGGCGCCCAGGTCAAAATACGACGTGATGCGGTGGCCTTCCGCGTATTGGGCCACCTCATCGGGTATGCCCATCATCAGATTGCGCGCCACGACCCAGCCGACCTGATTGCTCTTTGTGCGCACCAGCGCCCATTCCTCAATAACCGGACGCTTCTGCGGCGCGGCTGGCGTGGCTTTCGATACGCCCTCCTGAACGGCGCCGTTCGCCGGCTGCGCCGAACGTTTGGCGCCGGAATCGAAGCCATAAGACAGCGCCTGCCAGTTCGCCGGAGGTTTCGGCGCCGGTGGCTTGGGTGGGAGGCGGGAAGCGTTTCGCGCCTGCTTTTCCTTATGGCCTTTACGGGCAGGCTCAGCCGGGCGCTCGAAGCTGAACACCGGAGGCTTCGCCGGTCCATTGGTCCGGGCGACAGCGCGGTACGTCAAGACCGATACCGGCCCCCCCTCGGGAATCTGAGCGAATGCCGGTGATTGGCGACTGGGCTCGAGGTGAATGTTCAGAGTTTCATACGCGGTTGCTGTGCCTTGTGATGGAAGACGCAGCGCCTGTTCCCGCTCTTGTTGAATGGCTTGCATCTGCTCCGGAGTTAGCAGATCGAATGAGTCCACCCATCCCTCGGCGCCACTTTGGGTGCGTATTTTCACGAAGCGCCGGCGTACGTCAAGGATGCTCACGCGCTGGCCGTGTTTCAAAATCGCGACCGTACTGTTCTTCTGTGCTACTTGTGCACGCAGGTTGACGGATGCGGGTGCAACGAAGGCGGTGCCTAAGGCGTCATCGGGTTCCGTGCGGCAACCGGTCAACACCAGCAGCGCAAACACGAGCGAAGCCAAAGCCGCCCGGCGCACAGGCAGCCCCAGCAGCAGGGACGGACGCATCGCAAGAAGTGGTCAGAGAGTAGTCTAGCGCGCCGCGCTCACGCGGAGATGACGAAACACGTTATGGAAGCAGCCGCGCGAGTTCCTTCAGAATGCACCGGTCCATCACGACCGGAACGCCGGCCTGCTCCGCAGTCTGTGCCGCAGCTTCATTCACGATGCCTTCCTGCATCCAGATACACCGGACGCCCTTTTGCAGCGCTTCTTCCACCACCTCCGGAACGCGCGCCGGACGCCGAAAGATATCGACGATATCAACGTGCTCCGGGACATCTTTCAGGGACGGGTACGCCTTCTCGCCAAGCACCTCGGTCTCGTTTGGGTTCACGGGGATGACGCGGTAGCCTTGCCGCTGCAGGAATCGCGAAACCCCGAGACTTGCACGCGACGGGTTGCTCGAGGCGCCGATCACGGCAATGGTCTTGGTGCTTGCGAGGAGCTCCGTTAACGTTTTATCGTCCATCATGATGCTTTTACACCCGCTGCTTTCGGTTCACCTTCCTCAAGTTTCATCAACTTGCGAAAACGGGCGACTTCCGCGTTCGTCAGTGTCCGGTAGGCACCCGGTTTCAACTCACCGAGCTCCAGAAATCCTATTTTGACGCGCTTCAATTTCTCGACCAGGCGACCGAAATGCTTGAACATGATGCGGATTTGATTTTGCCGTCCTTCTACCAGCCGCACCTCGTACCACGGATTCAAACCCTTCCGTATCAGCTTCAGGCCCGCGGGAGCAGTCCTGCGTCCATGCATCGGAATGCCCTTGCGGAACTGCTCTTCCTGGTCGGGCGTAAGCGGCCCGTTCGCCTTCACGAGATATGTCTTCGGAACATGGCTTGCAGGCGACATCAGCCGATTTGCAAATTCACCATCATTTGTGAGCAGCAGTAAACCTTCGCTCGCATAATCGAGCCGTCCGACTGGATAAATGCGCTCATCGAAACCCTTGAAAAACGACATAACCGTTTGGCGCCCTTCCGGATCGTGCACCGTGGTGACGCAGTTCTTCGGCTTATTCAGAGCGATATAGAGGTGATGCTGCGGAGCGCTGAGCACGCGGCCGTCTACTTTGACCTTGTCGACCGCCAAGTCTGCTTTAGACCCGAGCTCCGTGATCGTCTTTCCGTTCACGGATACGCGGCCGCCCGCGATCAACTCTTCCGCCTTGCGCCGGCTCGCGACGCCTGCATTCGCCAAAATCTTCTGCAGGCGTTCCTCAGGCATCGGCTTTTCGGACTGGTTCATCTGCGTCCGCAAAAGGTGCGGGGGAGCCGCCAGTGGTTGCCGGCATCAGTTCCATCTGACCTTCCGACTTCGCCGGCTCCGCCGAGGTTACGGGGGCAGATTCTGTGTCGTTTTCCGAGTCACTCAACGCAAGCCGTCCCAGATCCTCGAACTCTTTCAGCGTCGGCAATTCCGTAAGCGAATTGAGACCGAATTGAATCAGGAACTCGCGCGTTGTTTTGTACATTATGGGCTTGCCAAGCACGTCTTTGCGCCCCGCCGCTGCGATCAGCTTGCGATCGAGCAGGGTCTTCAAAACACCCGCGCCTTGCACGCCGCGCACTTCCATGATTTCCGGCGCGGTGATCGGCTGTTTGTATGCGACCACCGCCAGCGTTTCGAGCGCCGCGAGCGATAGCTTCAAGGGCGGCTGAAGCCTCTTAACGAACCGGCGAATGGATTCGTGATGCTCGGGCTTGGTCGCCATTTTGTAACCGCCGGCGATCTCACGAACGGATAAGCCGCGATCGGGGGCAGAGTACTCGGCCACGAGCGCGCTGAGTATCGCCGTCACTTCTTCGATCGGCTGTTCGATAGCGGCGGCAATCTGTTCCGCGCTAAGGGGCTCGTCGGTGATGTAAATCGCTGCCTCGATGATAGCTTTGAGCGCTGCGTACGAGTTGTCCGCGGCGGCAGGTTCGGTGACGGCCTCCGCGATAATCACGTCGTCATCGGAGACCCCGGGCGTATGTTCTGTTTCGTCAGGCCCTGAGTGCTGTTCTTCCGATTCCGAATTTAGCGTTCCGGAATCACCTTCTTGTTGCCCATCCGGCTCGGCCGCTGGCGCCTCTTCCACCGAGATCGCGGCCCGTTGTACTTCTTCTTCCATGCGTGACGGCTATTGGTAATCCTGTTCTACAGTGGCCAAGTCCCGTGCACTTTCCTTCAAATCGTCGAAGGCTGGGCCGCGGCGCAGTCCTATATCGCCGAAAGCTTCTCGCTGCGTGAGCTCGACGGCGTTGCGTTTCACCAATTCCAGTATCGCGAGGAAGAGTGAAATCATGTTCCGCCGGCTGCGCTGGCGTTCAAACAAGTGCGTGACAGAGATATTTTCCTGCCGGCGTGAATGCGCCAGATGATTTCTGACGAATTCCATCATCTCCGGAACACTTACGGTCTCTTTGCCGATTTCATACATCGGCCGGTTCTTTGCACGCTCGAGAACACCCTGGAATGTTTTAACCAGATCAAAGATCGTGGCGGCTAACGCCGGACCTTCATCGTCTGCGAGGAACTCGCGGATCTGCGGATTCGACCAGGTCGCGTCTTCCACGACGCGCTTTTGCTGCAGCATCTCGGCGGCGTTCTTGAAGCGCTCATGTTCGATCAACCGTTCGACGAGCTCGACGCGCGGATCCTCTTCGGGCGCAATCTTGTCAAGCTCCGGATCACGAGGAAGCAGGAGCTTGCTCTTGATGTGTATCAGCGTGGCCGCCATATAAACGAACTCGGAGCTGAGCTCGATGTCGAGTTCCATGGCCTTCTGCACGTAGTCGAGGTACTGCGCGGTAATGCGGGCGATCGGGATGTCGTAAATGTTGATTTGCTGCTTCCGAATCAGGTCCAGCAGCAGATCCAGGGGCCCCTCGTAGTGCTCGAGGTGAAAGTTCAAGGCCGATGACACTAGCTACACCATAACATGTAGAACGGCTTGGATTCGGGTGCGAATTGTCGTGTACGAGAGTGGCTTATGCGACAATCACGAACGCTGCGTTACGAATAGAATACTTCGGAATTATCCTGCACGACCAAAAGCCGATCTGTCGCCACCGCTAATTTTGCGCGAGATGTAGATGTCAGATTTCGAAAAAATCGCCTGCCCGAAACCGGCATCCAAGCACGCTTTCGAACTCGTCGTCTTCTCGAAACATGAGCGGCTGCTGATCCTGCGAATACACATGGACCTCAAGGGTATCCGGGTAGAGAATCCAGACTTCCTCCGAACCGGCCGCAAGATACTGCTTGATTTTGCGGTCCATGTACTCAGGCGTGTTGCTCGGCGAGACGACCTCGATGGCAACGAACGGCGACCCGGGGAACAAGCCTGCCGGGACCGGAGTGCCGCGGCGATTCACTGCAACGTCCGCACCTCGAACCGTGGCGGCTTCCGGTTTCGGTTTCAAGAGAAAGCCAGCATCGCCGGTGGCTACTACGAAGCGAGCACGGTCCAGCCTGGTTCGCAGGAGGGTTGCGATATTGGTGATGATTAATGCATGCCGGTATCCGGGCGGTGACAATCTGATCAGCTCTCCATCGCTCAATTCGTAGGTTGTGCCGTCTTCCTCACGCTCAGGAAGTGCGAGAAACTGATCCAACGAGAGTGTCGTTCGCGCGGCCATTTCTTTACGCCAGCGTGTTCACAGTTATGGGCCGGCGCGCTTCGTATGCGCTGATGGCGTCTTGTTGCTGCAGGATATAACCCAGCTCATCCACACCTTCCAGAATGCAATGCTTGGCAAATGCGTCGATAGGAAAATTTGTAATTGATCCGTCAGGCAGTGTCAGCACCTGCTGCTCGAGATCTACCGTGACGGTAGCTGCCGGATCCGCTGTCACGGCCACAAACAAGGCCTCAAGCTTATCCAGCGGAATGACAATCGGCAGCAGGGAATTCTTCAACGCATTCCCGCGGAAAATATCGGCGAAGGAAGAGCTGATCACCGCGCGAAAGCCGTATTGCGTCAATGCCCAGGGCGCATGCTCGCGCGAACTGCCGCAACCAAAGTTATCTCCCGCCAAAAGAATATGCGCGGCGCGGCCCTCTGGTTTGTTCAGAATGAAATCCGGATTCGGTTTCCCTGACGCGTCATAACGCCAGTCATAGAAAAGCTGGTCGCCCAATCCGGCCTTGGAGATCGTTTTTAGAAAGCGTGCAGGGATGATCTGGTCGGTATCGATATTGTCGATCGGCAGAGGAGCCAGGCGGCTTGTGAACTTGTTTGATCTCTCCATACCAATTCCCTAGAGCAGCGTGCGCGCGTCAGTCACGACGCCGGTCACCGCACTCGCCGCCGCCGTCAACGGGCTGGCAAGAAACGTCCGCCCGCCCTTGCCTTGCCGCCCTTCAAAGTTGCGGTTGCTAGTCGATACGCTGTATTCACCGGGTTGCAGTTGATCGCCATTCATGGCGATACACATCGAGCAGCCTGCCTCCCGCCAATCGGCTCCGGCTTCTTTGAAGATGCGATCGAGACCCTCAGCCTGCGCCTGGGCCTTCACAGTCTGCGAGCCGGGCACTACCATCACACGTACCTTCGGGCTGACCTTGCGTCCTTTGAAGATAGCCGCCGCCGCGCGCAGGTCAGAAATGCGCGAATTCGTGCAGCTTCCGATGAAAACCACATTGACCGGATGGCCCAGCAACGGTTTGCCCGCCGGAAGATCCATATATCGCAGCGCCTTGCCTAACGATTCGCGTTCCAATGGATCACTGATCGACGAAGGGTCGGGAACCGAGGAGGTGATCGGGATTCCCATGCCTGGATTTGTCCCGAACGTGATCATCGGTTCTAGCGCACTCGCGTCGATTTCGATCCGCTCATCAAACTGCGCTCCGTCATCGGAGGGCAACTGCCGCCAAAAATTCAGCGCGCGCTCCCACGCCGGCCCCGCCGGAGCATAATGACGGCCTGCGAGGTACTGGTAGGTGGTGTCATCGGGTGAGACGAGCCCTGCACGGGCGCCGCCTTCGATGGACATATTGCAGATGGTCATGCGCTCTTCCATCGAGAGCGCGCGAATCGCCGAGCCTGTGTACTCGAACACGCAGCCAGTGCCACCGCCGATGCCGATCCGCGAAATCAGATTCAGGATGATGTCTTTCGCACCCACCCCCGGCTTGAGCGTGCCGTCCACGCGCACTTCGTACGATTGCGAAGGCGTTTGGAGCAGACACTGCGTTGCCAGAACATGCTCCACCTGGCTGGTTCCAATCCCGAACGCGAGCGCTCCGAAAGCGCCGTGCGTAGCCGTGTGGCTGTCGCCACAGACGACCGTCATGCCTGGCTGTGTCAACCCTTGCTCGGGGCCAATAATGTGAACAATGCCTTGGTTGTTGCTATGCGGACCGTAAAAGGGAATGCCAAAATCACGGCAATTCTTCTCGAATTGCGTGATCTGCGCCTCGGCCACTTTGTCGAGGATGGGGAGCGAACGGTCGTGAGTCGGGATACTGTGATCCGTGGTGCCGATCGTCAGGTCCGGCCGCCGTACTTTCAGGCCTCTCTCGCGCAGACCCGAAAAGGCCTGCGGCGAAGTCACCTCGTGGACCAGATGCAAATCAATGTAGAGCAGAGTGGGAGCGCCCGCGCGCTCCGCGACAACGTGTTGGTCCCAAACTTTTTCGATGATTGTGCGGGGTCGCCGCACGCCGTTCCCCTGTGACATATCCGTACCGATCTGAGCAGCCGCTCACGCGGCGTGCTTCCTCAATGATTCTCAAGCCGTCGCGGTATGGGCGGAGAAAGCCGCGGCAACCGCATCGCCGACTTCACTTGTAGTCGCGGGCGGGCCGAAGGGTTTCAAATCACCCGTGACCCGTCCGCTGTTCAAAACCGCCTCAATAGCGCCGTACACCGTCTGCGCTTCCTGGGTGAGGCCGAAACTGTATTCGAGCATTGCGGCCACTGATCCGATAGCGCCCAAAGGATTCGCCTTGTTCTGGCCTGCAATGTCGGGCGCCGAGCCGTGAACCGGCTCATACAAACCGGTCCAGGCGCCAGACGGCCGGCGGCTGCCGATCGATGCAGAGGGCAGCATGCCAATCGAACCTGCCAGCACCGCGCCTTCATCGCTCAAGATATCGCCGAACAGATTTTCCGTAAGCACCACATCAAAGCGCTTTGGATTCAACACAAGCTGCATCGCGCAGTTATCGACCAGAATGTGGTTCAGAGTGACGTCCGGGTAGTTCGCCGCCATTTCAGTCACCACCCGCCGCCAGAGCTGCGAGTTTTCGAGCACGTTGGATTTGTCAACGCTCGTGACTTTCTTCCGGCGCTTTCGCGCCAGCTCGAATGCCATTCGGGCCACTCGCTCGATCTCGGGCCGCGTGTAAACCATGGTGTTCACTGCGCGTTCCTCCGGGCCGGTTCCCGAGATCCCGCGCGGCGTTCCGTAATACAACCCGCCTGTCAGCTCGCGCACGATGATCATATCGGTGCCGTCTACCAGTTCATTCTTCAGCGGGGAGGAATCCACCAATGCCTTGTACGAACGCACCGGACGTAAATTGGCGTAGACCTCTAACGCTTTACGGATGCCGAGCAGACCGCGCTCCGGTCTTTTCTCGGGCGGCGCATCATCGAACTCCGGAAGACCGACCGCACCGAGCAAAGTAGCATCGGCTTGCAGCGCCTTTTCACGTGTCTCGTCGGGAAATGGAGTGCCGGTCTGATGAATGGCGGCCCCGCCCAGCAGCCCTTCGCTCAAACGCAGGCGGTGGTTGCCAGCCGACGCGACCGACCGCAGGACTTTGACTGCCTCGCGCGTAACCTCCACGCCAATGCCGTCGCCCGGCAAGATCAGGACGTTCAGATCCATCGATTACAGGGTATGTCAGCGCCCGACTGCCGCCGCCCGCCCGACCACTTCCTCAACGAGAGCGATGATCTCATCGTTCCGAAGACCTTTCTTGTTATCGGCCAGGTGGGTAAACCGATGATAGACTTCGTCCAACTCTTCCTTCGATAGCCGAAATCCCAGGTCTTCGGCGCGTTTTTTCAGCGCATGCCGGCCGCTGTGTTTGCCCAACACGATGCGGCTCTCCGGTACTCCCACCGAAGCCGGGCTCATAATCTCATATGTCGACGGATTCTTTAAGTAGCCATCCTGATGAATCCCGGCTTCATGCGAGAAGGCGTTCTCTCCCACAATCGATTTGTTGGGCTGCGGCCCGAATGTGATGAATTGCGTCAAGAGCTGGCTCGCTGGGAACAGCTTCTCCGAATGGATTTTGGTTTCAAACGGCAGGCGGTCATGACGCGTCTTCAACGCCATCACGATCTCCTCCAGTGCGGCGTTGCCTGCCCTCTCGCCGATGCCGTTAATCGTACATTCCACCTGGCGGGCCCCGGCGGCGATAGCGGCAAGCGAATTGGCCACCGCAAGGCCAAGATCGTCGTGGCAATGGACGCTAACGGTCGCCCGGTCACCGAGCACGCCGACCATGCGGCGGATCAGAGCGGCGTATTCCTCCGGAATCGAGTATCCGACGGTGTCGGGCAGGTTTACCGTTCGGGCACCCGCCTCCACAACAGCCAGGCAGATCTCTTCCAAATACTCCGGATCAGTGCGGGTTGCATCCTCCGCCGAGAATTCAACATCATCCGTATAGTTACGCGCCAGCGTGACCGCAGCGACGGCATCATCAAACACCTGCTGCCGGGTCTTTCGTAATTTATGTTGCAGATGGATGTCGCTAGTTGCGATAAACGTGTGAATGCGGGGGCGCCTTGCGTGCTGAAGTGCCTTGGCGGCACGTTCGATGTCGGGGGTATATGCACGCGCCAGCGCCGCGACCTGCAGCCAGTGGAATTGGCGGCTTACCGCATCAACAGCTTCATAATCTCCGTCGGAAGCAATTGGGAAGCCCGCCTCCAGAACGTCTACCCCGAGATCGGCCAGCGCGGCCGCCATTTTCAGCTTTTCTGGCGTGGTCATGCTGCATCCCGGAGACTGCTCCCCGTCGCGCAACGTGGTGTCAAAGATGTAGACTCGGCTCAAGGATCTTGCTCCTATCGGGTAATCCGGCGTCGGAATAACCTTATCGTAATTTAATGAGCTGGATTATGCAAATTTATAGTTTTGTAGTCAGGTATTAGCTAGAATGATGGGATAAGCGCCTAGGTCGGGGGCGTATGGAACTCTATCCTCTTAAAGTCTTTCTCACAGTTGCAACCGAGCGCAGCTTCTCGCGCGCCGGCGAAAAGCTTCTTCGGACGCAGCCCGCGATTTCGATCGCGATCCAGCGCTTGGAGAGTGATCTCAAGGAAAAACTCATTGACCGTTCCGGACGTGAGCTGCTGCTCACGGATGCGGGCCGCGTGGTGCTTGATTACGCGAGGCGATTCCAGAACCTCGAGTCGGATCTTGAGAATGCTCTGCGCGAGCTTAAGGACAATTACGCGGGCCGATTGTCGATTGGCGCCAACGAATCCACGTCGTTATATCTGATTCAACACATTGAGCAGTACCGCCGCCTTTTCCCAAAGGTGAAAATCCAGGTGCGCCGGACGGAATCGAGCAAGATTCCCTCCCAGTTGCTTGATGGCGAACTAGAACTGGGCGTGATCAGCTACGATCCGGGCGACGATCACCTGATGACGCAGATCATCTATACGGATCGATTGACGTTAATCATGTCCCCGCAACACCGCTTCGCAAATCGGAACGAGCTGTCGATTACCGAGCTGGACATGGAGACATTCATCGCGCACAACGTCATTTCACCCTACCGCGAGGCCGTGCTGCGGGAGTTTCAGCGTCACAAAGTGCCCCTGAACATGGATGTCGAGATGCCTACGGTCGAAACGATCCGCCGCCTGGTGCAGGACAATGAGGGCGTTGCTTTCCTGCCGCGCATGTGCGTAGAGCAGGAAATCAGGCAGGGGCTGTTGTATGAGGTGCGCGTGAAAGAGCTTAACCTGGAACGCAAGATCCGCTTGATCTACCCCGGACGCCGGGCGCTTAGTCATGCGGCGAAAGCTTTTCTCGAAGTCGTGAAGCGCGGCAGCCTGGAGCCGGAGGAGCCTTTACAGGATTCAGCGTGAGCGAGGCGATGCCCTCGGCGCAGAGTGTTGCGATAGCCGGGGGCGGAATCATCGGGCTCACCATCGCATGGCGGCTGGCGCAACTTGGGTTGGCCGTTACGGTATACGACAAAGGTGCCCCCGGCGGTGAGGCTAGTTGGGCCGGCGCAGGAATGCTTGCTCCTGGTGGCGAGTTCGATGCCATCTCTGAGCTTGCGGCGCTTGCGCTTGAATCGCGACGGCTATATCCGGGGTTTGTCCGCAAACTCGAGGAGGCGTCGCGGCGGCCCATCGACTTTCAGGAACGCGGCGCCCTCGATCTGGCTTACTCTTCCGCCGAACTGGCGTCTCTGGAGAGCCGGGCGGCGGCCCAGCAGCGGCTTGGAATTCCTTCAAAGCCGCTCACGCCCTCGCAGGTCGCCACCTTCTGGCCGCACATCCGCAAGAGCAGCCTTGCGGGAGCGCGCTTTTACCGGCAGGACGCCATCGTGGATCCGCGCCATTTGGTGACAGCGCTGATGGAGGTCTGCCGCAAGTCCAACATAATACTGATGCCGGATTGCCCCGTGGAGCGCGTTTCAGTGGGCGGAGCAGGGGTGCGGTTCCACACGTCGCAGGGAGTCTCCGATTGCGATTTCGCGGTCATTGCAGCTGGCGCGTGGAGCAGTTCCCTTGACGTGGAAGGGGTCCCAGCGCTTCCCCGCTGCGAGCCCGTCAGGGGACACCTGATTGCATATCAGCAGCCGGCTCACACCTGCGAGACGATTGTGCGCCACGGCCACACGTACCTGTTGCAGCGCGCCAACGGATTACTCATCGCGGGAGCCTCCGCCGAGCGGGTCGGATTCGTGCGGGACATAGACCCCAGTGCAGTGGGCGCGCTCGCATCAGAGGCGAGTTTCGTGTTCCCACACCTGGCCGAAACAAGCCCGGCCGAGACCTGGGTTGGCTTTCGCCCGCTTAGCGATTCCGTGCATTTAGGAGCGTGGCACTCCCCGCGTCTTCTGCTAGCCTATGGCCATTACCGGAATGGCATTCTGCTGGCGCCGGTGACGGCGGCGCGCATTGCCGCGGCAGTCAATGCCAGTTCGCGAACGCAGTAGGCCGAGCCCGTCTTACCTCCTCAATCAGAGAAGGAACTCGGGCGCGCCTTTTAAGCAATTGCTCGAGCAAACGTTCGAGATCCGCGTCATCGTCTAGCAGCCACTGCCTCGGGATTCCCTTCCAGGCGGAATCAATCACCTCGACCGGGAAATTCTGCACCATTGCGAGCCATGGCTCAAACGAATCGAGCGCGGTGACTTCGTCATAAACTGTCGTCCGGAAGTACAGGCCGTGCCCCGGCGAATCATCAAAGGTCCAGTGTGGGCCGTTGAACGCGAAGCCGTGATCGATCATCTGGGCGAAGAAGCCGATGCGGGACGGTGCTTCTCCTTTGAGCGGCGTCCAGCCCTTTGCCTTGGCGCGGAAGAATACGGCCTGTCGCGAGTCGGCGTTGGCGGCCCATTTATCGAATACCAGGATTCCGAGGAAGTCAACCCGATTCTCGATCTTTCCGAGCAGCTTGTCTGGGAGAAAGTCGAACAGCGCGACCCGGTCGGGGTGGACAGCGAGCCTGGAGCCGAAATGAATCCCGGGTTCAGGCGGCTGGCGGGCGGACCCCACGGACATGTAGAGATCCGGGTTGGCGGCGATGAACTCGGGCGTCAGCTCAATGAGCACGGTCTGCGGGACATGAATCTGCAGATAGCGAAGGAATTCGCCTGCGAGCCACTCGTTGATCAAAATACGCCGGTGCTGCGGGTTGTTGACGAACTTCACGACATAGAATGCACCGTCATTGCCCTCCACCAGATGGGCCTGAGCGCCTCCCCGCATCTTTCTGATCAGACGATGAGCGCAAACCGGCATCAAAAGAGGGCTAATGAGAGACTAGGGCTATAGCAAACGTCAGAAAAGGAGTTTTGACCCACGAATGGCAGAAGACAAGACCGAGAAACCCGACACCCGCCCGCCCACGAGCCCTGACGAAATCGCTTTAGAACTCATGAAGTTTATTGCGGTGACGACCGGATACGGCAGAGGCACTACCTCTAGCGCAGGCTTCGGAAGCAAGGGACCGCGTTCGGCGGAAGAGTATGCGGACTCGCTTCTGGAACTCTTTGACCGCTGCCGTTCCGTTGTTCGCAAAGCCCCCAAATAGGCAAGCACACCTTTGGCCGGAATTCACGCCAGATGGATAAGGCGTGAGCCCGGCCTGCTTACTACCGTCTGTTTTTCGCTGCCGCTTTCTTCCCGGACGACTTCTTGGGAGCGGTCTTTTTTGAGAAAGCGCCCTTTGCCGCCGTCTTTTTACCTGCTGCTTTCTTCGGTGCGGGTCTCTTCCCGGCGGCCTGCTTCGTTGCGCGTTTGGCAGCGGCTTTCTTTCCAGCGGCCTTCTTGGCGGTGGCTTTCTTCTGCCCGGCACCCTTGGAAGCAGTCTTCTTCGCCGCGGTTTTCTTTACGGGAGCAGCCGTCTTCTTCTGACGCGCGACGCTCTTCTTTGCTGGGGCGGATTTTGCCGCGGTTGGCGCTGACGCTGCGTTCGTGGCAGCCTGGGCTGCTGTTTTCTTTGTCCCGGGTGCGCTTGTCTTTCTTGCTGCCTTCTTTGCAGGCCTGCTTTCTTCGCCCGTGCGCTCGTGCTCGCCGCCATGCTCGGCCGCCGCTTCTCCCTCAGCATGCGCAGGACGCGCCGCAGTGGACGGCGCCTCGGCTTCCGCACCTGTTTCGCGTTTACCGGTTTCCGCAGGCGACGTTACAACTATCTCGGCTTCTTCCTCTTCCTCCTCGAGTTCGTCGTCCTCATCATCGTCGTCATATTCGTCTTTATCAGACTCCATCTCGACGTGTTCGTCCTCGTAATCGAAATCGTCGTCTTCCTCTTCTGGTCTTAGCCAGTAAGTCAGGCTCAAGCACTCCTCCTTTCGCTCATCCTTACTATGCATCCAGATGAAGCGAGAAGCAAAATGATTTCACAACCTGCTGGCGAGCGCAAGCGCAAACTGGCCACGACACTATGAAGGTGAGCGGGCGCGGACCTTCCGACCTCAACAGATGAGGGGCGTTACTGAAGACTAGCTGTGCGGACCGCGGCTTTGCGATGCAGGATTTGTGCAGGAACGCGTCGCGCGGAGGCCGCGTGAGTGCCGTGGGCGGAACTCGATTTATGTGTGAGCAACACTGCCGTGCTGTTCTTGCCG
This sequence comes from Acidobacteriaceae bacterium, assembly GCA_019233375.1. Lineage (GTDB taxonomy): Bacteria > Acidobacteriota > Terriglobia > Bryobacterales > Bryobacteraceae > Bog-105. The sequence goes on from JAFAMM010000083.1 coordinate 22,481, forward strand.
CGAGAGGTTGAATGGACCCGGCGAACAGCTGGCGCGTCTTCGTGATAGATGGCTGGAATCAGCAGTACGTCACCGGCCGAAAGCGAATCTGCCGCCTGATTGACCGCGACGATACGTTCGGGCGTGAGATGGTACGCTTTCGCGATGGCCGCAAGGGTATCGCCGGATTCCACTCGATGCAGCCGCCATGCTTGGCGGTTTTCCGCGGGGACAGTATCCAGAGCCGCCCGCGCGCTGTCGCCGGTACCCTTGGGCACGTGCACGTCATAGCCTGCGGGCGCCAGGGACCTGAGCAGGGCGGGATTGAAATCGCGTATCACTGAGACGGGCTGCATCGTGGCATCCGCAATCAGATTCATGTTCGTGGGGGCGGCCAAATGCAACGTGTCGTACTCAGCCGGCGCATCGGTCTGAATGTTCTCAAGCCCGTAATCGCCGGGGTTCTTCGCCATGATCGTCATGGCGAGGATGATCGGGACGTAATTGGCCGTTTCCTTCGGCAGCGCATGACGCTTCAGCAGTTCCCAATAATCGGCGTAGCCGGTTCGCTCCACCGCCCGGTCCACCACGCCCGGTCCGCAGTTGTACGCCGCCATGGCGAGATACCAGTCGCCGTAGCGCGCATGCATGTCTTTCAGGTATTTCGCAGCAGCACGCGTCGCGACCTCGGGATCGAAGCGCTCGTCGAGGATGTTGTTGCGCGTGAGGTTGTAGTCTACGGCGGCAGCTGGAGTGAATTGCCACATGCCACCGGCACTCTTATAAGAGATGGCGCGGGGCAGAAATCCTGATTCCGCCTGTGCCAGATACAAAAGTTCCTGCGGCACGCCCTCCTCCGCGAAGACGCGCTGGATCATTGCTTTATACTTGCCGGCGCGCTGGAAGCCCTCCAGCAGGATTCGCCGGCCGCGATCGCTCGAGAAGTAATGAATGTAGCTCAGAACCGGATCAGAAAGCTCCAGTGGAATGGCCGACGCCGTCTGGTCCAGCTCGCCTTTGACTTTCCAAGCGAGACTCGGGTCCACTGGGAATGTCATGTGGCTGATCTCATCGATCGGCGCTTTGTCAAAGCTCACGACAGCGTCTTCCGTTTGCCCCGCTCCCAACTTTTCCACATCGAAGCGGTAGACCATGTCACAGATCTCGTCCAGTCTGCGCTCAATTCGTGTGTGATCCGGCAGATTATCAGGCGCAGTCAGCAGGGCATCGACCGCGGCATCGAACTCGCGGCGGGCGCCTTCCAAATCTCCCTCGAAGTACAGCTGTCGTCCTGCGTTGAAGTGGCTGTCGGCGCGCGCAATACGGTCATCGGTCTCGGGCGTGTGCGGGCTGGAACCGTCGAGACTTGCGGGCGCGGTAATCGAGCCATCGCCCAACGGCTCAGGGCGTGGGTCCGGGCTGCCGGCGACTGCTGCCGCACTTAGGCCGATATTCAGTGCTGTAGAAGCGGGTTTCACCGCCGCGACTGTAACGTTTGGAGCGGAGGCGGCGAATACGAACCCTGCCATCAGGTAAAAGGTCTTAGAAATCATTCGATAAGCGTTTTTTATGGTTTATCGGATTCGTAACGGAACCATCACTGTAACCCAGCTCTGGTTCCGGGTCAAGCTCGGAAGCGGCACACGCACTTCCAAAATGCGTAGACGCTCCAAAGTATCATAGTGTGTTTCGACAAATGCCGGTCTCAGGCCCAAAACGTCAGGAGCGTCGTAAAACATTGATGCACAGTCATTTAGGTGGATTATCCCCCTAAATACATCGCGGTGATGTTCGATGGACGTAAAAATTTGGCAGTAGGGCTACGCCGCTAGTTGCGACTCGTAATGATACGGTCGATCATTCCGTAATCCAGAGCGGCTTGCGGCTCCAAAATGTAGTCGCGATCGACATCCCGGGAAATCTTGTCGACGGGCTGACCCGTCGCATCCGCCAGAATCTGGTTCAACGATTCACGCATGCGCAGGATCTCTCGCGCATAGATGTCAATGTCAGACGCCTGGCCGCCAAGACCGCTCATCGAAGGCTGATGGATCAAAATACGGGAATTCGGCAAGCTGAACCGCTTGCCTTTAGACCCGCAGGCGAGAAGAACTGCCGCCATTGAAGCTGCCTGACCGATGCAGTAGGTAACGATATCGGGCTCGACCAGCCGCATCGTATCGAGGATCGCCAGCCCGGCGGTAATCGATCCACCCGGTGAATTGATGTAGAGCGAGATGTCGCGCTCCGGATCCTCGGCGGCAAGGAATAGCATCTGTGCCATCACCAGGTTTGCGACATTGTCGTCGATTGGAGTGCCCAGGAAAATGATATTTTCTTTCAGCAGGCGTGAGTAGATGTCGTAGGCGCGTTCGCCTCGCGACGTCTGCTCGACCACCATGGGCACGAGTACGGAATTTTGCATCTACAGCTCCTTCGTGAAGGCTCGTACGGCGAAGCTCCCCAGTGGCTGATCGTACGGGCGGCACCCCCATGATATAGGATCGGTTTCGTTGGGCTCTAGGCCGGGATCTGCGGTGGGATATTGACCCGAGCCACGGCTGTCATGATAGTAGGAAGGCAATACAGTTTGATCTGAAAGAGGTAAGTCGCGGACGATCCGCGCACTCAGAAACGAAACTTTGCGTAAGAGGTGACTCACTACTCACGCTCGATGGACGATTAGGTTTGTAGCGAGGATTCTGAAGCGATCTATGAAGGTTCTGGTAGCCGATGACAGCGCAACATCGCGACAGATGTTGCGGTCTGTGCTGGCGAAGTGGGGCTATGAAGTCGTTTTGGCTGAAAACGGTGCGGAGGCGTGGGACATTCTTGCGGATGCCGACCCGCCGCCGATGGCGATTCTCGATTGGGTGATGCCGCATTTAAGCGGGCCTGAGGTGTGCCGCCGGGTCCGCGATACACACCGGGAACCGTACACCTACATCCTTCTTTTGACTTCAAAGAACACCAAAGGCGAAACGGTGGAGGGTCTCGAAGCGGGTGCCGACGATTACATCGTAAAGCCGTTCGATCAGCATGAATTGCAGGTCAGGCTCCGGGCGGGCAAGCGCATCATCGACCTGCAGATGGATCTTCTCGAAGCGCGCGAGGAATTGCGGGAGCGAGCAAACAAAGACTTGCTTACCATGCTGCCGAACCGTTCCGCTATCTGGACGGTGCTTCGCCAGGAGATTTCCCGGTGTCACCGCGATAACCGGACGGTCGGAGTTATTCTGCTCGACATCGATCATTTCAAGCGAATCAACGACAGCTACGGGCACTTTGCCGGAGACACCGTACTGCGCGAGACCGCCATGCGCTTGAGAAGCAATATGCGGCCTTACGACCAAGTGGGGCGCTACGGTGGCGAGGAGTTCCTGGTTGTTCTTCCAAACTGCGACCTCGAGCAGGCCAGCCATCAGGCGGAGCGCATGCGACACCGTCTTGAGGAGACCTGCATCTCGCTCGAAGGCATTGAAATTACGATTTCGGCGAGCTTCGGCGTCACGGTTTCCGACGGCTCCGAAAAGGATCCAGACGTGTTCGTCCGTGTAGCGGATGAAGCCCTATACCGGGCAAAAGCAACGGGCCGTAATTGCGTTTCCAGGCTTACGCTCGAGGAGTCGACTCACTGGCACCCATGCTGAGCCGGCCGAAGTCGACGTGACTGCTATACTGTGGTCTGTTGCGCCCGTAGCTCAGTTGGATAGAGCGTCTGGCTACGAACCAGAAGGTCGGGTGTTCGAATCACTCCGGGCGCACTAGTACCCACTCTGAGGCTCTACGGACCGGACCGGCTCTACGGACGAAATGGGGGCAGACCAGCCTCTGACTGAATCTAAGAACAAAGGCCCGATACGCCGCGGCGTTGCGATCGATGCCGCGCGCCAGCAGAATGCTCAAACACCTCTGAGGCGGGCTTGGTGGCTTCTCGCCGCTGCCGCTTTGGCGGTATTCCTCGTTCTCACCATCGGCTATTCGGTGACCCGCAGCCCCTGGTGGGACGAAGGGATGTTTGCCGACGTCGCCATGCACTTCCGGAACACGGGGCATCTCGGCAGCATCGTCCTCGCTCCGCACGGATACCTGAATTGGCCCGGCGTTCACGAGTACACTTACTGGCAACTCCCGCTATACCTGCTAACTGAAGGCGTTTGGCTGCGTATGGTTCCCGCTACCATTCAATACGCCCGCCTGCTTTCGGTCATATGGGGCTGTGTTTACTTGGCCGCCTGGTTTCTGTTTGTGCGAGGCCTCACCGGGGACGGAGCTCTGTCCACGTTTGTCACGGCGGTCGTTGCGATGGATTATGCGGTGCTGTCGGCCGCCTCTGATGCTCGGATGGATATGATGTGCGCAGCCCTGGGCGAATTGGGCCTGGCCAGTTATGTCAGTTTACGCACCTCGAAACCGATTCTGGCCACGGCATTAGCGGGCCTTTTCGGAGCCGCTTCGCTGTTCTGTCATCCAATGGGCGCGGTGACCACGGTATCCATAATCGCGATCATTCTCTTTCTTGATCGGCGCAGCATTTGCTGGCGCGGCGTGCCCTTCGCGGCCTTGTTCTATCTCGTTGGTTTCGCGCTTTGCATACGGTATGCAATGGAGAACGCCGCCATCTATCACGCGCAAAGCTCGGCAGCGGCATCTTACCGCATCGCGACGGTAGCCGGCGCGCTTCACAGCATTCTGTATGACCTCCGCAACCGGTATTTCGCGTATTACTTCTGGTTTCTTGAAGGCGCGGCTCGCCTGAAGGTTTGCTCGCTGCTGTTCGGATTAGCGGGAGTCGCAGGAATTGCACTGACGCCCCGGCTACGCTCAGAAGTACTCGGGAAGGTGCTGCTGTTGCTTGCCGCCATTACATACGTGTGCGTGGCGCTGGTTGATAATCAGGACTTTCCGATTTACTTTATCTACAGCGCTCCCGTACTGACCGTCTGCGGAGCATTTTGGGCTTATCGTTGCTGGGCGCGACCCCTGATCTGGCGGTCCGCGGCGGGCGCGCTGCTCGTCGCGGCAACCATCGCCTCAACAGGCGCGTTTGCGGTGAAGATACACGCCAACGATTTTCGCCGGCAATATCTGTCCGCAGTGCAGGTGATTAAGGCGAACCTGCCTGCCGGGGGTACGGTTTTTGGCGGCGCCGAACTAGGTTTCGCGCTAGGATTCGGACCGCAGCTTGTCGATGATCGTTACCTCGGCTATGGCTCGAGGGCGCCGTTACCCGCGCTTTACGTGATGGATCCGAATTACGTCGGAATGCGGTCTGAAAAAACGGCGTGGCAGGAGTCGCGAAAGACTCTGGCCAAACAGTACCGCCTTATTTACCGGAATCAGATCTATCGAATTTATCTGCGCGACGATCTTCCGAAACGGTCGTGATGTTATAACGCCGCATCAGGTCTTCATCCGCGCCATCAAATACAGACCGGCGAGCGAAAAGATAATATCCGGCGACCACGCCGCCATCACAGCGGGTAATTGGTTCAAGTCCCCCACCTGCTCGAACAAAGTGCCGATCGTCCAATACGCGATCGCCACTCCAAAGCTGATGCCCACGCCCGTCATCGCTCCGCGGTTGCCGGCGATGAAGGCAAACGGGATACTCAGAATGGCCATGATGAGCGCGAAGAGCGGAACGGCGAATTTCTTGTAGTACTGCACCTGAAGCGGGATCGTATCGAGCCCACTGGCTTTGAGTTCGCGAATGTACTGGCCGAGTTCCTGAAAATTCATCTCCTTGTACTCTTTCTCCTCGCGAACGAACCACGAAGGTGGTTCCGTCAGTTCCGAAAAAATCGCCGTTTTGCCATAAAAAGACCGGTAGCTATTACCGTTCTGCGTATCGATCTGGGTAATGCCATTTTCGAAGACCCAGGCGTGCTTTGCGTCGTTCCACCGGGCCCATTGCGCCGAGACTTGGCGTGCCACGCGAAAGGTGGCGGGGTCCAATTCGTACACGTTCACGTTCGACATGATCGACCTGCGGCCATCGAACGCCTGGTAATTATAGATCCTCGAGCCCTGGCCATACACCCATTTGCGATTGGGATTGAGATAACTCGCCACCGCCTTATTCTTGATGATGGCCCGCAGACGTTCCTGCCGCCGGTTCGCCTCCGGAATATAGTAGTGATCGAACGTGAACAGCAGGCCGCTTAAGACAAAGCTCACCACTAGCACCGGAGCCGCCAGCCGGTGCACACTGATGCCGCTCGCCTTGAACGCCGTGACCTCGTTGTATTTGGTCAGAATGCCGAAGCAGATCAACGAGGCAACGAGTGTGCCGATCGGTGTGAGCTGATAGACAAGACTCGGCGCCAAGTGCCAGAGATAATCCACCATGGTTGACATAGCGATGTCGTTCTTGATCATGTCGCCCAGGAGCTCGAAAAACGTGAAAACCTCGATCAGCGCCACAAGCGCTGCCAGCAGCACGCAGAAATAGAACAGGAATCCGTTCAGGACGTACGCATCGATGAGCATTGGCCGGAGCCCGAAGCGCCGTATGCCGCCGAAACGGATCTGCCGTGCTCCGGGCACGGGGCGCAGGTCACCGAGACGCTTCCAGACTCTCTGTGCAATAGTTTTGAGCGCGCCCGCCCAGTCTCGGTCGCCGGGCCGCTCCAGTCTCGATACAAGAAATAAACCGGCGATCAGGAATATGGCGTCGGGCGTCCAGACCGCTACCGGAACGGGAAGGCTTCCCTTCTTCGCCAGTCCGATCAAAGTGATAAAGCCCAGATAGTAAACGAAGGCGAGCAGCACCGTCATGACGAAGGCCATGGACTTGCCGCCTTTGCGCGAAGAGACGCCGAGAGGGATGCCGACAAGCGCGAGTAGAACGCAGGCGAGCGGCAGTGCGAACCTTTGATGCAGCTCAATGGCGGCATCCACGTAGTCCTCGCGCGAAAGGTCATGCCGGCGATACACGCGTTTATATAAAGGGCCGGTATCCATCTCCTGCACGGTCTTGTTCACCTGCAGCTCTTCCGGCTTTTGCGCCTGCAGCGTCCAGACCTGGTTTGGGGCGGCGGTGAGAACAAAGTGGCCGTCTTTGTCCCGCTCCGTAGAGCGGTAGTTCCGCATGTCGAGAATAATCCGGTTATTGGCGGCATCGGCGTGCGGAATTGCCTCTTGCGCGACGATGATACGCGGTCCGGAGCCGCGGTTCTTTCCCTGCCGCTGCAATTCATCGGAAGGAGTCACGTCGGCGATGAACACCTGGCCCCAAATGATCTGCTTCGCGACCGTCTCCACGTTGCCGACATACAGAACGGTGTTTGGAAACTGTTCATCGAAAATGCGCGTTTCGATATTGCCCGTTAACTGCGCCGCGGCAAAATTGCGCGCGACCATGGATTCGAGATGCAGCGAAAGCGGCGTGAGCCATAGGGACGCTATCGCGGTTAGACACAAAGCGCCAAACGCAAACAACAGCACTGGACGCACGATGGAAACGCTGGAGATTCCGGCGGCGCGCATCGCGGTAATTTCGCTGTCGGCTGACATGCGGCTGAGGCCGATCAAAATACCGACCAGCACGCCCAGCGGCAGCGCGAACGGAATGGTTGACGGCAGCGCATACAGCAGCAGCTTCGCCACCACCGCCGGCGGCGCCGATGTTTTCACCAGCAGCGACGAAAGCCGCTCGATCGTGCGGAGGAACAGAACAAAAATAAACAGCAGCGTGCCGAGCGTCGCGCTGGTGAAGATTTCCTTGAAGATGGCCCGGCTAAGAATGCGCATCGAACTAACGCCGTGTGATCAGGGCGGGCGGCGGTACGGCCGGAGCCTTGGCAGCTTCGTTATCGGCTCTTAGCAGCTCGACATTATTGAACAGCAGGGATGGACACACAACAGACGAAAGAGTCGCGTCCGAGCCGGCGTCGGCGATGTTGAAAGCCGATCCATTGGTGATGTAATTCAAAACGAAGCTCTCGCTCGATGCTCCCTCCAGCGCGCGAAGGTTTTTCGCGCTGAAATCGCCAAACCGAAAACCGCGTACCAACTCCTCCCGGCCGTCCGGATAGACGCGGAAGGCGAGCAGGGGCGGCGTCAGCGTTCGGCTATAACCGTTCTTTTGCAACTGCTGCTCCAGGCCCTCGAGTTCTTCTACCCTGGCGGTAGATGGGAAGTCCAGGCGGCGGATCAACAGACCATACTTTAAACCGGCTGCCTTCACGTTTTCGATTAGTTTCGCTTTCAGTGCGGCGCCACTGACTGTTTCGGCGGCCTGAACGAAAAGGTTCCCGATCACCGCTTGTTCGGATTCAAACGGACCCGGCAACCGGCCGTGCCCGTTTGACGAATCGTAGCCCGCCACAGGTTCGCGGCTGGAAAGAAAGTTTTTCAGCGTACCTTTCTCCACCAGAGTAACCCGGGTTGCGGGAACGCCCTCATCATCCACGTCGTACTGGCCGGCCAAAACCTGACCGTGAAATGAGCGCTCCCGGGCATCGTCCACAATGGTCAGCCAATCAGGGGCAACTTTTGCGCCTGCACGGGACGCCCACACGCTCTCGAGCGGCTGCGCACGCGCGGCCTCTTCCGGCGGCGCCAGCGGCTTTCGCTGTAGCCGCAGCGCGTCCGTGAGTACCTGGGCCATCATTTCGGCGGCCGCCTCGCCCTCGAACAGCACCGGCCCGGTGTAGTCTTCCGCAACCGCCGCCCTCGTCAGATCGCGGGTCTCTCGCGCGACGGAATCTACCGCATTATTCAGATCTTCTTCCGACGGTAGTTGGCCGGCTTCGAGCAAAGCGATCAGGCGGTGGTTCCATACTCGCGTCCCATTACCTGCCAAAGCAGTCGCGCGAATCTCTATATCGGCCAGATCTTGCGGTATGCGGATCACTGTGCCTTCCGTATTCGCCACGCGGTAGGTAGAAGTGATTTGCCGCAGCCTGACATTCGAGGTCGCAACTTCAGGGAACAGCCGGAATCGCCCGGAAAGTCTTCCGGCGAGGGACTCCCACGCCTGCTGGTCCACTTCGCTGTTGGTGGACGAGAGAATCACCGTTGTGGGCTTGGCGGGCGCGAAGTCAGGGACGGGATCGGGTTCGGCGATCTCACGCAAAGCATTCCGCTTCCGCGCGATCTCATCGGTTGCTGCCTTATAGCTTGCGTCCGTCAGCAGCCACAACGCCGTGCGCATTGCGCCGTAATTATCATCGACAGGAAAGAGGCCGCTGTTCGCCTCCCTGGAAAAGACCGAATTTGTGTTGTCGAATTTGTAGCTTCCCACCCGAACCGCCACTCGTGGCTGCCGCAGGTGAAGGCGGTTTGAGCTGGTGATGCCGCCAAGGCTGGCAGTTACGGTCAGTTGATTGGAGTCACTGACCGAATATTGAACGAAATATGGCTCGTCGAGATCCTTCAGGTGCAATGTCTTCGAGCGCTGCAGCTCGTCTAGCATCGCGCGAAGCTGGACGTCCCGCCGGATCTCGGCCGGCAGCGGCGTTTCTGCCGCTCTCATACCCACCGCGGCAGCGAGCAGCGCCGTCGCGTAGCGAAGCGCAGACAGGCGCGCCATGCTAATTGACCTCCGGCCGGGGCAGGATAGGCGGTCGCAACTGCTCGTTTTGCTTGCGCTGCGTCTCGATCTCGGATACGAGAATGGCCGGCGATGTCGCCGAAACAGGAACGTTCCCCGACTCGGCGCCGCAATACCCGTTGAACACCTCTTTCCTGTCTGATGTCGCGATGATCTTCTGAAAGCTGGCGAGCGGCGTCCCGACTATATCTACGCCGCGGATCAGTTCGTCCGGCCGGCCATCCGGGTAGACGCGATACACAACGAGCGGCACTACTGTAAATGCCTGCAATCCGCGCCGGCCCGTGGTTGTGTATCCGCTCGACACTTCCTCGAAATATAGGCCGTAAGGTTTGCCCTGCCGCTTAACTTCTTCGATCAACCTCGATCGCAGCTCCTGGTTTGAGACCTGCTTTGACGACTCGACAATCAGGTTCGACTGGCGCGAGACGACTTCATAGCCGGGCTGACGGCGGCCATGCCCATTTGAATGCGCGAACTCGCCTACCGGCGAGCGCGAAAGCAGAAACGTCTTCAGGACGCCGCGATCGACCACCGTCACGGGCCGCGCTTTCACCCCCTCATCGTCATACTCGTACGCGCCGATGAGATCCATTCCGGCCTCCGCCTTCCGCGTCGGGTCAAACGCGACGCTCATGAAATCAGGCAGAACCTTCTGGCCGACCATTTTCGTGAAGGTCTGGCCATCTTCGATGTCCTTCTGTCTGTGCCCCTCTACCCGGTGGCCGAAAATCTCATGAAAGAACACCGCCGAAGCCCGGCCCGAGAGTATAGCCGGGCAAACGATCGGCTCGGCGGGCGGCGCCGCGACCAGCCGGTCCAGCATGCTGGCCAGATCCTGCACCCGCTTCTGAATCAGATCATCGGCAGGAAAATGGCTCGGGTCGCTCGCCTCGAAGCCGGCAAAATCACTCAGGCCCATGCCGTCAGGAGCAAGCGCCGAGCCCTCTATCTCGACGCGAAACAGATCGCTGCCGAGCTGAATCGCGCTTCCCTCGGTATTGACAAAAGTCTTGATCTCCCGTTGTGCACGAAACGTCACGCTCGAGCCCAGGATCTTTGGGTGCTTGTTAAATTCGCCTGACCAGGTCCGAACTTTACCCGCCCATGCGTCCATATCGTAGCCGTATTTCTCTGGCAAGTGCGAATAAACTGCCGCGGGTTCTGAAGAAAAGTCGGGGTCTGTCTTGTCCTGCTGCGCAATCAACTGCTCGTCGGTCGTAAGCTGAAGCAGTCTTCGCGAAGCCAGTTTGTAGACACGGTCGGATTCGGCCCAGAGCGTTCGATTGATCTGATTCGCATCGTTGTCTATGCTCAGTGGTGCGAACATCGTAAACTCACCGCGCGACCCTTTATACGGATGGTAATTATCGAAGTCTGCTGATCCGACCCGAATCGTTGTGTCGACACCTCGAACGCGCGAATGCACGTTGGCCATGAGCGCTCCCAGGCTTGCGGCTGCCGAATCGACCTGCTCCTCTGTCACTTCGTACGCCATGTAATAAGGCGCCGGATCGGCTTTGTTTTTGAGAATCGCAAACTCGCGATTCAGCTCGCCTTTGAGTAGGTCTATCAGCGCGGGGGGCGCGTCCGGAACTGCGGCGGCTGCCAGCGAGAGTGCCGCCGCTCCCGTCAAGGCGAGCGCACAACACTTTAGCCCCCGCGCGCGCAGAGGCCGGAGATCCCATGCACGCTGGGGTAAGTTCAGACGCAAATTAAAGGATAACAGCAGAGTTGAACGCGACGCGCGTGTCAACTACTCTTCGTTAACCTGCGCAGAGAGTTTTCATAAGGCGCCCGTGCTATGCCGTGTTCGGTAACAATGGCCGATATATAGCGGTTCGGAGTGACATCGAACGCCGGGTTAGCCACATGGACTCCGAGTGGCGCAATCGGCTCTCCTTGCAGGTTGGTTACTTCTGTTGCAGCGCGTTCCTCAATCGGGATATCGTCACCCGAGGCCAATGACAGATCGAGCGTCGAGATCGGCGCGGCAACATAAAATGGCACGCCGTTCTCCTTCGCCAGAACGGCTACGCCGTACGTGCCGATCTTGTTCGCCACATCGCCGTTTGCCGCGATGCGGTCAGCACCCACCACAACGCACCCGATACGGCCGCTTTTCAAAAAATGCCCGGCCATGTTGTCCGTGATCAGAGTGGTCTCGATGCCATCACGCTGCAGCTCCCAGGCGGTAAGCCGGGCGCCTTGCAGCAATGGCCGAGTCTCATCCACCAAAACATCGATTTTCTTGCCGGCCCGCACAGCGGCGCGGATAACGCCCAGCGCCGTTCCGAAACCGGCGGTGGCCAGCGCGCCCGCATTGCAGTGCGTTAAGACCGTTTTGCGATCAGGGACCAAGGGCGCACCGTGCCGCCCCATAGCCTCGTTGATGGCGATATCCTCCTCGCGAATTTTCTGCGCCTCGGCTATCAGCCGGTCGCGAATCTGCTCCAACCGCTCATGACGCACCGAAGCGTACACGCGCTGCATGCGATCGAGCGCCCAAAACAGATTCACCGCCGTCGGTCTTGTTTTCGCCAGCGTGTCACAGATGACCGGCATCTGCGCATCGATATCTTCGAATTCCAGAGCGCCTAGCGCGACCCCCATCGCCGCGGCAACGCCGATCGCCGGAGCACCGCGAATCACCATGCTCCGAATCGCCTCGGCCATCTCTTTATACGTACGGCACGTCACGAATGTGGTTTCAAGAGGCAAACGCCGCTGATCGATCATGACCACACCGTCAGGTGTCCACTCGATCGTCTCAATTGTCTTTTGTGTAAGAACAGCAGTCTCGGTCATGAGGATGTATGTTTGAACGCGAGCGCGAAGAGTGAAACCGCATTGAAGCAGCCGTGCATCACGGTCGACGGGATAATCGAATTGGTCTTCGCGCGCAACCAGCCGAAAACCGCACCCGCGAGCGATACCGCAACTGCATACTGCCAGGCCCAGGAGTACTCGGGTGCGTGCAGGCCGCCAAACAAGAGAGCCGTTAGCAGAATGCCTGCGATCACTCCGAAGGTGCGCGAAAGCAGCGGTTGAATGAAGCCGCGGAAAAACAGCTCCTCGAAGAACGGTCCCAGTACTACTGCCATAATCCCGAACAGCACCGTTGAGACGGCTGAACTCGTTAGTTTGTCGAATGGCGATGCAATCGTTGGTGTATGCAGGGCGGCCGCAATCGCCGAGATCGCAAAGGCCAGGACAACTCCGCCTCCCGCGCATAAAAACAGATTGATTCGCGCCGGTTTCCAGCCCAGCGAGCGCAACACCGGTTTGTTATAGCGTGTCTTGAAATCGAGCCAGAAACTCAGATAGACGAATGCATACAAAGCGATCTGAGTCGGGATAAGGAGCGGTGTGGGATCGGTTCTCAGCTTCGGATAGAAAAATGCCAACGCGCCGACCGCCCCAATCATCGCGACCACGAACCCGATAAGAATGCCAAGTACGAGCGCAAGGTCGGTGTAACCCCAAAACGGATCATGCTCTCCGGTAACGGGCGGCGCTGACGCAGGCGGAACTTCCCCGGCTTCAGTTTCGATCGTCGGAATTTCGCCCGTCGCCGGCACGGGTTCAACATCTGAGTGCTCGGCCGCGGCTTGAACTTCGTCAGGCAGCATGTCCCGCCTTCATTATCTTGCGGAGCGCCTGCGCAGTGTGACTGCGCGGATTCTGCAGCACTTCTTCCGGTGTGCCGGTGGCAACTACGGAACCGCCCTGTTCTCCGCCTTCCGGCCCGAGGTCGACCAGGTAATCCGCACTCTTGATCACGTCGAGATGATGTTCAATCACCAGCACAGTGTTTCCAAGATCTACCAGCCGCTGCAACACATCGAGGAGATGCCGCACATCCTCAAAGTGCAGCCCGGTAGTCGGCTCATCCAGCAGGTAGAACGTCCGCCCGGTTTGGCGTTTGCTGAGTTCCTTCGCCAGTTTGATCCGCTGTGCTTCGCCGCCCGAAAGTGTCGTCGACGACTGCCCTAAATGCAAATATCCGAGCCCCACATCCTGCAGCGTCTTCAATTTTGCCTGAACCTGTGGAATGTTCTGCAGCAGGTCCAGCGCATCGTCGACGGTGGATTCCAGCAGATCGGCGATGCTCTGTCCCTTGTACTTCACTTGCAGTGTTTCCAGGTTGTACCGTCTGCCCCGGCACACATCACAGGTGACGTACACATCGGGGAGGAAGTTCATCTCAATGCGTTTCAGCCCGTCCCCCTGGCATGCCTCGCAGCGGCCGCCTTTCACGTTGAAGCTGAACCGTCCCGCCTTGTACCCTCGCTCGCGGGATTCCGGCAGCATAGCGTACAGTTCGCGAATAGGCGCGAAAACGCCGGTATAGGTAGCAGGATTCGACCTCGGCGTGCGCCCAATCGGCGACTGATCGATCTCGATGACCTTGTCGATGTTCTCTAGCCCGAGAATCGCGCTGTGCGCTCCCGGTTCCGCGCTTGAACCATAGACCTCTTTGGCAAGTGCCCGATACAGGATGTCGTGAACCAGGGTCGACTTCCCGCTTCCCGAGACGCCGGTCACAACGATGAGCGTTCCCAGTGGAAAATCGACATCAATCTTCTTGAGGTTGTGTTCGCGGGCGCCGCGCACCGAGACGCTCAGACCGTTTCCGGCGCGGCGCACCGGAGGCAGACTGATGCTCGCGAGCCCCGAAAGATATTCGCCGGTCAACGATCCGGGTTTTTTCATCAGCTCGGCAGGGCTCCCCTGCGCGATTAGATTTCCGCCCAGGCGTCCGGCACGCGGACCCAGGTCAATCACGTAATCCGCGCGCTCGATCGTTTCCGCATCATGCTCAACGACCAGCACAGTGTTCCCTAGATCTCTAAGATCGTGAAGCGTATCGAGCAAGCGATCATTGTCGCGAGGATGCAATCCGATGGACGGCTCATCCAGAACGTAGAGAACGCCTCTCAGCTTGGACCCTATCTGGGTCGCCAGCCGGATTCTCTGCGCTTCGCCGCCGGAGAGTGTGGCCGAAGAGCGATCCAGGCTCAGGTAGTCAAGCCCTACGGCGCAGAGAAACTGCAGCCGGTTCTGAATCTCTTCGAGAACGCGACTCACCACCTGCAGTTCACGCTCTGTGAAGCTCCAGGACTTAAGCAGTGGAAGAGCACGCGCTATCGACATCGCGGTGAAATCGGCAATAGAAACACCTTTCACCTGAACGGCCAGGCTGGAGGGTTTCAGCCGCTTGCCTTCGCAATCGGGACAGGTAGTCGGCGACATGTACTCCATGAGCCAGTCGCGATAGCCCTCGCTCGCGCGTGAATAGTTCTCTTCGAGAATGTTGAGAATGCCCGGAAATTGCCCATTTCCGTAGACCAGCAGATTTCTTGTTTTCTTTGGTAAGTCCTCAAACGGGAGATTCAAGTCAATTCTGCATTCCTCGGCGATTTCGTTGAGCGCCGAGATCATATAAGATGAGCTGCCGCCCGGGCCCAGGCCGCCGTCGAATAGAGGCTTTGACGGATCGCAGATAACCTTCAACGGGTCGAAGGCCCAGGTGCTGCCCACGCCTTTACAGGTTTCGCAAGCGCCGTACGGACTGTTGAACGAGAAGGAACGCGGTTCTAGTTGCGGAATACTCGTGCCGTCGTTGGGGCACGCCAGTTTTTCCGAATACAGCCTCTCCGGGCCGTTGATCACGGACACAAGCACCAGACCATCAGCCCACTTCAAAGCCGTCTGGATCGAGTTTTCAAGCCGTTGTTCTATCCCGGGCTTCACGACCAGCCGGTCGATTACGACTTCAATTGTGTGATTCTTGCGTTTATCGAGCTTCAAGGGCTCATCGAGTGTTCGCAGCTCACCATCGATCCGCGCCCGAAAGCCGCCTTTGGCAATCGCCTCGAGCTCTTTCTTGTACTCGCCTTTACGGCCGCGGGCGACGGGAGCCAGAACCATGATCCGCTCATTCTGATGCAGTGCGAAAACCTGCTCCAGAATCTGGTTCGGCGATTGTCGCGCGATCTCCGCGCCGCACAAAGGACAGTGCGGTACGCCTGCGGAAGCAAACAAGAGCCTCAGATAGTCGTAGATCTCTGTTACCGTGCCGACGGTCGAACGCGGACTGCGCGTCGTCGTTTTCTGTTCAATTGAAATTGCCGGACTCAAGCCGTCGATGGAATCGACTTCGGGCCGCTCCATCTGGTCCAAAAACTGCCGCGCGTATGGCGACAGCGTTTCTACGTACCGGCGCTGGCCCTCCGCATAAATGGTGTCAAAGGCGAGCGAGCTCTTGCCGGAGCCGCTGAGCCCGGTGATGACAGTAAAAGTGTTCCGCGGAATGTCAACACTGATATTTTTCAAGTTATGCTGGCGAGCGCCGTGCACGGAAATACGATCTAACATCGAAGAGAGCAGATTCTATTGTCTTCCACCGGCAATCAGTGCCGGCATATAGGTTTGATGATGGAGCCTGCGCCGAAGATCTCGGTAACATAGCGGTGCGGCCCGTCTGAACGCCGTAAGAGGTAGGCGTAAGCTCCATGGCTAAGAACTTTAAGGACTTATCAGAACGCGAGGTACTGGCGCTGGCGGTGTCGCTCGAGGAAGAAGACGCCCGCATTTACGGCGAATTCGCTGAAGGTCTGCGTGAGAGGTACCCGGCAACCGCCAAAATGTTGGACGAGATGCAGGCGGAGGAATCCGAGCACCGCGCCAGCCTCATTGACCTGTATTGCCGGCGTTTCGGAAATCACATTCCGCTGATCCGGCGTCAGGATGTAAAGGGCTTCGTCACCCGCCCGCCGGTCTGGCTGGTGCAGCCCATAGGTCCGAACGCGGTTCGCAGGGCAATTGAATCAATGGAGTCCGAAACAAGACGCTTCTACGATTTGGCGATTCAAAAAACCACCGATACGTCGACGCGCAAGCTGCTCGGCGACCTGGCGGAAGCCGAAGCCAAGCACACCGCGACTGCCGAAACGATTGAGCGGAGCCAGTTGACCCCGGCCGTGCAGCAGAGCGAAAAAGAAGCCGCCCGCCGTTCATTCGTTTTGCAGATCGTGCAGCCGGGCCTCGCCGGTTTGATGGATGGGTCCGTATCCACGCTGGCTCCGCTCTTCGCCGCTGCGTTCGCCACGCAAAAAACCCATGACGCGTTTGTGGTTGGCCTGGCCGCTTCAGTCGGTGCGGGTATCTCCATGGGATTCGCCGAGGGTCTGTCGGACGACGGCTCGCTCACCGGGCGCGGACGGCCGTTGATTCGCGGCGCGGTCACCGGCGTCATGACGTTCGCCGGCGGTATCGGACACACGCTTCCGTTTCTTATTTCGGATTTCCACATTGCTACCGCCGTCGCTGTCGGCGTGGTCGCGATCGAGTTGGCCGTTATCAGCTGGGTACGGCAGCATTATATGGAAACGCCGCTGGTCAGGGCTGCTTTGCAGGTTGTCCTGGGAGGCGTGCTGGTGTTCCTGGCGGGCATTTACATTGGAAAATCCTGAACGCATTTATTTATGCCGGCACTTGAATTGATTGAATACGCGGAAGCTAGCCCCGAAGTGCGCGCCGTCTACGACGATATTATGGCCACGCGCAAAACCGATTTCATAAACAATTTCTGGAAAGCTCTCGCCCGGGATCCGGCCACGCTGCGCCGCACCTGGGAGAGCATTAAGCAGATTATGGGTCCCGGCGCGCTCGACCCCCTGACGAAAGAGATGATTTATCTCGCGGTCAGCGCGACGAATCAGTGCCGCTACTGTATCGCCTCGCATTCCGCCTCCGCGCGAAAGAAAGGCATGACAGACGAGATGTTCGGCGAGCTCATGGCGGTGATCGGCATGGCGAATGAGACGAACGCACTCGCAGTGGGATATCAGGTTGAAATCGACGAGCAGTTTCAGACAAGTTAGCCGATGCTGCTGGCGGATATCGTCGAGACGTCCGGTAAAATCGGCGCTACCAGTAAGCGTCTCGAGAAAATCGATCTGCTTGCGCGGCTGCTGAAACGGCTTCAACCAGAAGAAATCGAAGTTGCCGTTGCCTATCTGGCGGGTGCAACACGCCAGGGCCGTATCGGTATTGGATATGCAACGTTGCGTGATGCGTCGTCGGGAGCTTTCGAAACCGCCTCGTTGGAATTGCTAGATCTGGACCGCACACTGGAACAAATCGCTCAAACTCAGGGCGCGGGGTCAGATCAGGTGAAGCGCCAACTGCTGAGCTCTCTGTTCAGCCGGGCTACGCGCGAGGAACAGCAGTGGATGATGCGCCTGCTGGTCGGCGAAGTACGTCAAGGGGCACTCGAAGGGATTATGCTGGACGCACTCGCGAAGGCGACGGGGCTGTCCGGTGATCGCATCCGGCGCGCGGCCATGATGGGCGGCGGCTCTGCCGCGATCGCAAGAGCGGCGCTCGAGCAGCGTGAGGCCGGCCTGGCGCGCTTTGACGTCCGGCTCTTCCGTCCCGTGCAGCCCATGCTGGCACAGACCGCCGAGGATGTCTCGCAGGCATTGGAGGAACTCGGTGACACGGCGCTCGAATATAAATTCGATGGCGCTCGCGTGCAGGCGCACAAGTCGGGCGACGATGTTGTGCTGTACTCACGAGGCTCCAATGACGTCACCGCGGCCGTGCCCGAAGTGGTTGCTGCGGTACGAACCCTCCCCGCGCGGGAAGTGATTCTCGACGGCGAAGTCCTGAGCCTGACACCCGATGGACGGCCGCAACCCTTTCAGGTTTCAATGCGCCGCTTCGGCCGTAAGCTCGATGTGGATGCATTGCGGAACGAACTGCCCATGACGCCGTTCTGGTTTGACGCTTTGTACCTGAATGGCGGCTCGCTCGTCGACGAGCCGCAGGCCAGGCGATTCGATGAGCTGACGCGCCTTGTGCCGCCGGAAAATATTGTTCCACACCTTGCAACCACGGAGCCCGGCCAGGCCGAAGCTCTTCTGCAACGCTCGCTCCGGCAGGGACATGAAGGCGTAATGGCAAAATCGCGAACATCCGGTTACGCCGCAGGTTCCCGCGGGCAGAGCTGGCTCAAAATAAAACAAGCGCGCACGCTTGATCTCGTGATTCTTGCAGCGGAATGGGGCAACGGCCGGCGCCAGGGTTGGCTCAGCAACCTGCATTTGGGAGCTAGAGACCTTGTGAACGGAGGGTTCGCCATGCTGGGCAAAACGTTCAAAGGCCTGACTGACGAGATGCTCGCTTGGCAGACGCAGGAGTTTCTGAAGCTCGAAATCGGCCGCGACAAGTACACCGTTTACCTTCGGCCGGAACTGGTCGCGGAGATCGCTTTCAATGAGATTCAAGTCAGCGCGCGCTATGTGAGTGGACTTGCGCTGCGGTTCGCCCGAGTGAAGCGCTACCGCACCGACAAAAGCGCCGCCGATGCCGATACATTCCAAACGGTGCAGCGCATGGCGGGCATAGCAGCCGCCTAAGTGGATACAAGCGAGAACCTGAAGTAGATCGCGCCAGGTGTGCGATGGGAAGAGTACGGCGGTGTTTCTGAGAAGCGAATCCGGCGATACATCTCCGCCGGCTGATTAGTCAAACCCTGACGCGCCAATCGCCCGAATAAATGTTGAACCGCGAGTCACGCACGAAACCGACGAGCGTGATCCCGTAGTCTCTCGCCGCTTCCACTGCCAGGCTCGACGGGCCCCCGACGGTTGCGAGCACCCGCGCGCCCGCCATCGCAGCCTTCTGAATCAGCTCGAAGCTGCTACGGCTGCTCATAAACAGGACGTGGTCACTCAGCGGAAATCGATCATTCAACAGACACCAACCGACGAGCTTATCGAGTGCGTTGTGCCTGCCAATGTCTTCAAAGGCAGTCTGAATTCGGCCATCTCTGTCCGCGAGGGCAGCGGCGTGCAGTCCGCCGGTTTGCTCGAAACCGGCCTGATGTTCGCGCAACTGCTCCGGCAGGCTTTCGATGACAGAGCGGGCGATCAGGAACTCTTCCTCCGTATTGCGGCGCACGTCCTGCGAGATCGCGTCACGGCTTCGCTTGCCGCAGATGCCGCAACTGCTGCTGACGAATCCGGCGCGGCTCATCCGCCATGCCTCGAAATCGACGTGCGGCGCGAGTTCGGCCAGAATTTCATTCGAAGACTGTGCTCCCAAAATCCGCAGATCACGCAGATCGCGGCAGCCGTGAATGATCCCTTCCGCAACCAGAAAGCCCGCAGCCAGTTCCAGATCGGCGCCCGGCGTGCGCATCGTTACCGCCAGGCTCTGCGTGAGGGGAGCGTCCTTGAACCAATATTGGACGCGAATCTCGAGTGGTTCTTCCGCCGCAATCGTATCGATGACGCGCTCTGACCCGCCTGCACGGACG
>JAFAMM010000099.1 GCA_019233375.1 Acidobacteriaceae bacterium
CGCTGCCTCGGCCGTGACGATGGTGAACGGAACGGTCGGCTTCTTTTACCACGCCAGAGGCATCAAGCGGCGTTCCGGCGGGCTCACTCACTGGCTCTACAACATCCTCTACGGGCCGCCTATCTTCGCTCCGCTGCTTTTTTCCGCATGCGGAATGCTGGGACTGCTGGCCTGTGTTTTGCGGAGGGAAAAAACGTGATTAAGACGAAGGAAACCGCTGAGAACTGGGTGCGCGATGCCGAAACCGGCAATCCGATTTCACCCAAGCAGCAGCCCGGTTACTACCCGGGTTACAGCACCCTTGGTCAGCGGAAATTCTGGGACGAAGCGACACGACGAACGGTCGAGGACAGAGTCTACAACGTTCCGAAGATTCGTTTCTTCAACGAAATAGAGCTGCTGACCATGACCGCGGTCGCGGACCGCATCCTGCCGCAGGATGATCGCCTTCCCGAGTTTCGTATCCCGATCGTGAACTACATAGACGAGCGTCTCTATGAAGACAAGATTCACGGCTACCGCTTTGAGAACATGCCGCCAGATCGCGATGCGTACCAGCTTGCATTGCAGGCGATCGACGACATGGCTCGCGACCTTCACTCGAAACCGTTTGTGGACCTCGAGCCGATGCAGCAGGACCGTTTATTGAAGAGCCTGCACGACGGCAAGCCGCTGGCTGAGCACGATTTCTGGAAGAAGATGTCCGTCGAGCGGCTGTGGCACATGCTGGTGCAGGATTGCGTGAACGCGTATTACGCGCACCCGTGGGCTTGGGACGAAATCGGTTACGGCGGACCGGCTTATCCGCGCGCGTACACGCGGCTCGAGAACGGTCAGCCAGAGCCGTGGGAGGTCGATGAGCAGCGATACGAGTGGGAGGCACCGCCCAATTCGCTCTCGGATCACTTTGAGCCAATGCCGAGCGACCATCAGAGCGTCTCGGGCCAGGGAGGAACGCATTGAAGACACCGATTCTCGGCGCGTTCGGACCTCCCGCCAAGAACGGCAATGAGAGGATCCTCGGCCCGATGCAGCAGATTTCGCCGCGCACGCGCCAGTTCGCCGAGAACGATGCCGTGGATTACGCGGTGGTGGGCATCGGCTCGGCGGGCGGCGTGCTTCTGCAGCGGCTCGCGAAGGCCGGATTTAGAGTGGTCGGGCTCGAGGCGGGGCCGTTCTGGGACACTGAACGCGATTGGGTCAGCGATGAAAATGGCTCGCACAAGCTCTACTGGAATGATCTTCGAATTACCGGCGGAGAAGACCCGCTGGCTTTCGGCGAAAACAACAGCGGCAAAGGCGTGGGTGGCGGATCGGTGCACTGGGCTGCCTTTACGCCTCGCTTTCATCCCTCCGATTTTCGTGTTTACAGCCAAGACGGGGTAGGCGCGGACTGGCCCCTGTCATATGAAGAACTGCTGCCGTATTACGAACTCCTGGAGCGCGAGATGCCAGTAGCCGGCCCGGCATATTTTCCGTGGGGGCGTCCGCATGGCTATCCGTTCGGGCCGCATCCGCTCGGAGGAGTGGGGAACGTTCTGGTCGAGGGTTGCACGAAGCTGGGCATCGGCGTGGTTGCCGGTGGTCCGGTCGCCATTCTCTCCGGCTCGCGGGGCAAGAGGCCGCACTGCATCTATCGCGGCTTCTGCATCCAAGGATGCAAGGTCGGCGCGAAAGCAAGCACGCTGATCACGCACGTGCCGGAGGCCGTGGAGTATGGCGCGGAGATCCGGGACCGCTCAATGGTGTTCCGGATATCGATGCAGGACAGGCGTCGCGTTAACGGCGTGCATTATTACGATGAGCACGGCAAGGAACACTTCCAGCGCGCCAAGGCGGTCATTGTGTCGGGGTACGCGATTGAGACGCCTCGCCTGCTATTGAACTCCGCGTGTCCCGGGCACGAGCATGGCCTCGCGAATTCGAGTGATACGGTTGGCCGCTATCTCATGGCGCAGGCCGGGAACGTGATTCTGGGACGGTTTGACAACCTGATTCGTATGTACAAGGCGCCGCCCGCGCACGCGCTGAGCGAAGATTTCTACGAAACGGACCCGAAGCGAGGCTTCGCGAGAGGCTTTGCGATTCAGACGGTTGGCCCTCTGCCGATCGCCTTCGCGAAGCAGATGATGAAGGCAAAAGGCGCCTGGGGATGGGGCATGCGGCGCGTCATGATGGATTACAACCACTGGGCGGCACTCGGTTTGCTGGGCGAAATTCTTCCCTGGGCCGACAACCGGGTGCAACTGGCGGAAGAGAAAGATCAGTTCGGCATTCCGGTGGCAAGAGTCACCTTCAGCTTGCACGATAACGACAAAAAGATGATCGAGTTCGGCAAGCGAACCGTGATGGAGGTCATGCGAGCCGCGGGAGCCGAAGAAGTGGTGCAGGAATCCCGTTACGCTCACCTGGTGGGAGCGGCGCGCATGGGCACTGATCCATCGTCGTCCGTGGTTGACAAATACGGGCGCACGCACGACGTCAATAATCTCTTCGTCTGCGATGGAAGCATTCTTCCGACGCAAGGGTCAGCGAATCCGGGCTTGACGATCCAATCGCTGGCGGCGCGAACAGCGGACTACCTGATTTCACAAGGCGAGAAGATCTGGACTTCGGAAGAGCGCGACATGACGACGCCGCCCATCCGGCATAATCTTGCCGTGAAAGATACCTTCACGACCGGCGTTCCGAGGCTCTGGAAGTAGCGCGGGGAACGCGTTCGAGCCCGCCTGCTTCCGTGTCTGTACGCCGATGCGCGTCGGTCATACTGGAAGCAATACATGAAATTTATTGTGTCCGTGAAGCAGGTTCCTGCAAGGGATTCGTCGCTTCGGGTGAGCAGCGACGGCAAATGGCTGGACGAATCAGATATCACCTATGAAATGAATGAGCCGGATGCGTATGCGCTCGAAGAGGCGCTGCAACTGAAGGAAAAACTGGGCGGGGAAGTTGTGGTGTTGTGTGCCGGTCCGGCACGCGCTGCCCAGACGATTCGTGAGGCTCTGGCAAAAGGCGCCGACCGCGCCATTCACGTTCAAATCGAAGAGACCGGCACGCTGGATGCTTTGGCGACCGCGCGGCTGCTCGCAAAGGCGGTACAGGCAGAAGCGGCGGATCTCATCCTGACCGGACTGCAGTCGGATGATCTCGGTTATGGCCAAACCGGCGTAATTCTGGCCGAGCTGCTGGGCTATGCCCACGCAACTATCGTTATGGAAGTCGAGCCGCAAGGCAACACGGTTAGGGTTAAGCGCGAACTGGAGGACGGCTGGTTCCAGAACGTGCTGCTCCCGTTGCCGGCGGTCGTTACGGTGCAGTCCGGCATCAAAAAATTGCGTTACGCAACGCTGATGGGAATAAAGAAAGCGAAGACCAAAGAAGTAAAAACGGTGGCGGCAGCGCAACTCGGCGGCGATAAAACGCCGGGCTCGGTTATGGCAAACATCTATATGCCGCAGCGCAGCAAGCAGACCCAGATGCTTTCTGGCGATGCGAAGCAAGTGGCGCAGCAGCTAGTGGAAAAGCTGAAGTTCGAGGCGCGAGTTCTATGAGCGTCCTGGTCGTTCTGGAGCAGCGAGGCGGCAAGTGGAACCGCATGTCCTTCGAAGCATTGACGGCAGGGCAGAAGATCGCGCAGATCTTTGGCGTTCCGTTGCAGGCAGCCGTTATCGGCTCTGGCATTGAGTCTCTGGCGAAGGAAGCGGCTGGTTACGGCGCATCCAAGGTGTTCGCGGTGGATCACGAGCTGCTGGCCAAATATACACCGGATGGCTACACGGCGGCACTCGAACAGCTCATCAAAGCGGCGAATCCGAAAGCAGTGATCTTTCCCCACACGTACCAGGTGCGCGACTTCGCCCCGAAGCTTGCCACGCGGTTCAGCAACGCTCTGATCAGCGATGTAGTGGAAATCAAAGACGACGCAGGGAAGGCGGCGTTTGTCCGGCAGCTATTTCAAGGCAAGTTGAGCTGTGACGTACAAGCGGCCGGTGAGCCGGCGTTCGTCTCCGTGCAGGCGGGTGCTTTCCGCGGCGCCGAGGCTGCCGCGAACGAGAGCGGCCCGGTAGAAGCCTTCGCGCCTCAGATTGAGGCGTCGCAGATCCGCAGCAAGCCCGAGGAGCCTTTCCGCGAAGCCCAGCGCTCGGTGGATCTGGGCGCAGCTGAGTTCATTGTGTCCGTCGGGCGAGGCATCAAAGAGAAAGACAATCTCCCGGTCGTGGAAGCGCTGGCCTCCGCGTTGGGAGCCGAACTGGCCGCTTCAAGACCGATCTGCGATAACGGCTGGCTGCCGATGGAGCGGCAGGTCGGAAGCTCGGGCCAGACGGTTGCTCCGAAGGTGTATTTTGCCGTCGGTATATCGGGAGCGATCCAGCACCTGGTAGGAATGAAAGGTTCCAAGACCGTGGTGGCTATTAATAAAGACGAGAACGCGCCTATCTTTGAAACGGCCGACTACGGAGTGGTGGGCGACCTGTTCGAAGTGGTCCCTGCCCTGGTCGACGAAATAAAGAAGGCGAAAGCTTAAGGATTGATGAGAAGTAGTAGGAACCCGCTCAGGCTGAGCGCCGGCGGTGCGCTCCTCTGCGCGCTGTTCATGCAGGCAGGCTGCAACCAGCATGTATCGAAGGACGTCGCAGCCACGGTGAATGGCCGTCCGATTACCTATGCCAAACTGAACCGCGTCATTGCCGCGCAGTTTCCCAACGCGCCCACGAGCGCGAACGCCGACCAGACGACACAGCTCCGGCTTGAGGCCTTGCGATCCCTTATCGACGATGAGATTCTATTGCAGCGTGCGGAGAAAGAAGGCCTGCTGGCTTCGGACTCGGACGTCGATGCAAAGTTCAACGAGTACAAGGCTCCGTACACGCAAGAGCAGTTCAAGAAGATTTTGGATCAGCGAAAAATGACGGAAGCTGACTTCAAGGCACAGATCCGGCGCGACCTCAGCATCCAGAAACTCTTCAATAAAGAGATTGGCTCCCATATCTCCATCTCTGACGCCGAGGTGGCCGCGTTTTACAACGCCAATAAGGCGAGCTTCAACCTGCCGGAGGATAAGATTCGGCTGGCTCAAATTCTGGTCACTCCTGCAACCGGAGCCGGCATCAATAATCTCAAGAACGACAAAGCGCAAAATGACCAGCAGGCGCGCAGCAAGATTGAAATGATTGACATGCGCGTGCGGCAGGGCGAAGACTTTGGCCAGCTTGCGCAAAACTACTCGGAAGATCAGTTCGCTGCGAATGGCGGAGACGTCGGCTTTGTGCCCGTGTCGGCTCTGGACAAAGCAAATCCGGCTCTGCGGAAAGAGATCATGGTGATGACACCCGGCCAGGTCTCGCCCATCCTGCACACGCCCGAGGGGTACCGCATCATCAAACTGATCTCGAGAGAGCCCGCCGGACAACGCGAATTGAGCGATCCTCGAGTGCAGGAAGAGATCCGGCAGGGGCTGTTTCAAGCGAAAGATCAGATGCT
>JAFAMM010000105.1 GCA_019233375.1 Acidobacteriaceae bacterium
GAGTTGCAACAGATCGCCGAAGAGGTTGCCGATGGCGTTCATGGTTTCATGCGAGCCGGGAAGCTCGAAGATCTGCTGCCGCTTTACCTTCTCGAGTTCATCTGATGTAACTGGCCGGGCGCCGTTCATGCCAGCGATTTCCTTTAGGATCTCCGCGATCGATTCGGCGGTCTTGTCACCCTGCACGGAAGCGTAGGCGAGAAATGGCCGCTGCGCGCGCGCAGCATACAAGACCGAGCCGGCACCGTACGACCAGTGCTTTTCTTCCCGCAGATTCATATTCAAACGAGCCCCGAAGGTGCCGCCGAAAACGTTGTTCATCGTTTCGATCGCAGGTTCGTTGAGCGGGTCCGGCGGCGCTGCAAGGGTGCCTGCAACCACGACCGAGTGAAGAGCACCGGGTTTGTCGACCAGGTAGATGGACGGCTTTGACGGACGTGGAACCAGCGGCAGATCTTTTGAAGGAGCGGAGCCGGATATCCATTGCGCAAAATGCTGTTCCAGCTTCGGCTTGACTTCTGCGAGCGTCGTATCGCCCACGACGACGAGCGTCGCGTTATCGGGCTTGAACCAGGACGCATGGAAACGGGCGGAGTCTTTCTTGCTGAGCTTTTTCAGGCTTTCCGCTGTCCCGGAGCCCGTTAACGGGACACCGTACGCGTGTTTCGAGCCAAACAAAATCGGGGGCAGCGCGCGTAAGGCCATCTGAAGCGGCGTTACCTTCTCGTTCGCTATGGCCGCCAGCTGAAGTTGCCGTTGCCGCTCGAAGTCTGCCTCCGGAAACACCGGATTCAGAACGACGTCCGCGTAGAGGTCGAGCGATTCATCAAGCGCTGGCTTCAATGCGGAAAGAAATACCGTTGAGGTATCG
This sequence comes from Acidobacteriaceae bacterium, assembly GCA_019233375.1. Lineage (GTDB taxonomy): Bacteria > Acidobacteriota > Terriglobia > Bryobacterales > Bryobacteraceae > Bog-105. Next base: position 872 of record JAFAMM010000105.1, read on the forward strand.
AGATTGCATCCGCTGTTTAATTGAGCGCCGAGCGCAAGCAGTTCGTCGCTGATTTCAAGCGCGGTCCGGCGTGAGGTCCCACCGGTCAGCAGCGCCGATGTCAGACGAGCCGCGCCAGGGAGCGCCGTCTGATCAGCCGCATACCCGGCGCTCACGTCCAGCCAGAAATTTACCACCGGGATCTCATGCCGTTCCGCAAGCAGAATGCGGAGACCATTGCTCAAACGTTCTTCCTGAAGGCGCGGGAGTTTCAGCTCGTGTGGTTCCCCGACGCGCGGAACCATATTGCGGTCAGGTGGCACGGCAACATGATGATTCGCCTCAAAGGGCAGCACCTCGAGCGCATACACACCATCGGATAGCCAGGCGCGGGTGGCATCGCGCAGATCGTTGCCGGTCGCCTCCTCGAGATGTTTCAACCGCTCCTTATAGCCGGCGGGCGTGCCGAGATAGGTTTGGCAGCTCGCCAGGATGTCGGATTTCCCGCCAAAGCCTCCGATGCGCTCCACGCCGCGAACAAAAGCCGCATAGTTCTGGGTTTTGATCCGTTCCAGTTCGCGTTCGGTTGGGCCTTCTTGCAGGAACCGGCCGAGTTCTTCATCCACGGCCCTCTCAACCGTATTCAAATCGACTCCATTACGCGCCGTCGCGACCACAACGAACTGACTGCCGATTTCGCGTTCATCGAGATACGCGCTCACCTGCGTCGCGATCTGCTCGTCATAGACCAGGCGCTTGTAAAACCGTGAGGTTTTGCCGGTGGATAGAACGGCTGCGGCTAGGCGGAGATGATCAGCATCCGCAGTGCCGTATCCGGGCACGTTCCACATCTTATAAAGCCGCGCGTGAGGCACGCGATCTTGCACGGTTTCCCGATGGTCACCCGTCATCTTGGCGACCCAGGAGCGCTGATGGGCAACCGGCGGCCCGGAGGGTATGTCGTTGAAGTACCGCCGGACTTTCTCACGCGCGCACGCAACCGAAATATCTCCGGCAACGACGAGGACGGCGTTCGATGGCGTGTAGTACGTTTTGAACCACTCCTTCACATCCTCAAGCGTCGCGGAGTCGAGATCCTCCATGGAGCCGATTACGGTGTGATCGTAAGGATGCCCGGCCGGATACGTAGATTTGACGATCAGATCTTCAACGATGGCATAGGGCTGATTCTCGCCCTGGCGCTTTTCGTTCTGCACCACGCCGCGCTGTAAATCGAGCACTTCCTGGTTGATCGTTTCGTAGAAATAGCCCATGCGGTCCGACTCGGCGAACAAAGCGTAATCGAGCGCCGACGTCGGAACATTCTCGAAATAGTTCGTGCGGTCTTCGCTGGTCGTGCCATTCAGGTCGGTCGCCCCGATGCGTTCCATGGCTTCGATGTAGCTGCCCCGAATGTGCTCGCTGCCACCGAACATTAGGTGCTCGAATAAGTGGGCGAAGCCGGTTTTGCCCGTCTTCTCGTTCTTCGAACCTACGTGATACCAAACGTTTACGGCGACGATCGGAGATTTGTGATCTTCGTGGACAATCAGCTTCAGGCCGTTGTCCAATGTGAACTCTTCGTACGGTATATCTAGCTGGGAAAATCGCATGTCGGGCGTAAAACCGCAACGATAGCAAACGAAGTTCGGGATGCGCCGCTAACGGGCAAGCGGAAAAGGTCTCGTCTTGCGGAGCGCTGTCTCGACGACAGCCAGGAAGCGCGGCTCGTCTTCGATCTGCAGTTCGATTTCGAGCCATGCCAGGGTAAGCGGAGCAACCGTTTTGGCAACGTGGGGAGGGCAGTTAATCCAGTCTTTTTCGGTGGTTACTACCATTTCAGCTCCGTGGCAAAGCCCCTGGTGCGCTACCCGTTTAAGCTCGAACGGCTTGTACGCGTGGTGGTCGTCGAATTCCCATCGAAAGACCACGTCGAGCCCCAGGGATTCTAGCGTACGCCAAAAGTTTTCCGGATTGCCGAGCCCGCAAAAGGCGGCAACGCGGCCGACGGGAGGGGAAATTCGGGTGCCCTCCGCGTCGCGCCATCCGCGAACAACAAAGCGGGTTCGAAAAACAGGCGCGCGCGGGTTCAACTCGCCCAGCCTCGCTGAAATGGCCCGATACCGAAGGTCATTCTCGGCGCGAGTGACGACCAGCACATCGGCGCGGCCCAAGGCGCTTAATGGTTCGCGAAGGCGCCCGAGAGGGACAACATCCTCCTGGCCAAACGGATCCAGACCATCGATCAGAACGATATCCAGGGTTCGCTGTAGGCGCGCATGTTGGAAACCATCATCAAGCACGAGAACATCCGTTTCCGGGAATTGCCGCAGCAGGATTTGCGCGCACTGGTAACGATTCGAGCCGATACCAAGCGGGGTGTGAGCAGCCCGCAGAAAGATCTGCGCCTCATCGCCGGTAAACCCAGCCGGGATCGACGCACCCGCTGCTAGGATGATGGCGCTGGCGGGCGAGCGCCGGCGGTATCCGCGAGTCAGTATGCCGGGCGAATACGCTTTTTGGCGCAAGCGGCTCGCCAGATAACTCGTAAAGGGTGTTTTTCCGGCGCCTCCGACGGTCAGGCTTCCGACGCTGATGACCGGGACAGGCAAAGGCCGAACCGAAAATGCGTATTGTTGTTCCCGCCGCCGCTTTGAATGGCCGCCCCAGATCCAGAGCCGGGCCAGAGCGCGAAGAAGAGCCGTCACGAGCAGGTTATGTACAGGTCGCGGCGTGCTAGCGAAATACAACGCCCAAAGCTCCCGGGCGATGGCCGAAGCCGCGCCGCGATGCGAGCTCACGACATGCCGGGCGCGGCGGCCGAACTCCCGGGCGCGGGCGCGGTCTGCGAGCAGATTGCGAACTGTGGGCAGCAGATCGTCTGCCGTCTGAATCTGAAGGACGGCGCGCGCCCCCAGGAAATCATTTGCAATGGACTCGAAGTTGTGCATGTGCGGCCCGATCACGATCGCCGCTCCCGCACCGGCCGGCTCGATGATGTTGTGTCCCCCGCGCGGCGCAATGGACCCGCCCACGAAGACTGCGTCCGCCAGAGGATAGAGACCGGCCAGTTCACCGATGGTGTCGAGCAGCAGAACACCCGGAAGAGCGAGGTCCCGCTCCGAGGTTAAAACCGTACGGCGGATATGAGAGATGTTCGCCTTTTCGAGTTTGCGTGCGACTTCTTCGAAACGGGACGGCTGGCGTGGCGCAAGGATGACCAACAGTTGCGGAAATTCGGTTGCCAATCTCTGAAATGCCGCAAGAACGAGATCGTCCTCATCGACGCGATGCTTATGGGCGCTGCCGCGTTCGTTCGGCCCTACAGTGCTGGCTGCGATCCAAACATGTGAGGCTTTGAAATCCGGAAGAGCATTGGCGGGCGTCTCCGCGCGAGCCACGGCATCATATTTGAGGTTGACTCCGGCGCGAAGCCTTTCGGCCGGGGTGCCCAACTCCAGATAGCGGGCTTCGTCCGTGGCAGTCTGAGTGAAAACCAGGTCGGGCAGTTTCAGAATCGGTGAGAAAAACCAGCGAAAGCCGCGATAGCGCGGCCACGATTTATTTGAGATCCGGCCGTTAACGATCGCGAGCCCGGCGCCCGCCGCGCGCGCTTCACGGTAAAGATTAGGCCAGATTTCTGTTTCAAGAACCACGACCAGTGCGGGGCGCAGCACCCGCAAACACCGCCGCACGCAGGAGACGTAATCCACCGGCGCATAGAAGATTCCACTCACCAGGTCCGACGCTTGCCGCAAGGCGGCCTGCCGGCCGGCAGGTGTGGACGTCGATAGAAAAATCGGCAGAAGCGGCTGCTCAGCGCGCATGTTGCGGATCAACGGTATGCTGGAAGCAACCTCGCCCACAGAAACGGCGTGGAACCAGATTGCGCCTGGTTTCGTCCGAGAGAACGACCTGGGGAGTATTCCAAGCCGCTCGACAAAATGCGGCTGGTACGCGCGGCTGGTCAGTAGCCGCGCCACAAAGTATAAGGCGACTACCGGCAGCGAAAGCAACTGGATGAATCGATAGAGGAGAAAAGCGCGCGTGATTCCGGGGACTCGATTCGTGATTTCGAGTATAGCGTTGATAGCTCTGTTGAGAGGCACAGGCGTTAACGCGTCGGAAAAGGAGTTCCAGGTGGGAGCCGCCTCTGACTACGCACACCAAAGCTCAGACCAGGTGACGGTTGGAGCGAAATCCTTTGACAACGAGGAGCTGACCAGTTCCGCCTTTGGAAAGAAAACGGAACTGCTTCGCTACGGCGTTCTGCCGGTGCTGGTTGTTGTCGAAAACAAGCGCGACAAAGCCCTGGATCTGCGCGATATCGAGGTGAGCCTCGTGGCCGGAGACGGGCGTCATGCGCCGGCGGTCAGCCCCGAAGATCTACCCTTCCTGGCGACACAGGGCAAACATCCCTCGCAGACGGGAGTGAAGGTACCGGTGCCTTTGCCAAAGAAGAAGAACCCGCTGGACACACCCGCACTTGTGGAGCGTGCCTTCAGCGCGAAGATGCTGCCGGCCGGAGACTCCGC
>JAFAMM010000130.1 GCA_019233375.1 Acidobacteriaceae bacterium
TCCCGCTCGCGCGAAGGAAAATTTCGACGTCTCCGCCCTTCCCGACGACGCAATAGAGCAGATCAACGCTATCCAGACGCGACAAAGGTTGAATCTGGTGACTGGAACCGGCATTCCCGGGTTCATCGTGAGAGGCGCCTGAGCGGCGGTGGCTTCACAGATCAATGACAACATCGGCTTTCGGTTGTGAGCAGCAAACGAGAATATTGCCCGCGGCGGGATTGTCGAGCGGCTCTGGTCCGTAGATGACGGGACCCGAGACCAAACCACTCTCACAGCTATGGCACACACCGGTTCGGCAAGCCCAACGGACGGGAACGTCGCACGCTTCAGCCAATTCCAAAATGCTTTGATATGCCGGCGTCTTCCAGTGCGCGGCGATCCCGCTACGCGCGAATGACACAAGCGGTCCGGTGTCGGCGTCGTTCTCGGGCACATGCGGAATTCGCGTTGGTGCACTAACGATACCTGGCGTCATCGATTCGCCGCCGTTGAACATCTCAACGAGAATCCGCTCCGGCGCGATGTCAAAGGATGCAAGGGCCGCACGCATGTCTGCCATGAAGCCGACGGGCCCGCATAGGTAAACGTCCGCCTCTCGCCGCATGCCGGCCTCCTCGAATACCGATCGTGACAAATGACCGGCCCTATCGAAATTTTCGATCATCCTGTCCGACGCCGTCGGCTTGCTGTAACAGACGTAACTTCGGCCGTGCGGGAGCTTCGCAATCAGGCGGCGCACTTCGCCGGCAAAGGCATGATGTTCGCGATCGCGAGCCGCATGCAGCCACAAAACTTGCTGAGTCGACCCGGCTGCGACGAGCGCGTGCAACATCGCCAGCACCGGTGTCGCGCCGATGCCTGCACTGAGTAGGACAATCGGCCGCTCGTCCGTCTTCAGAATGAAGCTTCCGCGAGGTGAACTGACATCGAGCGTGTCGCTAGTTCGCAGATGGTCGCGCAGCCACGTTCCCGCCGCACCGTTCGGCGCGATCTTTACGCTGATTCGATACCGCTCGGCCGACGGCGGCCCAGAGAGCGAGTAGCTGCGAAAGAGCATGACACCTCCATCGGCCGGCTGAAGGCGAATAACGACGTACTGGCCTGCCAGAGCTGCTGGGAGCGGCTGACCGCCTGGATTTTGCATCGTCACCGAAAGAACATCCGCAGACTCCCAAAGGATCGACATCACGACGAGCCGGTGAAATCCTGGTGCGGCGGGGTGCGCCGCTGCTTCCGGCATGAGCCCCGCGTTTCCACTCGTCGGGTTCCGCAGCAATGCTTCGAATGATCCGCGCCATCCCGGCGAGAGAGCTTCGATTCGCAATGCGCGTTCCAACAGATCACGCGGATGCTTTGGGGAATAGAGCAGCGCATTGATCTCAGCAACCGTCATTCGCTCTTTCGACTCGCCCACCTTCACGATCTCGTCGCCCGCGCCCACGTCGCCTTCCTCGAGAACGCGAAAGTAGAATCCAGTACGTCCACTGGAGGTCAGCAGCGCGGGCATTCGAGGTTCGTTGGTCCGAATGCCAACCCGATAGCAAGTAACGCGAGGTTGCGTGACTTCGAAGAGTGCGCTTCCTATCCGATAACGATCGCCAATGCATACGGCATCATCGGGCAATCCTTCGATTGTGAAATTCTCACCGAACTGTCCCGAGGACTTCACGTCACCCAATTCCGGCCTTTTCAGTTGCTCCTGCCAATGACGATACGACTCGATCTGGTACACAAAGACGGCTCGCTGTTCGCCTCCGTGCCCGCCCAGATCGCCTTGACCGTCTCCCTCGAGATTCAGCCGACGAACGCGGCAACGGCCGGCAATTGAGCTTTTCCAGATTCCCGTGTGCACGGTGCGACCCCTCCACTCGATGTCGCGCGGGAGACCGACATTTACCGACAGTAGCCGAGCCATGATGCTGATTATCGCTGTCCACGTCGAGAGCTAACCGAGATCATCGCGATCTTGAAAATTGTGCATTAAGCTCAAAAGGATGGAGAACAACTGTGAGGCTCGTACCGGGGTCTGTTTTTCCTGACTTTCAGTTGTCCGATCACACGAGCACACTGCGCAAGATCAGCGAACTGCAGGGCGATGATCCGCTCATCCTGACGCTTGCCCGTGGCCACTACTGCCCGAAAGAACACCAGCAGCATCTGGAACTTGCCGCGTTCTACCCGAAGATCGCTGTTGCATACACCCGGATTGCGACGATCTCTACCGATGATCACCATACACTCCAGGAGTTCCGTGCGTCGGTTGGCGCCGCGTGGACCTTTCTATCCGACCCCGGCAGAACGGTTCAGAAGGACCTCGACATCCAGGAGTACACCGACCCCGAGCACAATCCCATGATTCCGCACACGCTCGTACTGAAGCCGGGACTCGTTGTCCATAGCATCTATAACGGTTATTGGTTCTGGGGTCGGCCTTCCGTCAACGACCTTTGGCGAGACCTGCGGGCCGTGACCAGAGAAATTCGCCCCGACTGGGATCTGAGCAAGCCAGGACTCCGCGACGCCTGGAACGCCGGCGACCTGTCGGCCTTTCACGGATGGAACAAGAGTGGAAAGCTTCGTTAGTCCTGAGGAGGAGCTGAGCCGGGCGACCGTCGCGAGCGCGGCGCTCGCTTAGCAAACTGTGCTCTTCATATTTACACGCCTGCGCTTGCTTGCACGCCGAGCCATTCGAGCGGTCGCGGTCGGAATGCCAGCTGCCTTTTTGCTTTCTGATTCGACGCTCCTCGAAGCTTGGTGGCGTAGTAAACGGTATCCGGCCCGGAATTCCGCAATGCCTCCTCTTCCGAGACGGTTGGCGGGTCCGGCGCACCGAGGAATTTTGAAAACGCGGGAAGCCAGACCGATTGTGCAACCGGCTGATCGTCAACCACGTTTATACACGCCCGGATCTGCGGTGAGCGCCGAACACGTCGCGGCTGCGGCATCGTCAATATGCACCCAGTTCCAGATGCCTTCACCCTTGCCGATCACCGGCACGTTGCGTTGACGAACCTGTTCGCCAACGTCCCCCCTCTCGGCCGAACCACGTTCCGGGTCCGTAGAAAAATCCATACCGTAACAACACCGCTTGTAGCCCGGATTCCTGTGCCGCCGCTTCCAATCAGCATAGGTCCTGCATCCTGCTGCGATGCCGGGCGAAGCCTCAAACGCAAACGAGGCGGTTTCATCGGCCGGTCCTGGTCCGGGCGCATACCAGAAGGCGGAAGATTGCAGAATGTAACGGCGGCAATTTGCGGCGCGCGCGGCTGCCAATAGGTTTGCATTCCCCTTCACTCGCACTTCTTTATCCCGCACAGCCGAAACCTTCATCTCCTCCGGCGTGTAATGTTTCGGGAGGGATGTGAGCTCGTTAACGATTACTTCAGGCTTGATATGCGGGACGACCTCCGACACAGATGCCGCATCGAGCGCGTCTGCGAGTACCCCATGAACGCTTTTAGCCTGGAGCTCGCTCGCGGCTTTGGGCGAGCGAACCAGGGCAAAAAGTTCGTGTCCTGCGTCCTGTAAATAACGCAGCAATGGCTTACCAATTGCGCCAGTGGCCCCGGCGGTCAGAACTTTCATTCCGGTATTCTATAGAACTCTGAATGGGCACCCTTCCGAGCGAAGTGCGCCGATGACGCTCGTATCTTTTGAGATCCGGGCGGGGAAACTCTTGATGCATTCCTTTCGCCGATGAACGAGAGGTGTAGCATGAGCCAGTCCGGCAGTCCGCAGAGAGATTTTTCACTTAACGTTTCAATTCCGGAATCCGAAGT
>JAFAMM010000279.1 GCA_019233375.1 Acidobacteriaceae bacterium
CCAGCACGTTCAGGGACCAGCCGTCGCACACGATGTGGTGTGCGGTGAAGAGAAGCACATGCGATTCCTCGCCCAGACGAATGAGCGAGAACCGCACGACCGGACCTTCCACGAGGTCGAATGGCGTGCGCGCGTCGCGATCGATCAATCCGGACAGCTTCCGGTCCTGATCCGGTTTGGAATCAAGCGATAGGTCGAACACCGCAAGAGTGATCCCGGCGTTCGAATGAAATTTCATCAGCAAACCATCGGGATCGAAGGTAGCCCGCAAGGCCTGGTGGCGCTCGACGATCTCCTGTAAGCTCTCACGCAGGGCCGTCTCATTCAGCCGCCCTTCGAGCCGGATGCTCACTGATTCGTTATAGGCGCAGGACGCCTCTGGACCGAGATGGCTCGATAACCACACCTCGAGTTGCGGTTCGGTGAGAGGCGCCTCCACAGGTTCGCTCGCCGGGCTGGCCGGCTTTCCGGTCGGCGCGCCCGGCAGCATCCCGCAGGCCTGCATCTCGGCAAGGCTCTCTTCAAATGCCCGGACGACGGCAGCCAGATCCCCCTCGGTATGCGCCGTAGTCAGGAAGCAGGGGAAACCTTCCAGAATGTGAATGCCGCGCAAACGCAGGTGGTAATAAAGAAGGCTTCCAAACCGGAAATCGACCGGGAAAGCGAAATAGAAGAAGCTGCCGCAGGATTCGACGCGGGATGGAACGCCGAAGCGCTCGAAAGCTCGGTTCAGCTCCGCAACCAAATCGCTTGTGCGCGCGGTGAGGTTTTCCTGCAGACCCGGGCCAGCTTGCTTGATATGCGTGAGGACGGCGCGGGCTGCCGCCATAGCTGCTGGATGACGCACGAACGTTCCGGCAAAAAACGTCACGCCCGTTTCCGGGAAGGAATCATCTCCGTAGCGCCAGCTGCCGCCGTCGAGAGCATCCATGAAAGACGCTTTGCCGGCCAGAGCGCCGATGGGAAAGCCGCCGCCCAAAATCTTCCCGTACGTGGCGAGATCCGCGCGCACGCCAAAGAGCGCCTGCGCACCGCCCTGGTGTACGCGGAATCCGGTGACGACCTCATCGAAAATCAGCGCCGCTCCCGAGGCAGACGTGATTTCGCGAAGAGCGTGCAGGAACTCGCGCGGCTGCAGATGCGGGTGGCGGCTTTGAATAGGCTCGACCAGGACTGCCGCCAGCTCCTGTGCCTGCTGCCGGATCAGGCGCAGCGACTCCTCGCTTCCGTACTCCAGTACAATTACGTTCGCGACCGCTTCGGCTGTTATGCCGGGCGCGATCGGGCCCGAGCGGAAGGCCTCCGGCTTGCCGATTCTCTTCGCAAGAACCTCGTCGAAATTGCCATGGTAATCGCCCGAGAACATCACGATTTTCTTCCGGCCCGTCACCGTGCGCGCGACGCGCATAGCGGCCATAACCGCTTCTGACCCCGTGTTGCAGAAGGTGGCGCGCTCCATTCCGGTGAGCTCGCACAGCAGTGCCGCGACTTCTCCTGCAAGCGGAGTTTGTGGCCCGATCTCTACGCCATCTTCGAGCTGGTCGAGCACTGCCTTACGCACGAACTCCGGCATGTGGCCGAAGGCGATCGGGCCGAATCCATTCAGAAGATCCACATATTCGTTGCCGTCAACATCCAGAAGACGCGATCCCCGCGATCGCTTTGACACGATCGGATACACCATTTCCTTCCACTCGGACCGGAAGCCGGAGACCACGCGAGGATCCGCAAGTACAGCGCGATATTTTTCGGTCAAAGCTTTGGAGGCCGCCGTCCGGCGGTTATAGCGCTCAATCAAAGAATCGAGACCCTTTTGCTGCTCAGCGGTCAGGCTGCTTGCCTGACCGCGCTCCACGGGTTTGTAAGGGCCGAACGGCTTGAACTCCTTGGCCTGTTCCGCGGCGGCGGGTATGGGTTCGGATGGAATTAAGGCCGCCTTGGGCGGCTCTGCGGGCGCGCCTGCAGCGGTGACCGCAGCCGGTAGCGGCGCGAAAGCGCTCGCACCGCGCAGAACATCGAGCTGACGGTTGATCAGCTGGTTCATGGTCTGCAGCTGCTCTTTGAAGAGCCGCTCGAGCGTCCCATCCGCCGTCTGGCCCGGGCTCGCGAGCGGGACTGGCATCACCGGCGAAGACGGGATCACAGCTTCCGCCAGAGGAGGAACGGGCGGCGCGCCGATGGTCTCTTCGAACGAGCCGGGCGGCAATGTTCGATCGAGATAGGCAGCCAGCGCCTCGATGGAGGACAGTTCCGCGAGCAACTGGCGGAAGGTTACCTTCGCACCGAGACGGTTTTGCACGCTTTGGGTTACCTGCGTCAAAAACAGTGAGTCGAAGCCTAGTTCGAGAAAAGTAGCGCCCCGCTGAATGTCGCTCGCCTCCATGCCCGACAGTTCCTGAAAGATCGAAACCAGCTCGGTTTCGAGACGCGTACACCGGTTCCCTGCCGGAGCGTTCGACGCCCGCGCTTGGGTACCTTCCAGATTTGGCTTACTCACGATCATCTCCGAAAATGTCTTTTGCGCATCAGCCTCCCCCGCCGGCGCTATGCAGGCGGCGGCGAGCGGAGCGGATTGGGCTCGAGCGGAATCGCTCTCAGGCGCATCGATCCAGCATCGCTTTCGCTCAAAAGGATAAGCCGGCAGCGAAATCCGCAGGCGCTTCTCATCCGTGTAGAGGGCTTTCCAATCCGGATGAATTCCGCTGGTCCAGAGCGTTCCAAGAGCCTCGAAGAGCGTGGCGTGATCGCCCTTCTGCTCGCGGGCGCGCGCATCCGGCAAGGATGAGACTGCTATGTGAGATGCTTTCGCGAAGGCTGGCTGCTGCCGCGCGAGCGTCTGCAGCGCGTTTCCTGGTCCAACCTCGAGAAGCACATTCGACGCATCGGCGCACAAACGCGAGACAGCATCGGAAAATCTGACCGGCAGGCGGAAGTGCCGCGCCCAGTAGCCCGGATCGATGGCCTGCTCTTCGCGAATCCATTCACCCGTAACACACGACAAGTAAGGGAGCTGCGGCGGCCGCAGCGAAACCGTGCGCAACGCCTGACCGAACGCCTCGAGGATCGGGTCCATCATCGCGGAGTGGAAGGCGTGTGAGGTATGGAGCTGCCGGCACGCGATCCGGCGCGCGCTCAGGGTATCCTCGAGAGCACGGATCTTGTGCGAGGGACCCGACACCACGCTCAGCGAAGGGGCGTTGATGGCCGCGAGCGAGAGATCACCGTTCAGGAGCGGCAGAACGTCCGCCTCCGGTAGACGGACCGATAGCATGGATCCGCCCGGCAGATGCTGCATCAGAATGCCGCGCCGCGCCACCAGCGTCAGAGCATCTTCGAGCGAGAAGACACCGGCAAGGCAGGCGCACACAAACTCACCCACGCTGTGCCCGATCATGCCGGCCGGATGGATGCCCCAGCTCATCCATAACTGGGCAAGCGCGTATTCGATGCTGAACAATGCGGGTTGAGCGAATTGCGTCTGATTCAAACGTTCTGCCGCCGCCGCGGACGGCTGCCCGGTGGCGTAGAGAACCGTGCGGATATCCTGGCCGAGAACAGGAAGCAGAATCTCGGCGCACTGGTCGAGCGAGCGCTGAAACTGAGGTTCGAGCCGGTATAGGTCCCGACCCATGTTGACGTACTGCGCTCCCTGACCGGGGAAGAGGAAATGCACCGCCGGCCGCTCGAAGACACGGCGCGCGAACGAACGGTTCTGCGCTTTGAGGAGATGCGCGGCTTCGCCCGCATCTTTGGCCACCACGGCTCCCCGGAAGTCATGCGCGCGGCGGCCCGTTTGAAGCGTATAAGCCACATCGGCTAAAGCCGCATCAGGATCGCCGGCCAGCTTGCTCGCCAGCCGTTCGGCCGTCCCCAGCAAAGCATCGGCCGATCGTGCGGATAAAGGCAGCAGATGCACCGGACGCTTCCCCGGGGTACTCTCCCTGGGCGGCCCGTCCTCGAGTACGAGGTGCGCATTCGTCCCCCCGACCCCGAACGCGCTCACCCCGGCGCGCCGCGGGTTGCTGCTGGTGGGCTGCCAGTCGAGGAGTTCGCTGTTGACATAGAACGGGCTCGACTCCAGTTTCAGCTTTGGATTCGGCGTGCGGAAATGCAGCATCGGAGGGATCTGCCGGTGTTTGAGAGCCAACGCCGTTTTAATCAGGCCGGTTACGCCGGCCGCTACATCCAAATGCCCGACATTCCCTTTGGCTGTACCTAAGGCACAGAAACCGGTACGCGCCGTGCTGGCCCGGAAAACCTGCGTCAGAGCAGCGACTTCTATGGGATCGCCCAAGGGAGTGCCGGTACCATGCGCCTCGATATAACTGATCGAATCGGCAGCTACACCGGCGAGTGCCTGCGCCGCAGCGATTGCGCTCGCCTGTCCTTCGATGCTCGGCGCCGTAAAACCGACTTTGGAAGAGCCGTCATTGTTTGTCGCGAAGCCGCGGATCACGGCATAAATGGGATCACGATCCGCAACCGCATCGGCTAAACGCTTCAAAAAGACAACACCGGCCCCGGAGCCAAACACCGTGCCCTGCGCTCCTTCATCGAAAGCGCGGCAATGCCCGTCGGGCGAAACCATGCCGCCCGCCTGGTACAGGTAACCTCTTTTTTGAGGCAGCGTGATCGAGACGCCGCCGGACAAAGCATAATCGCACTGATAGGTGAGCAGGCTGGTGCACGCCTGGCAGACGGCTACCAGAGATGTCGAACAGGCGGATAACAGCGTGACCGCCGGCCCGCGCAGATTGAGCTTGTAGGCGACGCGTGTGGCCAGGGTGTCGGCAATCGCGCCCAGCATCGTGGTGTAGTGGCCCACCTGGTAGGAGGCAGCATAGTCGAGAGCGAACTCGCGATCCTGGCACACCTGGGTCAAAAAGTAACTGTTCGGGCTGCACCCGGCAAATACGCCCACCGGTTGCGCGATGGAAGTGACATCGTAGCCGGCATCCTCGATCGCCTCCCAGCAGCACTCGAGAAACACCCGGTGCTGCGGGTCCATGAGCCTCGCTTCCTGCGGATAGATTCCAAAGAAATCAGGATCGAACTGGTCGATGCCGTCGAGAATCGCGCGTGCCCGGACATAATTGGCCTGCCGCAACTCGGCGCTATCGCGAACCTCCAACTCTTCGGATGAAAACCGGGTGATCGATTCGACGCCGTTCTTGAGGTTCTGCCAGAACTCGCTGGGATTCGCCGCGCCCGGAAAACGCCCCGCCATGCCGATCACAGCGATGCCGTCGAGGACTGAGTTGGGTTTCGGTTCCATGGAAATCAGTGCCCTTTCAGCAGGACCGCTCCCCGGCCGCAAGCGGGCTCGGGCGGTTCCATAGCGCGGACCTTTGACGGCGTGCCCGTTCCGCGGCCGCGCCGACCAGCGCACTCTGCTGGTCTTCTTGGCGCGCGCTCAAGAATCTGGCGAGAGCACGGACGGACGGGTAGCGAAACAAGTCAGTCATAGTAAAGGGCTTGGTCACGATCGCGCGCAAACGGTCCTCGACCAGCGCGAGCGTCAGCGATGTGCCGCCGACATCGAAGAAACTGTCGTCCAAACCGACCGACGGCAGCGACAACACTTGTCTCCAGATCTTTGCAATCTGATCCTCGAGCTCCGTGCCGGTCTGTCCATCAACCGCCGCGGTGGAAACAGGGCGCGG
>JAFAMM010000367.1 GCA_019233375.1 Acidobacteriaceae bacterium
GCAGAGCGTGGTCGAGAATGCCGTCGGCGGCGAGAACGTCAGCACGGTCGTCCTCGGGCCGGAGCGGTACGCGGTAAACGTTCGTTATCTCCGTGACTTCCGCAGCGATCTGGCAGCGCTTGTCCGCATTCCGGTCGCGGCTGCAAATGGCCATGCCGTACCGCTAGGTGATCTTGCAAAGGTCAATCTGGTTAGTGGGCCCGCGATGATCCGCAACGAAAATGGCTTGCTCACCGGTTACGTTTACGTCGACCTTGCCGGCCGCGATCCCGAGAGCTATGTTACGGCGGCGGACACGCTTCTGCATGGCCGCTTGCAACTCCCTGCTGGATATTCCCTAACATGGAGCGGCCAATTCGAGGAAATGCAGCGAGTGAGGCACATGCTGCAGATCGTGGTACCGGTCACTGTCGGTCTCGTGTTCCTGCTGCTGTGCCTCAATACCGGTTCGCTGCAAAAAGCTTTGATCGTGCTGCTGGCGTTGCCTTTTTCGGCCGTAGGCGCGGTCTGGTTCCTTTATTTCGCCGGCTACCACATGAGTGCCGCGGTATGGGTCGGCTTACTCGCCCTATTGGGGATCGATGCTGAAACAGGAGTCTTTATGCTGCTGTATCTCGATTTGTCGTTCGAGGATGCAAAGCGAAGAGGCCGCCTGCGTAGCATCGGCGAGCTGCGTGACGCGATTGTTCATGGCGCCGCGAAACGGGTCCGGCCGAAATTCATGACCTTCGCTACCACTTGCATTGGACTCTTTCCGATCATGTGCGCGACCGGCGCGGGTTCCGATGTCATGAAACGCATTGCAGCACCGATGGTCGGCGGTATCTTTACCTCCTTTGTGCTGGAGTTACTCGTATATCCGGCCGTGTACGAATTATCGAAGCGTGGCACCTATAGCGTGAAGGAGATGCGAGGAAGGGAAGTAGTTAGTTCCGAAGCAATATTGAGCATGAGTGGAGATTAAGGCAGTTTCTCGACTCTGGCCATTTTCGGGATGCGAGCCAGAAAGCAGAAGTCGCAGAGATGGAAAACAAGGGCATCGTCGGGTTGGTACAGATCGCTACCAGGCGAAGTTTTCGAACGCTTTCGGTACTGACGCTGGTCCTTTTTGCGGGAAACGCATTCGCTCAGACGAACTCAACGCCTGCGGCCGCTTCACAACCTGATACGCCGAAACCAGCTTCTTCACCGGCGCCGCAAGGCATCACGTATGTGGGCGGGCAACTTCGGATCGATGTAGTCAACGCAACGATGGCGGAAGTGCTGACGCGAGTGTCCGCCTTGACGGGGGTGGCCATCGACCTGCCACCGCTTCCCGATAGCGAACGGATGCAAATCGTAAAGCTTGGGCCTGGATCGCCTCGCGAAATTTTGGCGGCGCTGCTGAGGGACTCCCATCTGAACTACCTGATTGAATCGTCCGGCACGGATCCGGACAAACTGCAGAGCGTGCTGATCCTGCCCGAGGACAAGAAGACCGGCAATGAATCGGTGGCAGCCAATCCTCCTGAGAACACCTATTACCGCCGGAATGTGCAAGCGCAAGTCAGGCAGGAGCCTGAACCACCGCCCCCGAGTGTGCCTCCGGCGCAGCCCGAGAATACAACTGCAAGCGACAATGCGATGCCTCAGCTACCGTCAGCCCCGGCTCTGATCGAGCCCGATCAGACCGCGCCGCGCCCATCGCTGCAGCAGAACGAGGTTGGGGGTGCGAAGGCGGCGGCTTTGAGCCCCCCAGCAGTGTTGAACCAGGACAATATCAGTCAACAGTTGCAGCGCATGTATCAGCAGCGCGCGCAGATCAACCAGCAACAGATATCGCAGGCGGCAGGCAGTAATACCGCTGCCCATTAGCTTTTCGAAGCAAACGCGAAAACCACGCCGATCCAATCAGGCCGGATCAATGACGCGGGATCAATCACGCGGGATCAATAAGGGTCCTGGGTGGTGGTAGGGGATCCTGCACCGGCCTGATTGTTGTTCCCTGGGGCCGGTGTAATGGCATTCGCGGAGTTCGCCGGCGTGCTGGTGGCGAACCCGGGTGCGCCTGTTCCGTTTGCGCCATTGTTTTGCGGTACGCCCGCTATAGGCATTTTCAATAGATCTTTGGTCGGATCGTAATAAAACTCCCACAGCGAGTACTTGTGCTGATCGTTGACCGCTTTGATGCTGGGCCCCTGCGCGATACTCGCCACTCCGGCAATTCCCCCCGCTGCCAGCGTCCCGCCCGTGGGTCCCGTTCCTGCGCCTGCTTGTGTACCAGAGCCACTCAACCTATTCACCAGGTTCTGCCCGCCCGAAGCTGAATTCTGTCCTTGAGTTTCGCCCGGGGCTCCTGAATTCGCGTTCGCACCTGCCGGATTGCCGGCCTGCGCGGCGTTTGCCGCGGCCGCCTGCGTATTCGAAGCCGCCGCTGCCGTGGTATCGGTTGGCATAGCGGGGAGGGGCGGCACCAGGGAAGCTCCCGGATTCTGGCTGTCATCGGGCGCGGCGGTGGTCCCCGCAGTCGAACCGCCGGAACCGTTTGCGGCAATGGCGGGTGGTCGCTGGGGAGCAGCCGGTTGCAACGCCGACGTGCCCGCGGCGGCGTCTGCGGCGATCGAACCTGCTACCGGAAACTCCGATTGCCCGGAACCGGCGTTTGCCTTCTCTGCATTCGCCGCGGAGTTCGTGTCGGAATTTGCGTTGGATGCCGCGCCGTTGTTTCCGTCCGCGAAGCCCGTGCTATGGGTATTGCCCTGGAAGGTTCCGCCGCCCAATGGCTTTACTTTGGAATCGATCAGCGTGCCGTTCGGGCCCGCGTGCAAGATCCGCCAGTCGTTCTTGCCGGTAAGCGGGTCCGCAAATTTGTGCCGCAGGAAGCGCATACGGTTCGTGTCCTGCAGTTCATCGATCGAGGTCGGGTAGCGTCCTATTTTCCGGATAAACAGCTTAACGGCATGTGCATACTCTTTGCCATGATCGATGGTCAACTGCTCCCGCTGCCGGCGCGCCTCGAAGACAGCGACCGGCATCTCCACGTACAGAGTGATAGCCACAATCGCCGCAAACACGAACACGATGAGGAGCGCCGACCCTGACTCTCCGTTGCGCTTCATTGCACGGTTGCCTCAGGCACCACTGGCAGCATCTGTCCTCGCTTGAGTTGTGTGTCTTCGAGTTTCGCGGCCCTGGCCGTCAGCTCCACCACCAGATATCGCTTCTGCAGCACTTCGCCCTCTGATGCGACCAAAACATTATCGCCGTCTAGAAAGAATCCCGAGTTGGGATCCTTGTTGGAAGCGGATTTCGCGAACCCATAATACTTTAACGGAATGTTCAGCGGGGGCGGCCCGGGGTTGGTGATGGGCGGAGTGGACGGCGGCAGCGGGTCAGGCACGATCTTCGGAGCCTTGACAGGCAGCGCCTGTGCCTCGGCCGGCTCCTGCCCCGCTTCGAATACGTTTCGCTCGTGCTCCGGAAGCGCTACGGATTGAAGCCGGGAGAGCAGGCCGAGTCTCAGCGTCGGATCCACATCCCCGCTCGCAGCGTCGATCGGCCGTACCCGCAGCGTCCCCCGGTCAGTCTCGGAGCTTGTGTGCCGTGGTCTCGTTGGCCGCGTCTTCGCCGCCGCGGGCATGCCGGCGACGGGTGCTGATTGTGTTGTCGCTCTGGCAGCCGATCCCGCGCCCGGCGAATCATCGCTTCGCGAGTTGTACCAGAACAGTCCTCCTGCCACCGCCACCAGTGCGAAAACCAAAATCTTCGGGTTTACGCCAACCCGCATGCCGAAGATCTTCGTTTGCGTGCCGCTGCTCACTGCTGGCCCCCCGCGGTGGGAGTGTTAGCAGGTTCCCGGATAATAGCCTGAAAGCGAATCGATGTGGTTATCAGGCCGGCTTTCTGCTGCGGTGATGCGGCCATTGAATCGAGCATGAGCAGCATAGGTGACCGGTCCGACTCGAACAAGAAGCGCGTCAGAGCCGTATACGTGCCTTCGTAATTGGCAGTCATGTTCAGCAGCGACAGGTCATCTGTGCCCTCGATGGGCTCCTCGCTGAAGACCGCATCCCGTTCCTGCAGTCCTGCTATCTGGGCGATCCTTTGAATTTCGGCCAGCACGGCTTCATACGCCTGACGCCTTTCGAGAAAATATTTCGCTTCAAAGTCCGCGGATTGCATACTGCCCATCTGCACGTTATTCGATACCGTCTCCAGGCGGTGCGCCTGCCCGCGTGCGGCTGCCACTTGCATTCGCACGCTCTGGCTTTGGGCCTGCAACTGGGCGCGCGAACCGCCCGGCGGGTCCAGATACAGGAACAAAGCGATACAGTTTAACAACACCAGGCCCGCCAGCGTAATTTTCAGCCAAAAACGCGTTCCGCGCGGCTCGCCATTTCCCGCGAGCGTCCGCCAATCAAAGCTTTTGGGCATACGCCACCCTCACCCGGTACTTATAAAGCGGATCATTTTGCGTTGGAGGAGCCTGTGTCATAACGGCCGCCGCGCCGAACAGGCTTGATTCCTGCAGTTTCTTCAACAACGTGATGACCGCGTCCGGTTTTTCGCTGCCAACGACCATATCCAGTTGCACACGGTTCGTCCCGCTGGCGTCCTCCTTCGGAACCTGCGGCAGCCGTATCGCCAGCAGCCGCATGTTGTTGGGCAGTACTGTTCCGAGATCCTCAAATACACGGGTCCAGCTTACGCCGCGGCGCGCGATCAGCTCATTCAGGAAAACGCTCTGCGAAAACACGTCCGCGTTTTGGGGTCGCCGCAGAATGTTCGAGAATTTCTGCTGCTGCGCCTGCAGCCGCTGCAAAGTCCGGTTCTCCGCTTCGATGTGTTTTCTCAGATCAGCCGCGCTCGAGCGTGTCTGCAGGAAGAGGGTCAGCAGTACAAGGAAGGAACACCCGAGCGCCGCACAGATCGCCGCGAGCAGGGCATTTTCGGCGCGCTCCCTTCGGAACGGCTTGGATGCCAGGTTGATCTCGAAATTCGTGTTCGCCGTCATCCCGCGTAGCGCTCCAGGAGCCCCAGTAAGCCCGCGTTATCCTGCGAAGCGGCCCCGAACTTAGAATGAACGGGCGCGTACGGAATGGTGAATTCCTGCTCCGCCATCTCGCCCAGCACGGTTGTCTGCGGACCGAATCCGCACAGCAAAAGCTGTGAGGCGGGTTGGCCGATCTGATCTTCCGCGTAGGCGAGTGTCTGTTGCAGGAAGGGAAGAATCACGTCCACAGGCGTGGCCTCCGGCTCGCCTTCCTGTTCGCCCAAATCGAGCGAACGAATCAGCCGGACGCGCGCGTTCTCGATCAGCAAAACGGAAATAATCCGGCCCGCTGCCTTAACGAGTACTTTGAGCTTTTGTTCTCCATTCCCGCACAGCCGCAGGGCGGCAAGCGACGACGGCACAACCACTCCCAGCCTGTATCCCGCCTCGACCAGGATAGATTCGTATTCGGCAAGAATAGGGCGAGCGATCGCGATGGCGAGCACGTCGACGTGATTTTCGCGCTGGAACTGAATGCCATAGCTTACCTGCGCTTCATCAATCGGGAACGGAACGCTTTTGCGCAAACGGAAGCGCAGGAGCGCCAGCCTTTCCTCCTCTCCCGCTGGAAACTGGTCGAAGTCGAGAGTCGCCGTGCGTGCAGCATAATCAGGAATGACCAGAGCCGCTGTTCGCCGCTTTGTCATGTCGCCCGCGGTGACGCGGGGTAAAGCGTCTCGATAAAGCTGCGGCTTCAGCAGATTGGGTGCGCTCGGGGATACCGCCAAGCCGCGCTCAGGGAGCGCCTCCTGCCTTTGTTCGCGCGGGTTTCTGGGTGAAACTGCCGCCAGCGACGTCTCCGTTATCTCGAAGAGGTGCTCCGGCGGCGGTTCCGAGATCCAACCCTGTAATTTGTCGATCAGCGCCAGTTTCAAAGTCCTAACTCTCGATAAACGTCACTTTGTTCGCTTCTTTTAGCGTGGTAATTCCCTGGCGCACGCGGTCGAGCGCTGACTCGCGCAGAAAGCTCATTCCGTCCTGCCGCGCTACGCGCCTGATCTCCGATGTCGGACGCCTCTCCAGAATCAGTTCGCGAATCTGCTCCGTCAAGTCCAGCAGCTCGTGGATAGCTGAGCGGCCGCGAAAGCCGGTCCCGCTGCACTCCATGCACCCGCGCCCTTCCTGAAACGGGAAATCCCGCCATGCATCGGGCTCGAGCCCGCTCTCGAGCAGGAATTCGTCATCGTAGCGCACGCGATGCTGGCAATGCGGGCAGATCACCCGCACCAGCCGCTGCGCCAGAATGCAGTTCAAGGAAGAGACGAAGTTATACGGTTCCACGCCCATGTTGAGAAAGCGGCCAAGAACATCCAGCACGTTGTTCGCGTGAACGGTAGTAAAAACCAGGTGCCCGGTGAGCGCCGCATTGATCGCGATCTGCGCCGTCTCCTGGTCGCGAATCTCGCCGACCAGGATTTTGTCAGGATCATGGCGCAGAATAGAGCGCAGGCCGCGCGCAAACGTCAGGCCTTTTTTCTCATTCACCGGAATCTGCGTAATGCCCTTGATCTGGTATTCCACCGGGTCTTCAATCGTGATGATCTTGTCTTCGTCGTTCTTAATCTCGCTCAACGCGGCATACAGGGTGGTTGTTTTGCCCGAGCCCGTGGGGCCCGTGACCAGCACCATGCCATAGGGCTCTTTGATAAAGCGCCTGAACTTCACGATGTCGTGCTCGGCGAAGCCCACCACGTCGAGCGTCAGCCGCGAAAACTTTTCGCTCATCGATTCCTTGTCGAGCACACGCAGAACCGCGTCTTCACCGTGAATGGTCGGCATGATCGAGACACGAAAATCGATCAGGCGGCCTTTGTAGCGGACCCGGAAACGGCCGTCCTGCGGTACCCGGCGCTCCGCGATATCGAGTTCGCTCATGACCTTTATGCGCGAGATCACAGCCGAGTACCATTCCTTGCCGATAGGGTTCATCGCATACTGCAGAACGCCGTCGATGCGGTACTTGATCGCAAGCTCCTGATCGCGAGTCTCGATGTGAATATCGCTCGCGCGCCGTTCCAGCGCGTTAAATATCGTCGTATCGACCAGCTTGATGACCGGTGCGATGTTGCTTTCGTCTGAGGTGAGCCGGTCAATCGAGAGGTTTTCCTCCGCGCTCTCCTCGTCGCCGACTACATCGAGCGTGAAGCCTTCCGTTACCTCTTCCAGTACTCGCTGCGACTGTTCCGTTTTCTTCAGCAGATCGGTGATCTGCGAATACGTCGCTACCTTGATCCTCAGCTTCTTCGCGAGCAGCACCGACAGCTCGTCAATCTGCACAATCTGGCGTGGGTCCGCAAGCGCGATTTCGAGCGTGCCGTTATAGGCCTGCAGAGGCACGAAATGATACCGGAACATAAGGTCAACCGGTACCGTGCGGAACAGCTCGTGGTCGATTTTGGCAGTTTTGAGGTCGATAAAGTCACAGCAGTAGCGCCGCGCCATGCTTCGCGCCTGCTCCGCCTCTTCCGTAGGATCTTTCAGTCTGATCGTTTCTGTAGCCATAGCTGCCTTACCTGATGGTGTCTGCCAGAGAGAAAATCGGGAGGTACAGGGCGACTAATACAAACGCCACAAAAATACCCATAAAGATCATAATGACGGGCTCAATGAGCGAGAGCAGCGCCGTCATGCGCGTGGAAACGTCCTCTTCGTAGAATTCGGCTACGCTGGACAGCATCTGAGGAAGCGCGCCGGTGGATTCGCCGACCTCCATCATGTCCACCGCGAGAGCGGGAACGATCCCGGTGCTCTTGAGCGAACTCGATAGCGGTTTCCCTTCCCGTACCAGCACCGAGGTTTTATCCAGCGCTTTTTTGAGCAGCACGGTGCCGAGCGACCGTCCTGCCGTTTCAAGCGCCTGCACAAGGGGAATGCCGCCGACCAGGAGTGTGCCCAATACACGCGACAGCTGCGCCACCTGGTACTTGGTCCAAATCTCGCCCGCTATGGGCGCGTTCTTCTTCCAGCGATCCAGTGTCTCCTGTGACGATTCGCGCTTGGCCCAGAAATAGACTGCCACTCCCGCCGCCACCAGCGCTGCAAATCCCACCAGAACATAGCTGCGGGCGGTCGTTCCAACCGCGATCAGAACCTCCGTGGCAAGCGGCAGCTTCGCTCCCATGCTGTTGTAGAGTGCGGCAAAGTTCGGCACCACGTACGTCACCAAAAAGATAATGAGTGCGATGACCAGGCAAATCAGCACACAGGGATAAAGCAGCGACACCAGCAGCTTTTTCTTGAGCGCGAGCGTCAGACGCTGATACGTGATGTATCGCTCCAGCACTTCGACAAGGGATCCGCTTTTCTCGCCGGCGAGCACCGAAGTCACATAAATCGATGGAAATACCCCTTGCCGGGCGAAAGCGTCCGAAAGCACCGTGCCTGTCCGGACATCGTCCCGCACGGCTTGGATGTAACGGCCCAGCTTTTCATCCGTCAGCCGGTCGGCCAGCAGATCCAGTCCCTGCAGGATCGGCAAACCGGCGCGCACCAGCGTGACAAACTGCTGGTTAAAGATCAAAAACTTCTCTAGATTTACCGTTTTTTGCCGGCTGGCGCTTCTGCCCAGGCGTGCACTCAGGTCCTTTGGCCGAACCGAATAAACCAGGTAGCCCTGCTGCGCGAGGCGCTCCCGGGCTTCCCGTTCGCTCGAGGCGTCGGCCACCTGTTCGTGCATCTGGCCGCGGGGGTCCGCGTACCGTAAAAGGAATTCTGCCACGGCCCCTAATTCCGTCGGATTAACGGCGAGTTCATATCTATAAGCGACTTGCGCCGGTCCGGCACCCTCAAAGTAAGCGCTGAGCCGGCGTTCTTTCTCTGCATCTCCTTAGGTTCACAGGCACGCGACGGTCCTTCACCGGCAGACCCACACTGCGGCTGCCGGGCATTTCCGTGGAACATACTGAAGAGACGTACCGAAACTGTACTACGTTGAGTCCAGGTGCAACACCTTCGAGACCCAATTCAGCGTCTGCGCCGGGCGCGAGCCTTCAGGCTCGATTGCACCCTCCGAATCCAGGTGGGTATGGGATTGATTTACCTCGAAAGATGCTGATATTTCGGATTGGCTGGGCGGCAGGGACTCGAACCGAAGGCTGATTCAAAAGACCTTACGCGCCCTTGTCTAAGAACGTGTCTAAAAATGCCCGCCGGTAGTACGCCTTGAAAGGAGTATAGCAGCTTTCGCATGGCTCATTTGAAAGCCGCCGAACCGGAGTACTATAACGCAAAGTCAACATTTCTCGCCACTTTCGCCCGCCTGATTTCAACATCGGCACGGCGGCTCCGTAGGTTATGGGTATGACCCAGAAGAACAAATGTAGAACGTGCCACGGTACCGGGCGGTGTCCGTCATGCGCTGGCACCGGGCACCACGGGTATCCCGGCTTCGGCAGGACTGATCAGTATCCAGCTCGATGTCTGAGGTGCTCTGGAACGGGCACGTGCCGGGACTGCCATGGAAAAGGGGAAAGGTAATCGCCGATGCCAATGCGTAAACCCGCACCAGTGAGTCTCCCGCAGCTTAGCCATTCCTACGCGACTCGCGCTACGCAGATCCGCGCTGCAATCGAACCTCATCGTCGCTGGATCGAGTCCAAGCTTGGCGTATCGCTGCCGGATGCGGTTATCCTCTATTCCGATATCGGTTTCCACAACGCTGCGATCAAGCGATTGCTCGGCTACATCGATTCCGAAGCGCCGATACCCATAGCCCGTGCGCGTCTCGCGGAAATGCTCCAATTGGTAGAGATCCCAGACGAGCACTTACCACTTTTCGATCTGACGCTTCATCGGGTAACCAACAAGCCGGATGAATCGCTAATCTGTGGGACCGAGGATATCTGGGCGTACGAAATCGAGTGGACCGACGGCCCGGTCTTTGTTCAATTACGTGACCTTCCGACTCCCGTCGTTGCAGTCTGCACCGGGTATTACTCCGGGCCGGACGGGGTGGCCGAAACCCGGCAGGATATTCTCATCGTCCCGAAGCACGGGCTGGAGCCGCTCATATCGCTGCTGAAGAGCCTGCAGGTCTCGGACGGAAAGGCGCGGCTCAAAGTCGGGCGCGGTCCCGCGACAGCGATAACGGAGTACTCCTGGGACAACCTGACCCTCGACCCCACTGTTGTCACCCTTCTTCGCAATGACTTCGAGATGTTTTTCGAGCGGGAGGCATGGTTCCGTCAAATGGGACTGCCATTCCGGCGCGGGTACTTGCTGCACGGGCCGCCGGGCTGCGGTAAGTCCTCGGCCATTCGCGCCATGATCTCAAGTCGCGGCTTGACCGCTTACACAATGCGCTTCTTCGCCCGAGAAATTGACGACGCTGATCTTGATTACCTTTTCGCCTCGGCAGCTCAGAATGCACCAAGCCTGGTGGTCTTAGAGGACATCGATCGCGTATTCCCCCGCACGGGAGAATCTAAAACACAAGTTAGCCTTCAGGCGCTCCTAAATGGGCTCGACGGGATTGGAAGCGGTGAGGGCATTGTCACCGTGGCGACAGCGAACGAACCGACCGCTCTTGACCCGGCGATTCTCAAGCGCCCCGGGCGCTTTGATCGACTGGTCGCCTTTCCCTTGCCCTCTGCCGAGCTACGCCACGAATACTTCCAGAAGCTGGATCTTTCATTTAACAACGCCGACCTCGAAGCCGCAGTGGAACAGACGGACGGCATGTCGTTCGCCCAGCTTCGTGAAATCCACATCATGGCAGGTCAAAGAGCATTCGCTTCAGGCCGCCCAATCACGGGTGAGGATCTCCTGTACGGGCTCTGTACAATGCGTCAGTCTCTGTCCATTACCAATCTGAAGCCCGGCACGCCCGGATTCGCAAGATCTCGTGTCAACGTATGCCGCAAGTTGATGGAGGATGCGTCCAGCAGGTAAAAGCAGGCCGCTTCTGGGCCGAAGTGGGCAAAGCGCTTTGAGGCAATATATATTAGGTTTTCAGGATTCCGAGGTGTTTTTTGCGTTCCCAAGTAAGACGATCGCAGCCAGGCCGCTACCGGTGAAAAGCCCTGCTGGGTCTATCTCAATGAAATCCAAGTATCGCGATTGGATATTGCCGATCATCGTTCTGGCCATCCTGTTGGCTTTTACGCCTCATGCGCTCTATCGTGTTATTAAGACCGGAAATCCGTACCTCTTCACCAGCGACTTCTTTGGGGACATGCTTGCGCGCCTGCATGGGCCGGGCCGCTTCCGCTTTATCCTTCAGCCCACCGTGGCGATGCTGTTGGGCTTTCGGGACGGCAGAAAGGATGCTCGCGAAGGAGCCGTTCCGTTTCTGTGGGGATTGATCTTTCACAAGGAACTTAGGCCGCAGTTGTTGAACGACATGCTCTCGTCTGTCCGCAATCTCGTTTCGATCGCGATTCTTCTCGACCTCGTCTCGCAATATTTAATTTTTCGCCTGATACGCCCCGGCGCCGCGCTGATTCTCGGCCCTGTCCTGATTGCGGCCCCGTACAGTTGCGCCCGCGCGCTATCGAACAGGATCAGTCGTCGCCGTGGCGCTGCGGCATCTCCTGCTGATTAATGGAGCTATCGGCTAACTTTAGTCCGGATTGGCGAAGGTAACCGCGATCGCGGACCACCGTGCAAAACCCTTAAACTGCCGGCGAAAACAGCAACGCATGCTCGTGGTTGAAGTTGAGCATGCTTATTTAGCCACCGCGCTATCGTTAAATCGCTTCACACAACTTCCTTTACTCGTGGAATCGGCGCCTCCTCCGTTGCCACCGTTCCTCCACCGACCCCCAGCGGTAAGCCCGCGAGCGCGACTGATCATGGGAAAAATAGTCCCACGCGTTTCCGTCCTGGCTGTAGTCTTCGCGAACCGTGCCCCACTGTCGCTCGGAAAGATAGGGTCCCCATTTTTTCCACGGAATCCCCTCCCTCGCGGGCGTCGTTCAACCGCTTCTGTTCTCTAACGTCAACTATGTCTTTGGTGGGCACAGATCTCTCCTCCGTGAGCCAGTGAAGGATGTCCACGGCAACCCGCTCGACTTACTCTTTTTTCAGTCCTGCAAAAGGGTGGAATAGCTGCGATTGTGGCCGAGAAATTCTAAATCCGTGACATGGTGGGGTTCATCAGCCTTCAGAGCAAACGCGTCGCTACAGCCGCATAGCCGTGAGTGACATTGACGAGACTCATGGAGGGAAGCGGACTCAGTCGTGTCCTGAAGTGGGCTGAAAAATTTGTATGTCTAGGGTGACACGAGCGTGTCTGTTAACAGCGTTGGCGCTACTTTCAGGAGAAATCGATGCCCAGTCGCCCGCCGCCACGAATGTACACCAAGACGACAGTGCAAAAACGTCGAGCGAAGACATTTATGGGCGCGAAACTCCTTACGGCTGTGTTTTCGGGTATCTGAAGTCTGTTGGACGCGGAGATTATGCCGAAGCTGCGCAGTACCTCGATACGCGCCGATCGCCTTCGCAGGCGCAAGATCTCGCGCGCCAGCTTCAGGTCGTCATAAACAGCGAGTTCTCCGGCGACTTGAATGAACTTTCCAGAGTACAGGCGGGCACCCGGAGGGATGGCCTGCCCGAAAATCGGGAACGAGTTGGAACCATACAAACGGCGTCTGGCAACTTCGATCTGTTGCTTTCACGCGTCCAGAAGCAATCCGGCCCTCCTGTGTGGCTCTTTTCCGCTGAGACGCTGGAGAAGATTCCCGCAGCCTTCGAGGACGCGCACACGAACTTAGCTGAGCGATTTGTGGCGCGGTCTTTGCCGCCTGCGTTCCGGGAGCGCCGGATACTTTCGCTTCCGTTGTGGCGTTGGGCCGTCATCATACTGGGTCTGATTGTTGCGATTGCGCTTGCCTCGCTTGTCACCCGGGCACTGATACCGTTGCTTCGGGCACCGTTGCGCCGCTTGAGCGCTGAGATGGGCGATCACTACCTTGTTAAGCTCAGGCCGCCGCTTCGTTTACTGTTTCTGGCGATCGCCATTTGGTTCCTGGGTAAGATGGCCGTCTCGGTTCTTGCACGTATTTTTTGGGCAAGGGTTGCCTGGGTTGTTGCGATTGTAAGCCTTGCATGGCTGCTGATCCAGTTCAGCAACATTGTGAACGACCTGAGATCGAGCCATCTGCAGCGCCGAAACGCCTCAATTCAGATCGCGATTCTCGGTCTCGCTCACCGAGTCTTTAAGCTGCTGGTAGTTTTCTTTGCCGCCGTGATGCTGCTGAACGGAGCTGGCGTCAACGTGAGTGCCATGCTGGCGGGCCTTGGAATTGGTGGCATCGCGCTGGCTTTGGCGGCCCAGAAGACCATTGAAGATCTGTTCGGTGGATTCGCCCTCGTCACGCGGAAAGCCGTTCGCGTGGGTGATTTCTGTAAGGTTGCGGACAAGATCGGAATCGTCGAAGACATCGGCCTTGGAGCGATTCGAGTCCGCACGCTGAACCGCACGGTGGTCACGATCCCAAATGGGAAAGTCTCGCAAATGGAACTGGAGAACTTCTCGATGCGTGAGAAGATGTGGTTCCATCCTCGGTTCGGACTGCCATTTAGTACGTCCCCTGAGCAGGTGCGCTCAGTTTTGGTGCAGGTCGCTCACTTGCTGAAGAGCGATCCACGCGTGGAAAACGAGAGCGCGCGAATTCGGCTTGTCGACTTTGGTCCTTCGTCTTTGACCTTTGAGGTCTTTTCGTACGTGACAACTCCAGACTATGTTGCATTTCTGGAGATTCAAGAGGATCTGCTGTTGCGAATTATGGATATCATCGCTGCCCACGGAATCACGATCGCAATGCCGTCCCAGGCTGCGTATCTCATTTCCGATAAACCAAGCACAGCGAGCGGGCCACGCCCGATACATGACGAGTACTCACGCGCAACTATCAGCGCAGCGACGAAAGCAACGTGAGCCCTGAGACTAGCGCAGGGCTGCATTTCAGAATGGGTAGGTGGCTATTCCAAATTCTGACTTTTCTTGTGAGCTACTTCGCTCGCCATTCGCGGCTGCCGACAGCAAATCGTTCGCGAAACGATGCCAGTTGCGGCTGGAACTTTCACATCCACGGGAAGCCGAAAATGCAGGAGGTTAATCTGGGTGCCTCGATTTGTTCTTGGGATTGAATGGCTGGGAGGCAGGGACTCGAACCCCGATACGCAGATCCAGAGTCTGCAGTCTTACCATTAGACGACCTCCCAAGAGGCACAAACGCCAGTATACCAGCGAAAACCTTTAGGCCCCGCTATTTGCGCGGTCGGATCCGTGCTGGCCGAAATCAATTTTGCCTGTACGACAAAGCGCTTCGGTGCGGATCCGACGTAATAGAACGGATAACAGGTAATCATCGTCAGCAGGCTCCCGTTCGAATCCGGTGCGATCACGCCTCCGCCATCGGCCCGGAGAACACTGACATCCGAAGGTTTTACGATCTCTATACGCAGTAGGCAGGCTAAATATTGCAGCAGGCAGGCTGACCGGCGCCGCCGGTGTCAATTGCGCTACCAGCTTCTTGGGGTAAGGAAAGGTCTGTCCGAAGTTATCGCCGGGATAGAACCACGCACGGATGGCTCGCGGAACATTTGCCGGGGTTTCCCAAAGTGAACTGTCTATTTCCCTCCGGGCGCAGCCGGTAATCCGGGCTTGCCGGAATGGTCGTTTCAAGATTT
>JAFAMM010000411.1 GCA_019233375.1 Acidobacteriaceae bacterium
AGTTGCATCCGCTTCACGAGCGGATATAAGTTCGACCTTTCGGACCATTACCGGTCGGAGGTAAACGGCTCGTATCTTTTGACCAAGGTGACGCATGAGGCCTCCGCGCCGCATTATGTGGCGGCCGATGGTACACCCGATTACACCTATCGCAACGAGTTTGATGCCATCCCGGTGAAGACTCCGTTCCGGCCCTCAAGAATTACCCCAAAGCCTCGTGTCAAAGGTTCACAGACAGCCATTGTCGTCGGCAAGGACGGTGAAGAGATCTATGTGGACAAATACGGTCGGGTAAAAGTTCAATTCTATTGGGATCGCCTCGGCAAAAAAGATGAGAACAGCTCCTGCTGGATACGTGTGTCCCAGATCTGGGCCGGCAAGAACTGGGGTTGGATGACCATCCCGCGGATAGGTCAGGAAGTAGTTGTCGATTTCCTCGAAGGCGATCCGGACCGTCCTCTAATTGTCGGCCGCATTTACAACGCCGAGCAAATGCCCCCGTACACCTTGCCTGATAAGTCAACTCAATCGGGCATTAAGAGCCGGAGTTCGAAAGGCGGAGGCAGCGACAATTTCAATGAAATTCGCTTCGAGGACAAAAGCGATAACGAAGAGATCTACATTCATGCTCAGAAGGACATGAAGACCGAGGTCGAGCATGACGATTCACAAACCGTCGATAACGATCGCACAATCGAGGTGAAGGGCGCTCATACCGAGACCATCACAAAAGACACTACGATCACGGTCAAAGAGGGGAACCACTCGCTGACGCTCGACCAGGGTAACCAAGCGACGAAAATCAGCATGGGAAATCAAAGCACGCAGGTTTCGCTTGGTAGTGCTTCGCATGAAGCCATGCAGCAGATCGAGTTGAAAGTCGGCGAGAGCAGTATTGTTTTGACGCAGGAAGGAATCACCATCAAGGGGCTGATGATCAGCATTGAAGGTACGGTTCAACTCGAAGCCAAGGCAGTCCTGACCACTGTTAGCGCGGATGCGATGATGACCGTCAAGGGCGGCATCACCATGATCAACTGACATGCCGGACACAGAACAGCTTCATACACTATCGGCTGAGTTGCTGGCGAACGCGGAGTTGAGCGAGGGCGCTCAAAAGCTGTTTCGAAGCGATCTCACGCCGGCAGCTTACCTCGCCGGTCTATCCAACGCGGGTCTGTTTCCGGATGCTGTAAAGTTCACTGCTCAAGTGCTGGGCGCGAAAAAATCCGTTGCTTGGGCTGCCGCGTGCGTCCGCGAACTCGGCGCGGAAAACGGGCAGACAGAGCAGCAGAAGGCAGCCCTTGCCGCCGCGCAGCAATGGCTGACGGAGGCAAACGACGAGGCGCGCCGCGCCGCTCAGAAAGCCGCGGAACTGGCGAAGATCAGCACACCGGAAGGCTGCGTTGCCATCGCCGCGTTCTTTTCGGAAGGCAGCATCGCTCCGCCTCACGTACAAAGCGTCCCTCCCCCGCCGAACGTCGCCGCGAAAATCGCTGCTGGCGGGATTCTGCTGGCGGTTATTAAGGAGCCGAAAATGGCGGTCGAACGCTTTGAGCGCTGCTTGCAATTGGGTCTGAAGGAGATCCCGGCATGAAGCGGCTCGAGCCCGTGATCTGGTCCAAGGGCACATTCCTCACTCCGCAGCACCTTCAGATTCAGGACCGCTTCCTCGAAAACACGCTGCAGTTTCAGCTCGAAGCTCTCTCTTTTCGCCCCTGGGGTTTTCGTGAATGGCGCGTGGATCAGCAGGCGCTTTCAACCGGCACTTTCGCCTTGAGCGCGGCATCCGGCATCTTCCCGGACGGTCTGCTCTTCGATATCCCGGATTCCGATGCCGGCCCGCCGCCCAGGAGCATCGTGGATTGCTTCGACGTTGACAGTGACAGCCTGGATATCTACCTGACCATTCCGCCTTACCGCGAAAAAGGACTGAACGTCTCCGGGTCCGAGTGGAACGGCGACACCCGGTATCGGGCGGATTTCGTGCTCATGCGTGATGAGAATACGGGACTCGCTGAGAAGCCGGTTCAGATCGGTCGCAAGAATTTCCGTTTCTTGACCGGACAGGAGCTGCGGGAGGGCAGTTCCGCACTGCGCGCCGCACGCGTGCAGCGCACCGCGACAGGCACCTTTCATCTGGATCCGTTGTTTGTGCCGCCGGTCCTGGATTTCGCGGCGAGCCCATACCTGGTATCCGTCGCTCGGCGTCTCGTCGAGATTCTTGCGGCTAAGAGCGGCCAGCTCGCGGGACTCCGGCGGGAAAAAAATCAGGGGCTGGCGGATTTCACATCAGCCGACATCGCGAGCTTCTGGCTGCTCTACACCATCAACTCACATTTCCCGCTCATCCATCATCTTTTTGCCGCAAACACCGGACATCCCGAACGGCTATTCACCGCCATGTTGACTCTGGCAGGTGCGCTCACAACCTTTTCGACCACCATACAACCCCGGCACCTTCCGGCCTATGATCACGACAATCTCTCGTTCAGCTTCTCCGATCTCGACGAGAAACTGCGCATTCTGCTTGAGACAGTGGTGCCCAGCAACTTCGTATCGTTACCCATGAAGCTGGTGAAAAATTCGATCTATGCGGCTGCGGTCAACGACGACAAATACCTGAAGAACACCAGGCTGTATCTCGCCGTGAGCGCGGAGATGAGCCAGGCCGAATTGATTACACGGACGCCGCAGTTAATTAAGGTCTGCTCGGCGACACACATCGAACATCTTGTGCGCCAGGCATTGCCGGGCGTACCCTTGGCTCACGTGTCCGTTCCGCCGAGTTCGATTCCGGTGAAGCTCAACTATCAATACTTCAGCGTGGGGCAGGGAGGCTTGGCGTGGGAGGCGATTGCGCGGTCGCGAAATGTGGCAGCATACGTTCCCGGTGATTTCCCGAATCCGCAGTTGGAGTTGATCGTGCTTCTGCCTCAGGCGCAGTGACTATTTGCTTTGCTGTCTGAGAACGAAAAAGAGAATGAGAGCGATAGCGGCCAGAGCGAACAACGCAAGAATGAGAAGGAGCGGCAGCAGATTACGGCGCGCCTGACCTGCCTCCGAAACCGGCGCTTCCTGCTGAGGAACAACCGGAACCGGCGCTGATGAACTCTGTGCGATGCGAGCCTGCGCGGCTGGTATGTCAGGCGGGCGATTGAAAAGTCGCGTGTATTCGCCCGGCCCTGAGGCAGGCGGCGCGGGCGAGACCGGTTGCGCGATGGATGGCGGCGCAGCGAACACCCCCGTCGCGCCTGTATCGCGCGGCTGCATCGCGCTCGAACCCGCTTGCAGGCTGGTTGGCAAGCCGGTGTCCGATGCCGCCGCTGGTCGTCCGAATTGGAGCGTGAAGTCGCCCGGCGCCCGTGCCGGCTCCTTCGGATGCTCGCTCGACGGATTGTCCAGAGCGGAAGCCAGCGGTGAAGAAGGTAGCGAATTGCTGAATAACTTTGTGAAATCACCGGGCTCGTTTGGCGCTTTTATAGCAGAGGGTGTTGTTGGCGGCTGTACCGGATTGGCCGATGTCGCTGGCGCCTGGAATAGGCGGGTGAACTCACCCGGTTCCGTTTTCGGATCCGGTGCTGGTTTCGGTTCCGCCGCGTGCGTCGCCGTGGTAGGAACCGCCGGCACAGAGAACATGCGCGTAAATTCACCGGGCGCGGGCGTTGCGGTCTCGGAGACCGGCGGCGCTGCTGGCGGCGAACTGAGTGGGGTTTGGAACAAGCGAGTGAATTCGCCCGGCTCAGCCGCGTCCATTGCCGGTGCGGCCGGCTGCGGTTGCGGTTCAGCGCGTGAAACGGCCGGAGTGGAAAACATGCGCGTAAATTCACCCGGTTCGGCTGGCTCCACCGGCAGCGAAGGGCGCTGCGGAGAGCGGGAAGGCGGAGATGTGGGCTGGATGGCCGGCTTAATGACAGTAGGAATATCTTTTTGCGGATCGACGCCCGCGGCAGGCTGCCGGAACACGGTAGTGGTCAATGCGTCCAATCCGGCTTGCGGCGCGGCTGGGGACTCTTCCACCGCTGCGGGCCCCTCCGGCTTCAAACGCGAAAGCCCTACCGCCCTCTCTTCCACCCAGCGGCGGAAATCGCGCAGATCGGGAGCATCATACGTGACAACAAAGAAGGTTCCACTCTCTTCGCCGGCCCGAACCAGCATTGTCAGATCCTGCGGCTTCATCGTAAGCAAGCGTTCACGAATGCCGCTTTCTCGCGAGAACTTATGCAACAGGAAAGTCCGCTCCGAGTTGTGCTCGCGAGCGAGCCAGGTCTCTTCAGCGCCGAGAAGTATGGGCTCTAATAACTCAAACTGGCCAAAAGTCGGCATGTTTGTTGGCAGCGGAAACGACCATCATAGGATAGTCGTGGTCGACTTGAGGTTCCCCCAGCCGGTATGAAATCTCTTTCCCGCGTGATCTGGTCTGAGGGGATGCACCTCGGGCCGCATCACTTCCAGGCACAAAGCCGTTACTTCGAGGACTCGATTCAGTTCGCAATCTCGGCGCTCTGGCCCTACGCTTGGGGCGTGAGCGGATGCGAACTCGATCCCGAAGCCCTGCACAACGGGCGCATCGCGGTCCTCCATGCGCGCGGCATGTTTCCCGATGGACTCGCTTTTAACATGCCCGAATGCGATCGACTGCCTGAATCCAGATCGATTCAAGACCTTTTTCCGCCCACTCGTGAAAAGGTTCTGGTTTCGTTGGCTGTCGCGCCGCGAAAAATCGACCAGCAGAATACCGGGTTGTCGCGGGAGGACGGAAACGGGTTCCGCTACTTCGCCGAGACGCGGCAATTGCCGGATGAGACAACAGGACGCGATGAACGTCCCGTGCGAGTGGCGCGCAAGAACATCCGCTTGCTGCTCGATACCGAAGACGGAGGCGACTGGCTGACACTGCCGGTTGCTCGTGTGATGCGCGGCGGCTCGGGGCACTTCCTGCCGGATCCCTCATTCATTCCTCCTTGCCTGCAGATCTCCGCCAGCGGCACTTTGATGTCGCTCCTGCGCCGCCTTATCGAAATCATGGAAGAAAAAAGCGCTGCCCTGGCTGTGCGCGAATCCGGCAACCGGCAGGGCTTTTCCGCGCGCGAGATCGCTGCCTTCTGGTTCACGCACTCCGTGAACGCGAGCCTGCTTCCGCTGCGGCATCTCTGTTTCGTGAAGCATGGTCATCCCGAGGAACTGTATGTTGAGCTCTCCCGGCTCGCCGGTGCCTTATTTACGTTTGCACTGGCATCGCATCCGCGCTCCGTTCCCTTGTACGATCATCGCCAGCTCGATGTGACGTTCGCCGCCTTGGATCAGATGATTCGCGCGCATCTCGATCTGATCGTTCCTGCCAACTGCCTGACCATTCCGCTCGAACGCTCAGGCGAGTGCTATTGGACCGGCGAAATTCGCGATCAGAGGGCCTTTGATCGCTCGAATTGGATTCTGGGCGTGCGCTCGTCCGCCGGTGACGCGGCCGTGATGGAGCGAACGCCTCGGCTTGTCAAAGTCTGCTCGCGCGAGTTTGTTCCGAAGTTGGTCGAGCGCGCGCTGCCCGGCCTTACTCTGACTCATCTGGCTACGCCGCCCGCCGCTGTTTCGCCCGCTGTCGAAACGCAGTATTTCGCTATCAACAAAGCGGGACCGTGCTGGGATCACATTCGCCAGACAAAATGGGTCGGCCTTTACATCCCGCAGGAGATTCCCGGCGCCGAGCCACGGTTGCAGATCGTTCTCGATACCGAAACATGACAACGCCCACCCAGAACGCCGAAAATCTCGCGTTGATAGTTCAGGAGATCCTGACAGCGATCGTTCGCTTGCGCTCGAACCGCCAGCATGTGTCCGACGCCGGCGCTTTCAGGAGTCAGATGCGAGCGGCTCTTCAGGCCGCCAGCCAGGAAGCGCGCCAGAAAGGCTACACCGAGCAGGACTTCCGGCTGGCTGCATTCGCCGTTGTAGCGTTCCTGGATGAATCTGTTCTCAATTCGCACAATCCGGTGTTTGCATCATGGCCGCGTAAGCCCCTTCAGGAAGAACTCTTCGGTGGACATGTTGCCGGTGAGACATTTTTTGAAAATCTCAACGCCCTGCTGCGCGCTGCCGATTCTAAGAACATCGCCGATGTGCTCGAGGTGTACGATCTGTGCCTGCTGCTTGGATATCAGGGCCGTTACACCATCGGCAATCACGGAGAACTGCGTGCCTTCGAGCATGCCATAGCGGAAAAGATGCGCCGCATCCGGGGTGCCGGGCAGTTGGCCCCCAACTGGGCGCCCCAACCTGGCCGGGCGCATGCGCCGGCGCATGATCCTGCGTTGCGATCGCTAGGCTACGCCGCAGCCGCGCTGCTCGGTCTCGCCCTGCTGCTCTTCCTCGTCTTCAAATTCTCGCTCAATACGGGCGTCTCTGCGGTGCATGAACTCGCGGCCGCTCCCGCCATCAGGGTGGCGCAATGAAACCACCAGTCCTGGCTGCCGGCTTACTGGTTTGGATCGGACTCTCGGTCGTTGTCGCGCGGCTGCTGAAGCTGCATGGCCCCGATTTCTGGATCCTGGTATGCGGGCTGGCCGTTCTCGGTCTGCTGAGTGCCGCCGCTTTGTGGTGGTTCACCCGCGAAAAGAAAGACGCCGGCACTGCGCAGCCGTTCGATGCCAAAGACGAGCTCGAGATGCTCTTCCGCGAGGCAGAATCGAGACTCGCGGGATCGCAAGCCGGCAGCGGTGCGCGGCTCGGAACGCTGCCCGTCTTCCTGGTAATGGGCGAGCGCGGAGCCGCAAAAACCACCACGGTCCTGCAGTCGGGCCTGGAGCCCGAGCTGATCGCCGGGCAGGTTCACCAGGAAAACAACGTAATCCCCACGCGGAATGCGAATCTTTGGTTCGCTAGCAGAAACATCTTTCTTGAGCCTGCGGCAGCGCTGATGAATGATGCGAAGCGCTGGGGCGCGGTAACAAACCGCTTGCGTCCCGGCCGGTTGCTTGCCGTCAGTCAGGGGCGGCAAGCTCCTCGCGCTGCTCTCGTTTGCTTCGATACAGAGACATTCCTTGCGCCGGGGGGCACCGACGCAGCCCTGGCAACCGCCCGCAAGGTGCACGCGCGCCTCAGCGAGTTCTCACAGCAGCTCGGCATCAGTCTTCCCGTATACGTTCTCTTTACCCGGCTCGATCGCCTGCCGTTCTTCCTCGATTTTGCCTCGAATCTGAATCATGACGAAGCCGCTCAGGTATTTGGTGTCACGCTGCCGGTCGCTCAAGGAACCAGCCAACGTATTTACACCGAGGAACAGTCAGATCGCGTGGCGGCTGCCTTCAGAACGCTGTATTTCGGCCTGGCTGACAACCGCCCGGAATTGCTCATTCGCGAAAACGACCCGTCCAAACTGCCGGGCGCCTACGAATTCGCTCGCGAATTCGGTAAGCTGCGCAGCGGACTCGTTTCGTTTCTGGTTGAGCTCTGCCGTCCGAGCCAGCTGAGAGTTAGTCCCTTTCTGCGCGGCTTCTACTTCACCGGCGTAAGGCCGGTCGTTGTCAACGACGCTGCTCCCGCGCCGGTCCAACGCCGGTCCGAGCCGGCTCCGGTCGATCTCGGGGCGACCTCTCTCTTCCGTTACGCGCCGCAAACTGAAGCTGCGCCGGTTCAGGTCGCGGCCGCTGGCCGGCGCGTGCCGCAATGGGTTTTCCTGCCCCATCTGTTTTCAGATGTCCTGCTCGCCGATCACGAAGCTCTGGCATCGAGCAGTGCCAGCTCGCGCGTCAGCTCCGGACGCCGCCTTGCTCTGGTTCTCTCCGCCGCTCTCGGTTTGCTCCTGTGCGCCGCGTTGTCTGTCTCATTTCTGAAGAACCGGGCTCTTGAGCGTCAGATCCTGAACGCATCGAGTGCCATTGCGCCTGTTGATGCCGCGGCGGGAGCACTGCCGCCTCTCGCATCGCTTCAGCGCCTTGAAAATCTGCGGCAGGGTGTCGCGACGCTTTCCTCCTATCAGCAGAACGGAGCGCCACTCAACCTGCGCTGGGGGCTTTATACCGGCTCAGAACTCTATGCACCGGCGCGCCGGATCTACTTTGACGAATTCCGGCGTCTGCTGTTTGGCCAGACGCAACAGAACCTCTTGGCCACTCTGCGCGCCTTGCCTTCTTCGCCCGGCGCAACCGGCGATTATCAGTTCGCATACGACACGCTCAAAGCGTATTTGATGACGACCTCGCATCACGAAAAAAGTACCAAGCTGTATCTCGCGCCGTTGCTGGTCAATCGCTGGCTCGGCGGACGTACTCTGGACCCCGTCCGCCTCGATCTCGCCCGCCGGCAGTTCGATTTCTACAGCCAGGAACTGAAAACAGAGAATCCATTCTCGAACGAAAACGACAATCTGGCCATCGAGCGCGGGCGTCATTACCTCTCGCAATTCGCCGGTGCAGAGCGTGTATATCAATTCATGCTTGGTGAAGCGAACAAGGCGAATGGGCCGATCAACTTCAATGCAAGGTTCCCTGGCTCTGCCGCGTACGTCGTGGATTCGTATGAGGTTCCCGGCGCCTTCTCTAAGGGCGGCTGGGCTGTTATGCAGGACAATCTTCAGCATGTAGACAGGTTCTTTGCCGGCGAGCAGTGGGTACTCGGAGACCAGTCGTCTTCTATGCCGGATCTGTCCCATCTTCAGGGAATTTTGAGCGCCCGCTACACCGGCGACTTCATTTCGACGTGGCGCGACTATCTCAAGCGCGCTGCCATCGTTCCCTATCGCAGTATCCCGGATGCAGCGCAAAAGCTGAATCACCTGAGCAGTGCTCAATCGCCGCTGCTGGCGATGTTCTGGCTGGCATCGCAGAACACCGCGGTGAAGAATCCCGATGTGGCGAACGCCTTTAAGCCGCTGTATGCTGTCATGCCGCCAACCGCAACGGATCAATATGTCGTTTCCGCGAATGACGGCTACATGAAGGCGCTTGCCGGGCTCCAGGTCTCGCTTGATCAGGTTGCCCAGGAGGGCGGACCCCCGAATGACGCTGCCGCGGCGCAAACACTTTCGAGCGCCGAAAACGCGAAGCTGGTCACCCGGCAAATGGCACAGAACTTCACGCTCGACCCGGTCGCCCATCTCGATTCGACAGTCGAAAAGCTGCTCGAAGATCCGATCACAAACGTCGAAGGCCTGTTGAGAGGTCTCGGACCGGCCGAACTGAATGCGAAAGGGAAAAGCCTGTGCGCGCAGTTGTCGTCTGTCCTGGCCAAATATCCGTTCAGTCCGGGATCGCAGGTGCCCGCCGCGGCGGCAGATGTCAACAGAGCCTTCAAACCGAAAGAAGGCGCGCTGTGGACGTTTTATGATGCGAGCTTGTCTAAGTACCTGTTGCGCGAAGGCGCGCGCTTTGCGCCGGACCCGGGATCGCCTGTGCGGTTGAATCCGGCCTTTGTTTCCTTCTTCAATCGGGCGGCAGCGTTCTCCGAGACCGCATACTCCGGAGGTTCGGCGGACCCGCACTTTTCATACGGCCTCAAACCGA
>JAFAMM010000447.1 GCA_019233375.1 Acidobacteriaceae bacterium
CTTTATAAGCGAGCGCTATCCGGGGAAATTAAACACCTTACCGGAATCTCAGATCCGTATGAACCGCCGCTGACACCTGAGCTGTACCTGAATTCTGCGGAGCAATCACCAGAAGAGGAGCTAACTGTTCTGCTTGCGCGTTTGAAAGAACTCGGTCTCCTGTGTGGAAAGCCGGCTCTGAAAGGCAAGGGGGCATGATGCTGCTGATGAAAGGCTCATGTTTCTCAGAGCACCCGGGCATCCGCTGAACAGGCTCGCATCCGTAAGAAAAAAGAAACTGATCTGTCGGTGAGATCATCAGGAATCACTGATTGACGGCTGGTCTAATGCACAGGTACAATCTTTTCCTGCATCCGAGAATGACGCGCATGAAACCAGCTCGAACCCCTCAGCTTGCTCTCGGCATTCGTTTCGCGGCATTGCTCCTTGTAATCCGTTTTCCGGCGGTTGCGTGGGCGCAAGATCTGTTATCAGGAGCCGATGTTGACAGCGTCTCGCCAGCCGCGGCGTGCAGCCTTCAAGGTACCGTGTTAGACGAAGCTGGAGCAATACTGGCGGGTGCTCCGGTAACGCTGCTAAACACCGAAACAGGTGTGGCGTGGACCACTGAGACCGACTCCTCGGGAGATTATTGCTTTGCGTCGCTACCCGCAGGGCACTTTAAGCTAACCGTCGCGGCGCACGGATTTGCTTCGTTCGGGAATCCGCAAATCAGCCTGGCCGCCAATCAGACCTTGCAGTTGCCTGACATAACGTTACACCTCGCCGCTGTTTCTTCGAACGTTGACGTAACCGCCTCCAAACGGGAAGTAGCCGAGGCGCAGATGAAATCGGAAGTGAAGCAGCGGCTGCTCGGCGTTCTTCCGAACTTCTATGTTGTTTACTTCAATGATCCGGCTCCGCTGACCGCGCGGCAAAAAATGTGGCTGGCATTCCGCCTCGCTATCGATCCCGTCAACTTTGGAATAGCGGCGGCCCAGGCAGCGGCCGAGACAAACAGCAAAGATTATCAGGCATACGGAACGGGAGCGGAGGGCTTTACTAAACGTTTTGGTGCTGCGTACGCTGACGATTTTGTCGGCACGGTCCTCGGATCGGGCCTGATTCACGCCGCTCTGCGTCAGGACCCACGCTACTACTACAAGGGAACCGGAACGATAGTCTCCCGGGCTCTTTACGCACTTTCATGGTCTTTTCGCTGTAAAGGCGATAACGGCAAATGGCAGGTAAACTACTCGTCCTTACTGGGCGACATTGCTTCGGCCGGCATCTCGGATCTTTATTACCCAAAAGCGATCCGTAACAGCGCCGGACAAACCATACAGTACAGTCTGCTGAGCGTAGCGTCACAGGGAGTGGATGCGCTTCTTCAGGAATTCGTGTTCAAAAAGGTAACAACTCACTCCAATGACCCAGGAAAATGAGCCAGCGCGGCCCCGCGTGCGGTTATTGATAGGCCGCTGCCTGGATCGAGTACAGCTCCGCGTATTGACCACGCTTCGCCATTAACTCCTCGTGAGTGCCGGCCTCCACCATGCGGGCTCCATCCAGCACAATAATCAGGTCGGCCATTCGTACCGTAGAGAACCGGTGTGACACGAGGATTGTGACTCGGCCATTGGCATTCATACCGCTTCGTGCTGCGGCTGCGTAACGCTCGAACAGCGCGTGTTCGGTCTCGGCATCGAGCGCTGCGGTAGGCTCATCAAGAATTAGCAGCAGCGGCTCATCACGCATGAATCCCCTGGCCAGCGCCAATTTTTGCCATTGCCCAAAGGACAAATCGACCCCACTCGGCCACGTCGGCCCCAGTTGAGTACTAAGTCCGAACGTTAGACGCGCCACAACGTCGCCGGCACCTGCGCGGTCGACAGCTCTCACAACCGCGGCCTCGTCAGCGAGTCGCGGGACATCGCCCAGTCCGACAGTCTCCTTGGCCCTGAATTCAAAGCGGAAGAAATCCTGAAACGCGCCTGCAAGATGGCTGCGCCACTCTGTTGCCGGGAGCCGTGCAAGCGGTGTATCATCCACGAGAATTTCGCCGGAGGACGGCTCATACAGCTTTGCGAGCAGTTTCACCAACGTCGTTTTGCCCGCCCCGTTCTCTCCGACAATCGCAACCACGGCTCCCGCGGGCAGAGTTACAGAGACGTCGTCCAGAACAGTGCGAGACGTGCCCGGGTAGACAAAGCACACATGTTCTAATCGAATGCCTTGTCGGAGAGGTGAAGGCACGGGCAGATCGCCCTGGCGGGCAGCCGACTCTGCGTAGTCCTCTAGCCAGGCAAGCCGTCGCGAACCATCAGCCCAGAATCCGCGCAGGAACCCAACCTCGCCAACGGTAGCGCCGACATACGCTGATAAGCGTGCTCCAGCAGCAAGCACCAGCAACACCTGCGCGGGCGATGCGTGCAATCCGGTAGATACGAACACAACCGCTGCGACATAAGCGCATCCGAATACCGCCCAGGCGAGTGCGTGCCAGCAGGCCGATCCCCAGCGGGCGGACGCCACTGGGGAGTACCAGTTCTGCCATGCAGTGTAACGCTCCCGGCTCAGTTTCTCTCCGATGCCCATAACGCGAACTTCCTTGCCGGGCGCCGCCGTCGTAGCGAGATTGAACAGGTGGCGCGCCAATCGGTTTGCCTGCGCGCCGTTTTCCTGCGCGCTTCTCTCCACCACGGGGCGCCACGAGGAGGTCAACACGGTGGGGGCAGCGCAGATGGCAAGCAAAATAAGAGCCGGGTGTATCGAGGTTAGAAGCGCCAGAGTCACCGCCAGTCGCAGAATCCAACCGAGTGTGGAAAATAGCGACATGTACATGTGGTCGAGCACGAACACCTGATTGCGAAGCATGGAAAGGCGATCCAGATATTCCGGACGTTCCTGATGTGCGACCGTGGCGATCGACGCTTGCAGTTGCGCGACGTGCGATTCGAGCGCGATCGTTACCTTATCGCGGAAGCGGCGCTGAAATCGCGTACTGACCGTTCGGAGAAACCACGTCGCGGCCGCCGACAAGCCCAGGCCTATAGCAGCGCCCTCCACCAGGCCGGGCCTGTGCTGAACTACTCCCGCGCCCAGAAGTGCCAGCCACAGCGCCAGAAGCGCGTCTGGCAGCGCTGCCACCTGTGACAGGACGAACGCTCCTGACATCAACCGTGGCTCATGCCGGTATCCTAACTT
>JAFAMM010000056.1 GCA_019233375.1 Acidobacteriaceae bacterium
ACCATCGGCGAGCACGTCGCCCTTACGGACCTTCTGCCCCTGGTGAACGATCGGCTTCTGGCTGATACAGGTGTTCTGGTTCGAGCGCTTGAATTTGGTGAGCTGATAGATATCGGCGCCCACTTCGCGCGACATCTGGCCTTCGTGGGCTCCGCCCTCGACACGAACGATGATGCGTTCGCTGTCGACCGAATCAACAATGCCCGAGCGTTTACAGATAACAACCGCGCCGGAGTCGCGCGCGGTGACGCGCTCCATCCCGGTGCCCACGAAGGGAGCCTCGGCGCGCAGCAGCGGGACAGCCTGCCGCTGCATGTTCGAACCCATCAGCGCGCGGTTGGCGTCGTCGTTTTCAAGGAACGGTATCAGGCTGGCGGCAACGGATACGAGCTGTTTCGGACTGACGTCCATATACTCGATTTCGTCGCGGTGCTTCAGCACAAAGTTGCCGGCCTGACGAGCATTCACCAGATCGTCAACGATGCGGCCGCCGTCGTCGATGGCGACATTCGCCTGCGCAATGATGTACTTGTCTTCTTCCCATGCGGAGAGATAGTCGGAATAGGCTTCGAGTTCGGCGTGTTGCTTGCTGGCAGCCAGCCGCTGGTTAGCCTCATCGACTTCTTCGCGGGGAAGAATCTGCCCGACCCGGTACTCGGTGTCGCCCGGATTCAGGATCTTGACTTCGTCCACCAGCGTGCCTTCGCGGACGCGGCGGTACGGGCTTTCGATAAAGCCGTACTCGTTGATTCGCGCAAAGCAAGACAGCGACGAGATAAGCCCGATGTTCGGACCTTCCGGCGTTTCGATCGGGCAGATGCGGCCGTAGTGCGTCGGATGGACGTCGCGGACTTCGAATCCGGCACGTTCACGGGACAGGCCCCCCGGTCCGAGCGCCGACAGACGGCGCTTGTGGGTGATCTCCGACAGCGGATTGGTCTGATCCATGAATTGCGACAGCTGGCTGGAGCCGAAGAATTCGCGGATGGCCGCCATAACCGGCTTCGCGTTCACCAGGTCATGCGGCATCGCTGTCGACATTTCCTGGTACACCGACATCTTTTCCTTGATGGCGCGCTCCATGCGAACCAGTCCGATGCGGAACTGGTTTTCGAGGAGTTCGCCAACCGCGCGGACACGGCGGTTGCCGAGGTGATCGATATCATCCACGACCCCGATGCCCTTGCGCAGCTTCAGCAGATACAGGATGGTATCGGTGAAGTCCTTCATATCAAGCGTGCGCTTGTCGAGCGGCGTCGCGTCCGCTTTGTCGTACAGCTTGATGTTGAACTTCATGCGGCCCACGCGCGAGAAATCGTACTTGCGCGGATCGAAAAACATACCCTGAAAGAGTTGGGTCGCCGTATCGAGTGTGGGCGGGTCGCCGGGGCGCAGCTTGCGGTAGATTTCTAGGAGCGCGTCATTCTGGCTCTTGACGCCATCTTTGCGCAGCGTGGCGGAAATCACGTTTCCCGCGTCGTCGCGATCCGGGAAAAAGACCTCAAAGGTTTCGATGCCCGCTTCGGCCAGCTTGCCGATCGCGGTCGGGGTCAGTTCGTGGTTGGCTTCAATCAGCACCTCGCCCGTGGACATGTCGATCACGTCGCTCGCGACATAAGCGCCGTCGAGATCGTTGGCCGCAACTTCCACCTGCTCGATCTTGGCCTTCTGCATCTCGCGATAGACCGAGTTCGTTATTTTGCGGCCCTGCGGGACCACCTGCTCGCTGTTCTTGCCTGTTACGGCATGCGAAAGCTTCATCCCGATCAGACTGTCGTTAACGGTCCAGAAGAGCTTGCTCTCTTTGAGAGTGATGGTGGAGAGTTTGTAGAACGACCGGATGATGTCGGAGTCCGTTTTGAGCCCCAGCGCGCGCAGGAACACGGTGCCGTAAAACTTGCGCTTGCGGTCGATACGGACATACAGCAGGTTCTTGTTGTCGTACTCGAACTCAACCCAACTGCCGCGATACGGGATGATTTTGCCGAGGAAGTAACCCTGCGTCTGGACGCGCTCAAAGAACACGCCAGGCGAACGGTGCAGCTGTGAAACGATGACGCGCTCGGTGCCGTTGATGATGAACGTGCCGTTGTCGGTCATCAGCGGGATTTCGCCGAAGAAGACTTCCTGCTCTTTGATGTCGCGGACGGTCTTATTGCCGGTTTCGGCATCCTTGTCATATACCGTGAGGCGAATGGTGACTTTGAGCGGAGCGGCATAGGTCATGCCGCGTTCTTCGCACTCTGGAACATCGTATTTGAGCTGCAGGGCAACGGGATCGCCGCACCGGTTGCAGAAGGTAACGATGTTCTTGTTGAAGGTGCCGCACTTATGGCAGAGCACATCGCCGGCATGGAACGGGTCCGTGCGGATCTCGGCCCCGCACGCGGGGTTTCGGCAGATAGTGCGCAGGTGATGCAGGCCTTTCAGGTTGCCGCACTTGCACTCCCAATTGCCAATGGAGTAATCGACGAACTCGAGCTGACTCAAACCGCGAAAGTCAGAGATGGGGAACACCGAGCTGAAAACGCTTTGCAGACCTGCATCGTCACGCTCTTTCGGAAGCAGATCCATCTGCAGGAAACGTTCGTAAGAACGCTTCTGCACCTCGATCAGGTTGGGAATGGGGATCGAAGTTTTGATCTTCGAAAAATCAACTCTCTCGCGGAGAGAACCGTTTGACACGTTGGGCATCTACGCTTGTCCTTTAGGAAACCAATGACACAATGACTTGCATTCAACAATTCGCAACTTAACGCCGTATTTGCCGCTACTCAGCGGCAGAGCGGCCATTCAGCGGCAGACATCCGGCGGTAAACCGCGTAACGACAGATCAGGCGGTCCGCCAGCAAATGTTTGGCGCGACGCGTAAAAGGGGCGGCGCGCGGGAAAGAACCCGTAAAAGAAAGAACGAGAGGGGAACTGGGCGTCGACGGGAGTGCGGCGCAGCAAGGTCGCTCGGGCCTTGACACAGGTTGCAGGCGATTCAGAGATTGAAAGGACAAATTTGGGCATGCGAAAGCCCCGCCGACTCATACGAGCCCGCGGGAGAACTTTACAGAATGAGAACCGCAAATCTGATGCTGGACCGTCCCGGCTTGACGTCTAATTCACTATACCACGAACTCAACAGCACAGAGCAAGCCAGCGATGCCGGATGGCAGGCCGGACTTGCTCCTCGTATAAATAGCAGTGCGGAATTGATAGCGGCCGGTCGAGTGTAGACTACTTAACCTCGACTGTCGCGCCCGCGTCCGTAAACTTCTTCTTGATTGCTTCGGCTTCCTCTTTGTTGACGCCTTCCTTGATCGGCTTCGGCGCGCCGTCGACGAGGTCCTTCGCTTCCTTCAGACCGAGGCTGGTGACTTCGCGTACGGCCTTGATCACGTTGATCTTGTTGGCGCCCGCCGCGGTGAGCACAACCGTGAATTCGGTCTTCTCTTCCGCTGCCGGAGCCGCCGCCGCCGGTGCTCCGCCGCCGGCCGCCATCACCGGGGCCGCCGCCGCCGCCGATACACCCAACTTCTCTTCCAGCAGCTTGACCAACTGCGATGCTTCGAGCAGCGTCAAGCCTTGAATCTGATCCGCAATTGCGTTGATGTCCGCCATTTCTTCTAAAACACTCCTATTCTTGAGAACTTGTTCCGGCCCGGAGCCGCGCCCCGTT
Organism: Acidobacteriaceae bacterium; assembly: GCA_019233375.1. Classification (GTDB taxonomy): domain Bacteria; phylum Acidobacteriota; class Terriglobia; order Bryobacterales; family Bryobacteraceae; genus Bog-105. Next base: position 3,668 of record JAFAMM010000056.1, read on the forward strand.
CAGCCTTCCTGAAACTTGCCTTCCTTGACGCCTTGATCCGCCACCACC